>DASYOE010000193.1:0-21643 GCA_036008105.1 Candidatus Lustribacter sp. | reverse complement strand
ACCTCAGCGCCACGTTCGGCCGCGTCGAAGCGTGGATGGCCGACATCATGGAGACGCATCTGGCGTACCCGGTGCTCTCGTACTTTCGCTCGACCCACGATTTGCAATCATGGGTCGGGACGATCGGCGCGCTCATGGATGCGGCGACGCTCGTCATCACGACGGTCGACATCGGCCACGTCGGCGCCGCGAGAATGCTCAGCCGCTTGGGCCGGCATATGGTGAGCGATTTCGCACGGTACTACAACTTCAAAGAGGATCCGGACGGTGCGCCGGGCATCGACCGCGCGGAGTTCGATCAAGTGTTCGAACGTTTGTCGGCGCACGGTCTTCGCATGCGCGAGGCCGAGAAGGCTTGGGTCGACTTCGCGGCGCTCCGCGGCAGCTATGCGGCACCGCTGATCTCGATGGCGCAGTGGTGGCGCATCCCGCCGGCCTTGTGGATCGGTGACCGTTCGATCATTTCGCCGCGGCACGCGCCGGCCGCGCTCGTTGCCCCGCGCGCGGATCCCTAACGCATCACTGACGAAGCAGTTCGATGCGTTCCGCGCGGCGCGTGCCGTTGAATCGGTTGTTGAAGAAGACCTTCACGATCGATCCGATGCGAACCCGTGAAATCGGGATCTCGGTCTTGCCGCCGGCGTTGAAGACGTCGGCGAAATAGGGCTCGAGATGGAACGGCACCACCTTACCGGAGGTTGAGTTGACGATGCTGACGCTCACCACCGAGAGTTGCACGACGCGGCCTTCAACGGCCGTGAGATTGGAGAGCGCGGCGACCAGCACAAGCGTTTGGATCATGCTATGGCGAATCGACGCCGCCCGTCATCAGCCCTGTTTCGGGATTGACGGTTAGCGGTCGACGGCCTGCTGCAAAGCCGCCGGATAGCGTGCGCCTTGCACCGCGATGCCCGCGAGCGCGCTTTCGATCGCGCGTAGATCCGCTGCGGTTAACTCCAGGTCCACCGCTGCGATATTTTCTTCGAGCCGATGGAGTTTGGTCGTGCCCGGGATCGGCACGATCCACGGCTTCTGTGCCAGGAGCCAGGACAGCGCGATCTGCGCCGGCGTCGCATGTTTCTCGGCTGCGATCCGGCCGATCGAGTCGACCAGAACTTGGTTCGCTTCTCGCGCCGCCGGCGCGTAGCGCGGCAGCGTGTTGCGGAAGTCGCTGCTGTCGAACGTCGTGTTCGCACCGATTGTGCCGGTGAGAAAGCCTCTGCCGAGCGGGCTAAACGGGACGAACCCGATCCCAAGTTCCTCGAGCAGTGGAAGGAGTTCTTCTTCGGGCTCACGCCACCACAGAGAGTACTCGCTCTGAACTGCCGTCACCGGTTGAACGGCGTGCGCCCGGCGGATCGTTTGCGTGCCGGCTTCAGAAAGACCGAAGTGTTTGACCTTGCCGGCGCGGATCAGATCCTTCACCGCGCCGGCCACCTCTTCGATCGGAACGTTCGGGTCCACACGGTGCTGGTAGAGCAGATCGATACGATCGGTACGTAGCCGTTTGAGCGCGGCTTCGGTGACCGCTCGGATGTTTTCGGGCCGGCTATCGAAGCCGAGTCCGGCCTCTCCGTTGCGGAACCCGAACTTCGTTGCGATGACGACCTGGTCGCGCAGTGGAGCCAGAGCTTCGCCCAGGAGTTCCTCATTGGTGAATGGGCCGTACGCTTCTGCCGTGTCGAAGAACGTGACGCCGAGATCCACGGCGGACCGGATGAGTTTGATCCCATCCGGCGTATCGGTGGCCGGCCCGTAGGCGAAGCTGAGGCCCATACACCCGAGGCCCAGGGCTGAGACGTCGAGGCCGCTCCGGCCAAGTTTCCGCTTTTTCATGTGGACGCCATAACCCGACGGTGTCCGTGGTTGTTGCGGAACGCTTACAGGATCGTCGCCAGCTGATCGACGATCAGCGTCCAACCGTGTTCGTGGCGATCGCGGGATTCGGCGCTGGCGAGTTTCTCGTGGGTGAGCACGAGTTCGGTGTCGCCGTTGCGGTCGATGAAGTCGAGGCTCAGCAGCGAGTCGTACTCGTCGGCCGGATCGTCTTCGAGCCAGCGCCAGGTCATCGACAGACGCTCCGGTGCTTGTACTTCCTTGTAGGTGCCGGTTACGGTCAGGCGGCCCATTTCGGGCGAGATCATCGTGATGCTATACGTGCCGCCGGGCTTGACGTCCATGCGGATGTCGGTCGCTTGGGTATCACCGGGGCCGAAGAAGCGGGCGGCGGTTTCGGGGTTGGTCCACGCGGCAAAGACGCGTTCGCGCGGTACGTGATAGATGCGGCGCAGAACGAGTGCCGGCACCGCGGGCGATTGCAGATTCGTCATTTGGTGTTCTTCTTTCGAGCGGGGGGTTCGTTGAGGACATCGCCGAGCCGGTCGAGCACGCCGTTCCAGAAGGCCGTCTGCTTGTCGATCCAGCCGGCCGCACCGTTCATGGGTGCGGGTGCCAGGGTGCAGTGGTGAACGCGGCCGTCGACGCGCCGGTCGAGAAGACCGGACTCTTCCAGCACGCGCACGTGGCGCGAGATCGCCGGCTGCGAGATGCGGAAACCGGACGCGATCTCGCCGATCGTCAGTGACCCGCGGGCGAGCCGTTCGACGATACGCCGTCGCGTCGGATCGGAGAGGGCGGCAAAAACCGCGTCGAGTTGGTCCGAACTGTTAACCATGATGTTATATAACACTACCATTATATTTCACCGCGGTCAACCCCGGGCTGCCGGACGTGCGTGCGCCGCTAGGACTTGAGCGGAGCGCCCCCGGGCGCGCTGACCCCGTACCACGTTCCCTTGCCGCCGTCCCAGCGCAGGACGGTCGCGGTGTTGACGCCGAGCCCGCGTTGCGGGTACTTGCGGAAGTCGTAGGGCCCGTTCGCGCCGACCCAGTCGTGCGTGCCCGCGATGGCATCGCGTAACTGGTCCGGCGTCGCGTTGAGGCCGGCCTTGCGAAACGCCTCGATCACGACCAACGCCGGATCGTACGTCGTGGCTTGTACCTCCGGCCGTACGTTCATCGTGGCTAAGACCGCGTCGTAGGCGTCGACGGCGCGTTTGGTCGCGCGATCGGTGACTTGGTCGGGCTCCATCGACGGTACGCCCGAGAAGTACAGCTCCTTGGGCACGATCTGAGCGACCTGTTTCATTTGCGCGTAGGTCGCGTTCGCGTTGGAGGTGAGCACGGGAACGGCATATGCCGCGTCGTTGATCGCACGGAACACGGTCGCGATCGCCGTTCCGCTCGCCCACGCGATGACCAGCTGCGGGTTCGTCGACTCGACGTGCGCGATCTGCGCCGCCACGCTGACGTCGGTCAAGTTGAAGTGCTCGCGATCGACGATTTGCAAGTCGCGATTCTCGGGCTCCGCGAGTGCGGCCGCGATCGACTTGTCGGCGTCTTGGCCGGTCGCGTCGGTCGGATTGACGGTCGCGATGCGCGTCCAGCCGCGCAGACGCGCATAACGGATGGCGACGAAGATCGTGTCGCTGGCGGCGACGCCGCCGGAGAAGACGTAGCTTCCGGGATCGGGGTGCAGCGCCGGTGAGAGACAGTACAGCACCGGACCATCCCGGACCAGCGGAACCATCGCATTGCAGTTGGCGACCAATGCCGAGCCCATGATGACCGGGACTTTTTTCGCGATCAGCGCGTTGGCGAGCTGAACGTCGTTGGCCGGATTGGACTGATCGTCTTGGATGACGAACGACACGGGACGGCCGGAGATTCCGCCCGCTTTATTCGCGAGTGCTTCGGCGGCTTTGAGGCCTTCGGCCGATGCTTTTCCAATGAACGCGGCCTGGCCGGTCAGCGGCAGAATCGCGTCGATTTCGAAGGGGTCTGCGGCCGGTGCGGCCTTTGGAAGCGCGGCCGATAGGAGCACCAGCGCGACGAACACGACCGTGGAACGAAGCATCGGATTCCTCCTGTCGATCAAAACTCGATGTCGCGGAATGCGCGTGAAGCGAGGCCGATTTTGGTCAGTATCCGAATCGCCTTCGCCGGCTCCTGCAGAAACGGGAGATGCGGCAGCGTGCCGCGCAGTGCGCGACCGTGATCCGTGACGCTGTGCGAGATCATCGAGAAGATCGCCAACGGCGCACCGCTCTCGGCGACGACGAATTCATCCAAGCGCCGAAAGTTCGCTTCCTTGAACGGGCCGGCCGAGCGCAACAACTCGTCTTGCGCGAGCACGAGATCGACGTTCGGGTCGGTGCGCAGCGCGCGAATGCAGTCAAGGTACGCCTCGAAGTTCCACGGCGGCCCGAAGTCGAGCGGATTGCCGACCGAGCCGCCGGTGCTGACGATGGCGTTCAGACGCGCGAGCGTTTCCGCGTTCAGCTCGGCGAGCTCGGCTCCAGCACGCTCGACGTGATCGCAGACGATGGCCTTCAGGCCGCCGGAAAACATGATCGCCGCAAGGCGGGGTCCGGCCGGCGCCGCCGCGTGCGTCAAGAACTCGACGCCCTCGATCGCTTCGTCGAGTGTGTCCGCGCGGATCGCGCCGGTCGTGGCGAGCGCCGCATCAAAGGCGTCGAGTGAGCCGGCCCGCGAGCCGGTGTGCAATTCCGCCGCGGCGCGCCCCCGCTCGGAGCCGCCGATCTTGAAGAGAATGACGCGCTTCCCGGCGCGCGTCGCCGCGCGAACGGCCGCCGCGAAGCGCCCGGCCTCCGGCAACCCTTCAAGGTAGTAGAGGATGACGCGTACGTCGTCGCGTGTCGCGAAGTACTCGATGTAATCGGCCGCGCAGAGGCCCAGCTCATCGCCGGAGGTGACGACGTACGACGAGGTGATGCCGCGGTCCCAAAGGGCTCGATAGAGCGCCATGATGACGCCGCCGCTCTGGCCGGCAATCGCGACCGAGCCGTGCTCGGCCGGCGGGACGCGCCGCTCTTCGAGCGTCATCAGGTGCGCGTCCGCGCAGAAATTTCCCATGCAGTTCGGACCCGAGACCGCGATGGTGCTCTCGTCCAGCAACGCCTTCAGCGCGGCGCGTCCCACGTCACCCTCGCGCTCGAATCCGCTTGCCATGATCGTTGCCGTGCGCGCGCCGCTCGCAACGGCATCGCGCATCACGTCGAGGACGCTCGCCGCCGGAACCGCAACGACCACGTGGTCGGGCGCTTCAGGTAGCGCGACCAGCGACGGATAGCAGCGCAGCCCGGCGACCTCGTCGTAGCGCGAATTGACGGGGTAGATGGGACCGGAAAAGCCCCCGGCGCGCAGGCACTCCAGCACGCCGTGCCCCATGCTCTCTTCCCGATTGCTCGCACCGACGATGGCGACGTTGCGGGGATGCAGCAGCGCGTGAACGCTCACCTATTCTTTCACGTGCTCCAGACCGGGCTTGAATTTGCCTTCCATGAACGCGCCGATCCCCTCGTGCATCCCGGTGCGGCCCTGGAAGAGGTGCGTTTCGTTCGCCTTGGCCGTCGCGTACGAGTAGGCTTCTTCGTAGTCCATCCGCATGCTGGTCTTGAACGTCTCTTTCGTCTCGCGCAGCGCGATCGCGTCTTTCTCGCGCAACAGGCGCGCGATCTCGTAGACCTCGTCCATGAGGCGTGCCTTGGGGACGGAGTAGGTAATGAGCCCGATCTCGGCGGCGCGCTTTCCGCTGAACGACTTGCCGGTCAGCGCGTAAAAGAGTCCCTCGCGCGGGCGCAGCGTCTCGGTCAAGTTTTTGGTCACCATCCCGCCCGGGATGCCGCGGAAGTTGATCTCCGAGAGCCCGAAGGTCGCTTCGTCGGCGGCGATGGCGATGTCGCACGAGCACACGATCGAGAAACCGCCGCCGAAGCACCAGCCGTTGATGGCCGCGATCGTAGGCGCGGGAAAGAGCCGCAGGATGTGGTTACGCCACTCGTTGGAAGCGGCGCGAACGCGATCGCGCTCGACCGTTGCCTTCCGCTCGTCCAGATCGTAGAAATACTCTTTGAGATCTTGTCCGGCACAGAAGCTCTCGTCGACGCCGGTGATCACCAGCACGCGGCAGGCCGGATCGAAGCGCAAGTCGCTAAGGGCCTTGTGCATCTGGTAATGCATCGCCGGGTTCATCGCATTGCGCTTCTCGGGGCGATCGATGGTCAACGTAACGATGCCGTCGTCGTTCACGATGCGAATGAGGGGTTTTTCCGAAGCTGCCATTGCGTACGCTCCTTTAGCCGCGCTCGTCGTTGCTGCGCCCGGCGCCTTCCGCCTGGGCGACGCCGGCGGCGGCGCCGGCCGTGTATTCCGGCAGGACGATCACGTCGATGACGCAGACCCCACCCTTCTTGACGAGGCCGATGCCGGTGGCGATCGCTTGCGCGATGTCGTTGCGATCGGTGATTGGGCCGATGCCGACGGCGCCTTGAGCGCGCGCGAACGCGGCCAGATCCGGCGGCGGATCGTCGATCCGCTGACCGATCCACTTGCGCTCGACCGGCCGGTTACGCACGACGGCCATCCGCTCTTGATGCACTTCGTCGTTGAAGTACGAGCGGTTGTTCGCCACGATGACGAGCAGCGGAATCTTGCTGTGGACGGCGGTCCAAATCGCCGTGTCGCCCATCAGGAAATCGCCGTCGCCGGTGAGGCAGACCGGGAGACGCGAGGTGCCGCGCAACGCCAACGCCGCGCCGACCGACATGCCGAGGCCGCTGCCGATCCCGCCGCCGCCGTCGCCGCCGATGTAGTCGAGCGGATGATGGAACACGAAATCCGCTTCGTTGACGCCGAGCGGCAGGCGCGTGAAGCACACGTCCATCCCCGCGAATGCATCGCTGACGGCGCGCGAGAACGCATCGATGCCGATCGCGCCGCCCATCGCGCTGCCGTTGGGCGCCGGCTTCGGCTGTGTCGCTCCGTTGCGCGAGGGCGGTTTGGCTTGGGGATTGCCGAGTTCCGCGAGCAACGCCGTGACCAGCGCGTCCGGCGGAACGGCGAGATTGATGTCCAGTGCCGGCAGCGCCTGATAATCCATGCTCCAGCCGTTGTGGACGTAGCGGTCCATCGATGCGCTGATCACCTTCGCCGTGAGCGGTTGGCCGCCGGCGACCGCCTTGAGCGTGCCGGCGAGGTCGACGCTGTCGAGATCGACGACCAGGTCGGCTTCGCGGAAGGCCGCGATCGCAGCTTTGCTGCGGCTCTGGCCGACGTGGAGGAAGTGATCGGTCGGGAACATCGCGCCGCACATGAAGTTGCTCACCACGCGCGCGTTCAGCGCCTCGGCCAGCGCGACGCGCGCGTCCCACGCGTCGGTCGTTCGCGAGCAACGGCCGGCGATGAACAGCGGATGCTGCGCCGCCTGGAGTGCCGCGAGCACGCGCTTGGTGTCGGCGGGCGTGGGTGCCGGTTCTTGCGGCGGCACGTATTTACCGACCGGCGGCAGCGCGAGCGGCGCGCTCAGTTTCTGTTCTTGCAATTCGGTGTCGAGAAACACGATCGTCGGACCGTATGGGAGCGTATTCGCGATCTGGTAGGCGCGCAGCAGCGACTCGAGCGCGGCGCCGGGCGAGCCGGGCTGATCGTCCCACTTCGTGTACGGACGCACGAGCGCACCCATGTCTTGCGAGGTGTGGATCCAGTCGATCCACGGCCGGCGCTTTTGCGCGTCGACCGGCCCGTTCGCACCCAGAATGAGGACGGGCACGCGGTCGCACCACGCGTTGAAGATCGCCATCGTCGCGTGCATGAGCCCGACGTTGCTGTGCACGATCGCCAGCATCGGTTTGCCGGCAACCTTGGCGTAGCCGTGGGCGATGGCGACGGTGTGCTCCTCGTGCAGGCAGAGGAGCATCTCCGGGTTCTCATCGCCGAGATAGTTGACGATGCTGTCGTGCAGTCCGCGATAGCTCGCCCCGGGCAGGATCGCGGCATATTTGAGGTCGAGGGCGCGCAGCATTGCGGCGACCGCGTCGCTGCCCCAGCCCATCGTGGTGCTCTTGGAAACTTCCGTCGGTGTCGTGCTCATGGGCGGTCCTTCCGCGCGATCTCGCGGACTCCCGGCAACCGGCGTCATCGCGGCGCGTTGCTGTGGCCGCCGAGGTAAATCGCTTGCACGCGCGGGTCGGCGGCAAGCTCGGCGGCTTGACCGGACAGCGAGATCTCGCCGTGCTCGAGGATGTACGCACGGTCGGCGAAGCGCAGCGTAAGACGGGCGTTCTGCTCGACCAGCAAGATCGAGGTGCCTTCGGCGCGCAGCGATGCGATGATCGCAAAGATGCTCTCAACGACCCGCGGTGCCAAGCCCGTCGACGGTTCGTCGAGCATCAACAGCAATGGTTTGGCAACGAGCGCCCGGCCGATCGCGAGCATCTGCTGTTCGCCGCCCGACAGTGCGAATGCGATCGAGCGCCGGCGTGCGGTGAGTGCCGGAAAACGCTCGTATACTTCATCCACCGCGCTCTCGACCTGAGCTCTCGATCGCAGGAACCCGCCGAGGCGGAGATTGTCGTCGACGGAAAGGTCGGTGAAGAGCCGGCGTCCTTCGGGCACATGGAGCAGTCCGCGTTGCACGATCGCTTCGGTCGGGAGCGCGGTGATGTCGCTGCCCTCGAACACGACGCTGCCCCGCATGGTGCGCGCTTCGCTGCGCGAGATCGCGCGCAGCAAGGTTGTCTTCCCGGCGCCGTTTGCGCCGAGCACGGCGACGAACTCGCCGACGCCTACCTCGAGCGACACACCGCGTAGGATCTGCAACCGGCCATATCCCGCATCGAGATCGCGGACGATCAAACGTTCGGTCATGCGCTCGCTCCGAGGTAAGCTTCGATGACGGCCGGATTCGTTTGCACCTCGCGCGGCAGCCCATCCGCGATAACCGAACCGAATTCCAGCACGATGACGCGATCGCTGACGTCCATCACGAGCTGCATATCGTGCTCGATGAGCAGCACCGTGATCCCGTCCCCTCGCAGCGACTCGATATCGGTGCGTAAGCGCTCGCGTTCGAGCGCGTTCAGGCCTGCCGCGGGTTCGTCGAGCAACAGAAGGTCGGGCCGGCCGGCCGCGGATCGAGCCAACTCTACCCGGCGACGATCGCCAAAGGCAAGATCGCGTGCCGGGGTCTCACGCAGCGACGCAATGCCGAAGCGCGTCAGCGCCGCGCCTACGTCGAATGTGCGGCCAGATGTCGCAAAGGCGCTCGTTGCAACGTTTTCAGCGACGGTCATATCGCCGAATAACCGCGCACTCTGAAACGACCGGGCCACTCCGAGCCGCGCGATGCGGTGCGGTTCCCAGGCTGTGACGTCGCGTCCGGCCACGAGGATCGTGCCCGTGTCGGCGTGGACGACGCCGTCGATGGCATTGAACAGCGTCGTCTTCCCGGCACCGTTCGGACCGATGAGCGCGGTGACCGTCCCGTTCTCCAGCGCAAACGAGACGTTGTCGACGGCGACCAGGCCGCCAAAATGCTTGGATACGCCTCGTACTTCGAGCCACGGAGTCGTTGCTTGCGGCTTCGCGTGCGCCGTCTGCCCCGGTGCCGGCGGAACGTCGACGGGGGCCACGGTCGCCTTCACGTTGCGCCGGTGCCAAAGCAGCCCGACGAGCCCGTGCGGGAGAAAGATGGCCACGCATATGACGGCGATGCCGTAGGCGATCGGCCGTAGGTTCTGATACGAATGTCCGTAGAGATTCGTAAACGCGATGACGGCGGCGCCGAGGATCGCGCCCGACACGGTGCCGGAGCCGCCCAGGATGACCATCAGGAGAATGTCGATCGAGACGGTCACGCCGACGGCGTCGGGAACGACGAGGCCGAGAAACGACGCATAGAAGGTGCCCGCGAGGCCGGCCAGCGCGCCGGCGTAGGCGAACACGCCGACCGTGTAACGCCGGACCGGAATGCCCACAACTTCGGCCGCGAGCGGGTCGTTGCGAATCGCCTCCAACGCACGCCCGATGCGACCGCGCAACATCGCTGTTGTGGCGGCGGCGGCGACCGCAACGAGCAACCACGCATACCAGTACGCGTTTGGGCCGCTGAGGGTGATCGATCCGAATATCGGGTAGGGCACGTTCGTGATGCCGCTGACGCCGCCGAATGCCGGTACGTATCGTAGCAGCCCGATCACGATTGCATCAAAAGCCAGCGTCGCCATCGCCAGATATGGCCCGGAGAACCGGAGTGCGATGATGCCGAGCGCGAGGCCCAGCACTCCAGCAATGAGGGTGCCGAGCACGCTCGCTACGAGAAACTGCGCGCCCGGCGTGACGCCGGCCGGCCACGTCACCGACGCGGTCAGGTACGCGACGGCGTAGGCGCCGATCGCGAAGAAGCCCGCCTGGCCGATGGAGATTAAGTTCGTATTGCCGAGCAAAAGCGAAAGCCCGATGGCAACCACCGCATAGAGCGCGCCGTACGTTGCCGCCTGAATGAGCGCCGTATCGCGAGCACCCGCGATCCCAAAAACGACGACCAGCACCGCGAACGCGCACTGGAGTCGCAGGTCGACGCGCAGCCGCGCTTTCAATCGCGTACGATCCGGCGTCCGCCGAACAGCCCTTGGGGGCGCACCAGCAGCACCACGAGCAAAATTGCGTACACGAGCGGGTCGACGAGGTCGTGGGCGAAGCGCGAGCCGAGTAGCGTTTCGATCAACCCGACGAGTAGCCCACCCGCGGTGCAGCCGATCGGCGAGGCAAGTCCGCCGAGGATCGCGCCGACGAAACCCTTTACCGTGATCGTGATGCCGTTCGATCCGCCGACGAGGGTGATCGGTCCGACGATCGTACCCGCGAACGTTGCCAGCGCGATCGAAATCGCGGCGCTGACGCTGCGCGCGCGATCGACGTTGATCCCGGCGAGGCGCGCTCCGATGGGGTCGTTCGCGGCGGCGCGGATCGCCTTGCCGTACACCGTGCGTTCGAAGAACACGTAAAGCACCGCGAGCATGACCGCGAGCAAGGCGATGACCCAGATGCTTTGCACCGCGATCGTTGCTCCGCCGAGTTGAACCTGTTGGGCGGAACTGAACGTCGGTAGGGGCTGCGGTTCGTTGCCCCAGATCAGCGCGTGTCCGTACAGCAAGACGTACACGGTGCCGATGGAGGCGATCATAACGGCTCCTTCGTTCACGCGTGCCGCGGCGCGGAGGATGAAACGTTCGTATAGCGCCCCGAGGACAAACCCAAGGGCCGTCGATCCCAGCAGCGCGACCCAGATGTTGACGTGGAGCTGCGAGACGAACGAGAGGGCGAAGAGACCGCCCAAGACGACGAAGTCGCCCTGCGCGAAGTTGATTGCGCGGGTGGCCCGCAGGATGATGTGGATGCCCAGCGCGACGAGAGCGTAGGTGCTCCCAACGGTCAGGCCGGCGACCAGGAGCTGTATCAAGGACCTTGACTCGCCCGGTTCATCGGCGGTATCTCCAGTTTGACCGCGTTCGTTTCCTGCGCCGCCCGAGGCGAGACAAGGGGCTCGGCGCCGGTGCGCGGGAAAGCGCACGCACACTCAACCGTTCGAGGGAGCAAACGATGCAAACATGGGACAACGTCCTGGTCGAGGTCGACAACGACCGCATTGCGTGGGTGACGTTGAACCGGCCCCACAAACGTAACGCGATGAGTCCGGGACTCAATAACGACATGGTTGAGGTCCTCAATGCTCTGGAAGTGGACGACAGTTGTGGGGCGCTCGTGCTCACCGGGGCCGGTGACGCGTTTTCAGCCGGCATGGATCTACGCGAGTTCTTTCGGGAGTTGGATCATTTGCCGCCCAACGCGCAAGCGCAGGCTCGCCGGTCGGCTCAATTATGGCAATGGCGCCTCTTGATGAACTTTGCGAAGCCGACGATCGCGATGGTGAACGGGTGGTGCTTCGGTGGCGCCTTCGTTCCGCTCGTTGCCTGCGACCTCGCGATTGCGGCTGAAGAAGCCACCTTTGGGCTCTCGGAGATCAACTGGGGCATCATTCCGGGCGGCAACGTGACGCGGGCGGTTGCCGCCCTCGTACCACAGCGCGATGCGCTCTATTATATAATGACCGGCAGGACGTTCGGTGGCCGTAAAGCCGCTGAGATGCGGCTCGTGAACGAGGCCGTGCCGCTGGCCGACCTGCGCGAACACACCCGCGCGCTCGCGCTCGACTTGGTCGGCAAGAATCCGATCGTCTTGCGCACGGCGAAAACGGCATTCAAGTTCGCTCAGGATATGCCATGGGAGATGGCCGACGACTACTTGATGGCTAAAGCGCGCGAGGCATTCTTCCTGGATTCCAGCGGCGGGCGGGCCAAGGGCCTCAAACAGTTCCTGGACGACAAATCGTTCAAGCCCGGCTTGGAGAATTACCGGCTCGATGACTGACCCCGGCGGCGGCATATGGCGTCTGCTGCGGCCGCAATCGATCGCCATCGTCGGCGTGTCACCGCAGCCGAACTCGCCGGCCGTTGCGATCCTCGGCAACATCGAACGGCTGGGGTATTCCGCCGTCGTTCACTTGGTGAGCCGCGGCCGGACGGAAGTGATTGGCCGGCCGTGCGTGCCCACCATCGACGATTTGCCGGCCGGCGTCGACCTCGTGTTACTCTTGCTGCCGCGAGCCGCGGTCGTCGACGCCGTGCGGGCCTGTGCGCGACGCGGGGCCGGCGCGGTAGTCGTATTTGCGTCCGGCTTCGCCGAACTCGACGCTGAAGGCCGTTCGGCACAAGAAGAGATCGCCGCGATCGCGCGCGCGTCCGGCATCGCGCTGCTCGGCCCGAATTGCCTCGGGTTCGTCAACTATGTCGATGGGCTCGCGGTCCCGTTCTCGCCCTTCCATCCGGAAATTGATCCGCCACCGCCCAAGGTCGCGTTCATCAGTCAGAGCGGCGGCACGCCGACGGTCGCGCGTTTCTCGCTTGCCACCAAGCGAATCGGTGTCAGTTATCAGATATCGACCGGTAATGAAGCCGTTCTCGGCATCGAGGACTTTCTCGGCCCGATGGTCGACGACGATCGCAACGCCGTCATCGCCGTGTTTTGCGAACAAATACGTCATCCGCAGCGCTTCTTGGCCGGCGCCGCACGGGCGCGCGCTCGCGGCAAACCGATCGTCATGCTGCAGCCCGGTTCGAGTGAAGGCGCGCGCGCATCGGCGCTCTCGCACACCGGAGCGCTTGTCGGCGACCACGCACTCGTGCGCGTGCTCGTCGAGAGCGCCGGCGTCATCGCGGTTGACACCATGGAGGAGCTGATCGACGTGGTCTCCTTGGTGGCAACGTTCCCGCGAATCCCCACCCGCGGACCGGCGCTGATTACCGATTCCGGTGCGCTCAAGGGCGTCGAACTCGACTTCTGCGAACGCGCGGAGTTGCCGGTGCCGAGGTTTACCGACGCCACGGTCGCGGCGATTCGGGCCGTCGTGCCGGACTTCGTTGCGGTTGAGAATCCTCTCGACGTCACCGCTCACGCCTTGGTGGATACCGAGCTCTATGCCAAAGCGATAACGGCGCTGGCTGACGATGCGGCGACCGGCTGCACGGTCATTTCTCCGATCTTCGGACAGTCGCACATGGGCATTCAAAAAATCCACTCGGTATTACCGGCCCTCGCAGCCGCGCGCGCGACGAGGCCGGCGATTCTCGCCCTGCTGGCGTACGACGCTCTCGTTCCGGATGAAGCTGAGCGCGAAGCGGCCGACGCGGGGGTGGCATTCTTCCGTTCACCCGAGCGGGCGCTGCGTGCACTCGGACACGTTACGCGCTATGGAATAGGCTGCTCGCTCGCGCCACCCGCGCCGCGTTCGCTGCCCGCCCCGCTCGCGATCGATCGTCCGGGTATCGTGCCGGAGTATCGCGCGAAAGCGCTGCTCGCGGTCGCCGGCATCCCCTTTCCGCGCGGCGTATTCGTTGTCGATCGCGCCGGCGCACAGCGCGCGGCCGCCGAGATCGGCTTTCCCGTCGCGCTCAAGCTGCAATCGGCCGGCCTCGCGCACAAAACGGATGCCGGTGCGCTCGCGCTCGGGCTTGGCGACGCCGAGGGACTCGACGAAGCCTGGACGCGCTTGTACGCGAACGTCGCCGCGACCGCACCCAACGCCGTCATCGACGGCGCGCTAATCGAAGAAATGGTGCGTCCCGGGGTCGAGTTCATCGCCGGTGCACGGCGCGATCCGCAGTGGGGTACGACGCTCGTGGCGGGGCTCGGCGGGGTGTGGGCCGAGGCACTCCGGGACACCGTGGTCATGCCGAGCGATGCCGGCGAGGATGCGATCGTTGTTGCGTTGCAGCGGCTACGTGCGGCGCCGGTCCTGGCCGGCACGCGCGGCGGTAAGCCGCTCGATGTCCGCGGCGCGGCCCGCGTTCTCGCGCAGCTGGGTGCGCTGGTCGACGCAACGGCAAACGTCGTCGAGATCGAACTGAACCCGCTCCGGCTCTACCCCGAGGGGGTGCTCGCTCTCGACGCGCTCATCGTCGCAAGCGAGCTATCCTAGGGCGGCGCGTCCGTCCAGACGCCGTTTTGCGGCACGATCATGTGAACTGCGTCGAGTGTCTGACCGTTATGGTCCGCGGGCGAGAACTTGAACGTCGACTGCGTGGCCGGAATCGGTACGCCTTTCTCGAGCCAGTCGGACAAGCTCTTGCCGTCGGTCTTGCCGCCGGCTCCCTTGATGGCCGCCGCGATGATCTGGGTCGCGTCCCACGCCTGCAGGGCAAACGTCACCGCGGGGATCTTGTACGTTGCTTCGTAGAGCGTCACGAACGCTTTTTGGTTGGGGCTCTGTTGCGACTTCGACACGCTGCCGGCCGCATACACGCCGGCGGCCGCCGGACCGGCGATCTTGAGAAAGGCCTCCGAGTCAACTCCGCCCGATGCGAGGATCGGCTTGGTGTAGCCCAAGGTACGAATCGCTTTGGTCACGAGCGCCGGCGTCGTGGTCGCGCCCCACAGCACGATCGCATCGGGGTTGAGCGCCATCAGTTTCTGAACTTGCGGCGTAAAGTCGGTCGCATCGCCGGCGTACGCCTCGTTCCCTAGGACGTCGATGCCCATCGTGTTAGCGACGCCCGTAACGATCTCGGCGCCGTTGGTGCCGAAGAAATTCGCATCGTGAATGAATGCGATTTTTTTCACACCGAGTTTGCGCTTGCCGTACGTGAGTAGAGCGCGGCCTTCCAGCTCGTCGCTGGCCTGTGCCTCGAAGATCGTTTTCACCACCGCGCCGTTTTTGCTCTTCCACGTCGAAACGGTAGGGGTTAGGATCACTTGCAACATCCCGGCCTGAGCGGTAATGCGCGCGACGGCGTTCGTCGTGTCGACGCGCGTGCCGCAGATGATGGCCGCGACGCCGCTGGCGATCTGCTGGGTCGCAAGTTGAGAAGCGACGTCTGCTTTGGCTTCGTCATCAACGATTACAAAGTGGATCGGCCGCCCGTTGATCCCGCCATGCGCGTTGATTTGCGATTCGGCCAACTTCAGGGCGTTCACTTGCGGCTCTCCGAGCGGTGCGGAGGGGCCGGAATAAGAGAGGATCGCGCCGATTTGGATCGGGTCGACCGCGCCGGCGGTGCCGAAACCCGACAGGCTGAGGATCGTAACCAAGGTGGCGGCCAGGACCGCCCGCGTCGCTGTGGTCATCAGAGCGTGACTCCTAAGAGCGAAGGCGTGAAAGTGTCTTGCAAGGCCGGATTGACGGCCGGCAGACATTTTTCATGTCAGGGACCTTGACTCCCCTGTCAGTCGATCAAAATTTCGATCGTGCGCCGCAGTCCGGCTAGGCGCGTCGCGCTGATTTTTGCGAGGAACCGCCGTTCCGACCGATCGACGGCAAGGTCGCAGGAGCGCAAAACCGTCCGGCCCGCACGCGTTAGCTTGATACGCAAGATCCGCCGGTTCTCGGCGTCGGCGGACCGCGAGATGAGCGCCTTCCGTTCGAGCGCGTTGATGATCTCGTTCGTGGCCTGTTTCGTAACGCTCGATCTCCGAGCCACGTCAGCGGATGACATCCCGTCGACGTCAGAAACCATGCTCAGCAGGGTATATTGCGTGAGGGTCACGCCACGGTCAGCCAAAGCTGCCTCGAGAATTTCGCGCACCGCATTCTCCAGACGTTTCACCAAATAGAATGTGCGCCGGTACTTATGCGAAGCAGCCATAACGGTCGGTGCTAGAGCTTCAGTGCCGCAACAACCGGGCTGATGATGTCGCGAGCGCTGAAGCTCTTGTCGATGAGCCCGAACTTCGCCGCGGCGTCGATGACCGGCTGAATCATCGCCGGATCGAAGCTCTCGGCGAACGTCGCACGCTGCGAGCGCTGCACGGCGGCAAGTTCAACGTTGGCCGCTTCGCTCAGCCATACGGCGGTTTGGTCGTGATGGGCGTTGGCGAAGACGTTGGCATCGTGATGTGCCCGCGCCAGGCGCACGATCGCGTCGCGGTTGGCCGAGATCACCTCCGGAAGCGCGAAGTATCCGGAAATTAGGAACGTGTGCGCGATGACGTCGTACGGCTTGCCGAGAATTCGTCCGGCCCCGCTCCCGACGACTTCGCTCACGCGCGGCTCGGACATCGCAGCCGCATCGATGCGGCCGGCGTCCAACGCTTGCGGTGTTGCCGACGGCGGGAGTTCGACCTGGCGAACCGTCTTGGAATCGCCGCCGTTCTGATCGATCCAAGCGAGCGTGGTCGTCGACAGAAGGTCGTGCAACGCGGGCGTTGCGATCGTCTTACCGTTGAGATCGGCTGCCTGGCGAATGGGCCCACTTGCGCGCACGAGCAAAACGTCGGACGGGCGTTCGGAGATATAGATCGAGGCCGGCGCCACCAGCTGGAAGGGCACGCCCTTCGTGTGGGCCGCAATGACGCCCGGTAACGACGACGAGCCGATCTGGAGCGAGCCGCCCACGACCGCGGCCGATACGGCGGCACCGCTGTTCATCGTGACCAGTTTGACGTCGAGACCGTACTTGCGGTAGAAGCCGGCGCGCTCGGCGACGATCGGTGTCATGCCGGAGTCGATCGGAGCATTCGCCACGGTCAGTTGCAGTGTTTGCCCGGCGGCGACCCACGGGATGGCAGTCACCGACGCCGTTACCCCGACGAGGAATCTCGAACGTCTCACACTCGTGCGATGACGTCCGCCGGCGCAATACGTTTGTCGACGGCTTTGTACTGGTAGGCGAGATCGAGGACGTTTTGCAACATGCTCGGGGTGAGCGACGTGGCGTAGGGGGCGCGGCTCATCGATTTTAGCACCTGTGGGTCGAGCTTCGCGTACTTGGCCAAAATCGCCGCGCTCTCATCGCCGTGCGCGTTGGCCCAGCGCCCAGCGCCGTAGATCGCGCCGACGAAACGCCGCGCCGCGTCGCGATTGTTCTGCAACCAATCGGAGCGGCAGAACCAGCCGGCAATCATGAAGCCGGGTCCGAAGACGCTGTACATCGGCGGAAGAAGGACGCGGACGTTCCCCGCTTGTTTCGCGACGCTCAGCGCCGGCTCGACGATCGGCGCGGCGTCGACGACTCCACGCTGCAACGAGGGGCCCATCTGCGCAAACGGAATTTCGACGAAACGTGCCTTGCTCGAGTCGCCGCCGGTACGGTCGATCCAGGCCTTGATCGCGACGACGTTGATGTCGGCCAGCGATGACGTCGCGATCGTCTTGCCGTCGAAGTCCTTGCCGGTATGGATCGGCGAGTCGGGCGACACGCACAACGAACCCTCGTCGAAGTTGATAAGCGCGCCCGCGCAGATGTAGACGAATGGAATCCCATGCTCGACGGCGGCGATCAACGGCAAGGGATTGGTGACCCCGATATCGGCTGCTCCCGCGGCGACGGCGGTGGTGATGGCGGCACCGCTGCCGAGGATCTGCAGGTCGACGTTGAGTCCGGCCTTGGCGAAGAAGCCCTCGTCGACGCCGTAGAGTGCTTCGGCATACGAGTCGCTGGCGGTCGAGGCGACACGCAGCGGGACGCTCTGCGCGAGCGCGCGATCCGGCCGCGCAACTGCCAGCGCGGCGGTGGTCGTTCCGAGAAAGTGCCGGCGTTGCATGTGCTTTTCCATGCGCCGCCGTCGCGAAAATATCATGCAGTCCGGTGCTGTGCTCAGAGGAGCAATTTACGTCCGCCGGAATTTCTTGAACGGAAGACCACATCTGGGGAGGCAGCACCATGGCCATGACCGCGGAAGAGAACGAGCGGCTGACGAGAGTCGGCCCGGGAACGCCGGGCGGAGAGCTCTTACGGCGCTATTGGCAGCCCGTCGCGGTCGCGCTGGAGCTCGCCGACAACCCGATCAAGCTGGTGCGGCTGCTGGGCGAAGATCTCGTCCTCTACCGCACCCGCGAGGGCGAATTCGGACTGTGCGATACGACGTGTCCGCATCGTTGCGCGTCGCTCGAGTTCGGTGTGCCCGAGCCGCACGGTTTGCGCTGCGGCTATCACGGCTGGCTCTATGACTTGTCCGGCAAGTGCGTCGAGGCGCCGTTTGAAGACCGGATGCATCCCGAAGCGCGGTTCAAAGACAAGGTCTCGATCAAAGCCTACCCGGTCCGGGAACTCGGCGGGCTGCTCTTCGCCTATATGGGACCGCAGCCGGCGCCGCTCTTGCCGCGCTGGGATCTCCTCGTCCGCGACGATCTGGACCGGGCGATCGAAGTGCATCCGCTGCCGTGCAACTGGCTGCAGTGCATGGACAACTCCGCCGACCCGGTGCACTTCGAGTTCTTACATGCGTACTGGGGAAACTACGAACTCGAGCGCATGGGCATGCCGCCGACGATGAAGCAGGCGAAGCACCTCAAGATCGACTTCGATATTTTTCGCTACGGTATGATGAAGCGGCGTCTGGCGGAGGGTGAGAGCGAGGACTCGACCGAGTGGCGCATCGGGCATCCGCTGCTGTTCCCGAACATCCTCGCCGTCGGCGACAAGGGGCACGCGCACTTGCAATTCCGGGTCGCCGTCGACGACACCAACACGCGCAACTACACGTATTGGACCTCGCCGCGCGAGCCGGGCGCCGATCCCGCGCCGATCGCGCTTCGGTATGTCGAGATGTTCGACCAGAACCGGCGCCTCATTGGGAAACTCGATTGCGTCGGCAATCAGGACATGGTCGCCTGGGTCGGCCAAGGACCGATCTCCGACCGCACCCGCGAGCACCTCGGCTCGAGCGACCGCGGGGTGATCATCTACCACAAGCTGCTCTTCGACAACATGGACCGCGTCGCAAACGGTGAGGACCCGATCGCAGTGATCCGCGATCGCGAAGAGAACGAGCCGATGATCAACATCGAGCGCGGCCGCGAACTCAGCTCGCACGAGGCCTTCGAATACGACCGCGACTTCGGACATAACTACAAACAAACCGTCGCCGGCGCGCACGTGCGCCAGGAGACCGCGACCGCCGGGCGATGACCGCGGAGACGCGGCCGCCCTTGCGCTTGGGCTTCGCCGGTCTCGGCGTCGGGGCCGGGATGTTCTTGCGCAGCATCGAGCACGAGCCTCGCGTCAAGGTTGTCGCGGCCGCCGAGGTGCGGCCGCAAGCGCTCGAGACGTTTGCGCGGCGTTACGGGGGCCGCACGTACGATAGCGTCGAGGCGTTGTGTGCCGATCCGGACGTCGACGTCGTCTGGATTGCGACGCCGAACTACTTGCACCGCGAGCACGCCTTGCTGGCGGCGGCACATCGCAAGCACATCATCTGCACGAAGCCGATGGCGTTGACGGTCGAGGAGTGTGCGGAGATGTGCGAGGCCGCCGAACGGAACGGCGTCGCCTTGTTGTGCGGGCAGACGTACAGCATGTCGTCGGACATTCAGGCGATGGCACGGGTTGCGGCCTCGGGCCGGCTGGGCCGCGTGATCGCGATCGCGATGATGATGTCGGGTGATTGGCTGTTGAAGCCGCGCGTTCCCGAAGAGCTCGACGAATCGCTCGGCGGCGGCGTCCTCTATCGCCACGGCCCGCATCTCGTCGACACCGCGCGTGTCCTGGCCGGGACACGGCTGCAGAGCGTTCGCGGATCGGTCGGGCGTTGGATGCCGGAGCGCCCGTGCGCCGGGAATTTCTCGGCGTTCTTGTCCTTCGAGGACGGCACGCCGGCCACAATCGCTTACAACGGCTACGGGTACTTCGACACCTCGGAGCTCACGTGGGGGATCGGGAACCGGCAATACTCCGATGCCGAGCGGATCGCCGTGCGGCGAGAGCTTCGCGACGGCACGTCCGACGGCGCGAGCGGCAAGGAAGCGACGCGTTTCGGCGCACCGGGCGAAGCGCCGCCGCTCGACGACCCGAACGATGTAAACAAAGTCTCGCCGTGGTTCGGCGTGACGGTCGTCAGTTGCGAGCGCGGCGACATCCGTCAATCACCGCACGGCATCTTCGTTTACGACGACGACGGACGTCACGAGATCGAGGTGAAACTCGAACCGATCGGTCTACCCGATGTCAGAGAGCTCGACGACTACCTGACGAACGGCAAACCGCTGACCCACGACGGTCGCTGGGCGCTGGCGACATTGGAGGCGTGTACGGCGATCCTGCGATCGTCCGAGGAACGGCGCGAGATCGTCCTCGAGCATCAGGGAGCCTCGTCATTCGCCTAGAGGACGTCGATGCGCGGCGAGAAGGTCGGCGAGAATCCAGGCGGCGCCGGCGATCGCGAAGTTCTCGGTGAATTCGTTCCAATTCGAGTGGCTGTGCGGATCCGCCAGAAGTGCCGGCACCCAGACGAATAGGCCGAGGAGCACGAGCATCAGCGTCAGCAGACGAGTCGCGAGAAGTGCCTGTCGATTGATGAGCAGCGCCACGGCCGCGAGCGCGAACGCGACGGTCGTCGCGATGGTCCAAAACATCTGGCTCGGCGGAAACCATTTCGGAACGAGCGTCGCGGTGTAGTCGAGATAGAATGCTTGGTAGAGAGCGAAGGACGTAGCGCAGACGCCCCACAGGATGCGGCCGAGGTCGGCTCGCGATGGCTCATACACGAGCAGCGCTCCGACGACGAGCGAGAACTCCAAGAAGAAGTTGCCGTACCCGCCGTACTTCAGCGGCGCGGACACGACTTGGGGCAGGCAGAGCAAGGCGAAGGCAAGATACACGACGCCCAACGCGACCGCGCCCGCCCTCGCGGTGTGACGGAAGAGCATGGCGGCGCCGCCGAATATCTGGGCGGCAGCCGTCCCGTAGACAAAGACCGGGCCGCTGCTTGCGTTCAAAATATCTTGGAGGCCGTTGTCCCGGTAATCGGGCCAGACCACCATGACGAGGCCGGAGGCCAACGCCGCCACCCCAAAGACATACCGGCCGAGATTTACGAAGGGGGTCCTCAAATGGCGAGACGATTCGCCGCCTGCTTGGCTTCTAACTTGTTCGCGTTCGCCGTCCTGATCGGCACCCTTACCGACCATACGACGGGTCAGCCGTTATCGGGGGTCGTCGTTGAACTCGGGAACGTTCGGGCGACCACGCACACCGACGGTACGTTTCGCCTGAACGGTGTGAAGCCGGGCCATGCCACCCTCAGCGTGAGTTCAAATGACGTTCCGCCGCAGACGTTTCCCGTAACGGTCGGTGCAACGTCATCCCGCGTGGCGCTGCGCGTTTGCAGCACGACGCTCGATTACAACTGCGGGATACCCCACTAGCTCAACTCGATCGCGTCGACCCGGTCCGGATAGAAGGCGAGATAACCTTTGATCTGGGCCACGGCGTCGTACGGTGCTTCGTACGTCC
>DASYOE010000192.1:0-4721 GCA_036008105.1 Candidatus Lustribacter sp. | reverse complement strand
CGTCATCTACGACGGCAAGACCGAGCGGCTGCGCGACGAGTACGGAACCCATCGCACCCTGGTCGTGCACCTCAAGGACCCGCAGCCCGACTTCGCTCTCCCGGGCGTTGAGGTCGAACATGGGGAGCCGCCGACCGTGCGGTTGCGCTTCGACCGTCACGAGACGACCGCTGAAGCGTTGATCCGGCGGGTGACCGAGCGTTACGCCATCACCGACGTCTCGATCGAGGAACCGGAGATGGAAGAGATCGTCCGGCGCATTTACCAGCACGGCTACCAGAAGCCGGTCCAGACGGCCGAAACCTGATGGTCGAGGCGCTCGAACCCTACTACCTCTTTGCCCTGCGGGCGATCGCGCGCGAGGGGACCTACCGGTTCGAAGTCTTCACCAGCATCGCGTCGCTGGTCGTGCGGGTGTACTTGCTGCGCGTGGTGTGGGTCGCGCTCTACGCGCGCAATGCCGCCCCGCACGGCGTCCCGCTGCACTCCATCATCACCTACTCCGCCGTCGCGCTGCTGATGGGGCTGGTCCTGGACATCGATCAGACGAAGCTGCTCCACGACAAATTGCACGACGGCAGCATCGTCGTCGACATGATGAAACCGATCAGCGTGCCGTTCTACCTCTTCGCCGACGGCACGGGCGAAGTGATGTTCCATGCCTCGCTGATCGTGCCGTCGCTGGCCCTGGCGTTGCTGGTCGTCCACATCGACGTACCGTCGGCCGCCGTCCTCGGCGCCTTCGCGTTGAGCTTTTTCCTCGCGTACTTCGTCGGATTCTTTCTCAACTTCATGTTGAACTGCATCGCTTTCTGGACGCTCGAAATCACCGCCGTGCAACTGATCGTCACCTGGATCACCGACTTGCTCGGCGGCCAAATCGTCCCGCTGCTATTCTTCCCCGCCGTCGTGCAGCAGGCGGTCTTTGCGTTGCCGTTTGCCGCGATGTTCTCGACGCCGCTGCTGATCTACATCGGCCGGATTCCGCCCGAACGCTACGCCGAAGTCATGGCGTTGCAAGTGCTGTGGATCGTCGTCCTGGCCGCGGTCTCAACGGTGATGTGGCGCGCCGGCACGCGGCGCGTGGTGGTCCAGGGTGGTTGAGGTCTACCGCCAGTTCTGGCGCATCAACGTGCTGACGACGCTCGAGTACCGGGCCAACTTCCTGATGTGGTTCGGCTTCACGGTCGTGTACCACGGGACGGCGCTGGCCGCGCTGTGGATCATGCTGAACAATTTCCCGTCGATGAACGGCTGGGACTTTCGCAACATGGCCTTGCTGTACGGGCTGTGGATGACCGGCCATGCGATCAACGGAACGTTTTTTTCTACCGTCGGAGAAATTCCCGAATGGATCCGCGACGGCGAGTTCGACCGGCTGCTGGTGCGGCCGTTGGACGAGCTCTTTCAGGTGATCGCGACGCCCGGCGCGATGTTTCCCGACGAACTGCTGCTGGCGCTCGTGTTCCTGGTGGCCGCCATCGCCGCGAACCATTTGGCGGTGACGCCGGTCTTCGTTGTGCTCGTCGTCCTGGTCGTTGTGGGCGGCGCGCTGATCGACTTGAGCATCGCGCTCATCATCTCGACCGCGGCGTTTTGGTTCGTGCAGGTCGACGCGCTGCGCTGGCTCGTCCTACAGCTCGAACAAGAGTTTACGCGCTATCCGCTGAGCATCTATGGCCGCGGCGTTCGCCTGCTGCTCGCGTTCGTGATCCCGTTCGGCTTCATGAACTACTTCCCGGCCTCGTTCTTCTTGCACAAAGCGGACAACGGTTTGGGATTGCCGCTGGTGATCGGCGTGCTCACCCCGGCCGTCGGGCTGCTGTTCCTGCTCGTCGCCTACGTCTTCTGGCGGTTCGGCTTAGAGCGCTACCAAGGCGTCGGTCACTAGGATTCACGTTCCGTGAATCTTTTGCGTTCGGCCTTCGGCCGAGCCGCCCGAGGCACCCAACGCCGCGGCGGCCTCGAACGCCTTGCGATACATCGCGAGTTCGATCGCATTTAGCGCGATCGAGGCGTTCGCCATCAGGCGGACGAGCGTCACCCGCTCCTCCGGGTCGATGTCGAGTCCGGTTACGCTGTGGCCGTAGAGCACGAGCGCTGAAACCGTGCGGTCGTAGTACAACGGCGCGGCATAGGTCAGCCGCTCGTTCGGAAAGAGCGATTTGACCATGGTGGACTGCACAGCGTCTTCGGGCAGAACCCCGCGCGAGCTATTGATGTCGCGCGTGAGCTGGTGATCCGGCGTCAGGCAGTTGACGCATTCGTCGGGCCAGTTCCAGTGGTGCTCGAGCCGGTATCCGCCGTCGTCCGTGCGCGTCATGACCCCGCTGAACGATAGGTCGAGAATGCTGGGAACATCGTGCAGCAGCATCTTGAAGACGGTGCCGGTATCTTCGGCGTCGAGCAAATTCGATGCCACCCGTTCGAGCGCGGTGCGTTGAGCGTGTCGCCCGCGGAAGACGAAACGGTCGACGAAATGCTCGAGCAGGCCCCGCACGCGGCCGAACGTCGAGCCGATGACGAGCGAGACCAGAATGATGACGCCGTACGCCAGGTTCGTGTTGTTGTAAAAGATGTATGTCATCAACTCTTCGGAGCCGCCGACGATGAAGATCACGGCGGCCGTGATCGAGGTGTACACGAGCGCCCGGCTGACCACGAAGTCGACGTCGAAAAAATGATGCTTGACGACGGCGATCCAGACCACGATGACGGGCAGGATCGAGAGCGCGAGCAGCGTCCCGTTTTGCCAAAAGTTCAGGTAGCCGGGGAAGAGATGCTCGCTCGTGAAGCGGCCGAGCCCAGCGATCACGAACGCCGCGATGATCCACGCCGTGCGGTGGCGCTCCGCGCCGCGCGTGCGCAGGAAGGCGACTGCGAACGCCACCGCGGTGAGGATGTTGGCGAACATCTCGGCCGTGTCGTAGGCGGACCGCAGCGCCTGCGCCGGCAGCACGCCGTAATTCAGCCGCCAAAAGGCGAGCGCGTTGTCGGCGCCCATCGCGAATGCAGCCACACCGAGGATCGCCGCCACAACGTAGCGCGCGCGCAGGTCGCGCAACGACAGCGACAACGCGAAGAGCAACAGCGCCAGCGGCGCTTGGCCCGCGATCAAGTTGCCGATGACCGGCGGAATCTGGCGCCACGGCATGTCGAACAAGTTGTCGGAAAAGGACGTCGGCTCGGAACCGCCCAGACAGAACACGAAGAACGCAAAGGTGGCCAAGGTCGGGTTGACGATCAGCAGCAGCGCGCCAAAACCGACCGCCGCAACGTAGAGGACGATGCGCAGCAGGACGATCGCGCGGCTGGCCGGCGATTCGGCGGTCGCTTTCAGATCGAGGACGCGCTCGCGACCATCGCGCTCGATCGGCAGCCGCCGGTCGAAGTTTTGTTGCGTGTACGCGACCCCCGCGAGCCCGGGTTTGCGGTCGAACGGCGCAATGCGATCGATGCGCACGCGATCGCCCAGGTACAGCGCGTCGCTTCCTTTCGGGCGCGTCGCCGGAACCTTCACGACAACGGCGTCGTCGTTGGTGGCGTAATCGAAGAGCCCGAGCGGTGAGACGAGGCGGTAGACGTCGGGCACGACCCGCAGCACCATGAACGCGACCACGATCCCGACCGCAACCATCCGAACCGTCTGCATGCGGTTGAGCTGGACTTTCGGCAGCGATTGGGATTGCGGATCGATCACGGCACGGCATTACCCACGCCGGCGGCGAGTTGCGCCAGGCGAACCGGATCGTCGCACCACGCGACCGCGCCGCGCCGGGCCTGCGGATCGGTCAGCCAACGGCGCAAGCGGCCACCGCTTTCGATCGTCTGGCGAATCACGGTTCCACCGTCCCGCGCTTCCAAGGTCCAGGCGATGCGCAGCCGCGCCGCCGGGCCGAACGTCAGCACCAGCGCGAGCCGATGGGGCGCCTCGGCGCTCTCGATCCGAAACGCCGTCTGACGGCCGCGTTTGCGCTTGATCGTCACGTACCGCCCTGGTTCGAGCGCGCCGTCGACGACCATCCAATCGGTCGCCGGACTCCACTCCCGCCAGTGCATCCCGTCGATCAAGCGTTCCCACACGCGCTCCGGGGCCGTCGCCGAGAACGCCTCTGCCGTGGCGATCAGTTCCATGATACTATGGCCGGCGATGGACGAGTCCGCGGAACCGCTCCAAAACCCGATCGTCGCGATGGCGACACGCATTCGCGCGCGGCGCGATCTCGGCGCCGCGATCGACTCCGCGACCGCCGACGGTCCGCCGGCGGCCGGCACCGACGACGAGTCGCGGTTCGCCGCGCTGGCCGACGTGCTGGCGACCGGTACGAAGCGCTTGAATTCGATCCTGGGCAAGAACGGCGTCATCTTCGTGCGGCTCGAAAAGCCGTTGCGCTTGCGGCTGCGTTTCGGCGACAAACGGATCAGCCTCGATCTCGACCGCGAGCGGCAGCTGGTTGTGGTCGCCGGGCTCGGACTCGACGGCGAGTATCAATTCGACACCGCGGCCGACGTGCCGGCGCTGATCAACCTCTCGATCCTCTCCACCGAGGAGGGATACGGCGACGCGCTTACCGGCTCCGCGCTTTTGAAAGCGATCGCCGCGGACGCCGAGCTGCCGCGGCCGGCACACTTGGACGTGCCCGGGCCGATGCGTTTTTGAGCTTCGCCGCAAACGCCCGGGCGACGAGCGGCCGCGACGGGCACATCGTCACCGGACAGTG
>DASYOE010000191.1:0-2819 GCA_036008105.1 Candidatus Lustribacter sp. | reverse complement strand
CAAGTTTGATGTCTTCGATGTCGTCGACCGAGAAGCGCGAACGGCTGGCCACACCGGCCACCGCTAAGCGCGCGACCGCGACCCACTCGGCGACGGCTGGAATCTCCAGCCGCACGACGCCGTGCGACCGGGATGCGGCCGGTGCCGGATTCATGCCAGGGCCTTCATCGCGCTTTGCTCGTCGTCGAAGATCCCGAAGATCTTCACCAGGCCCGTGATGTCGAAGATCTTCTTGATCTGGGGGTTCGTGCAGACCAGGTTGACCGAACCGCCGTGCTCGCGCACGCGTTTGAGGCCGCCGATCAGCACGCCCAATCCGGTCGAATCGATATAGCGAACCTTCTCGAGATTGATCACCAGATTGTAGTGCTCTTTATCGATCAGTTCGGTAATCGCGTCTTTGACTTTTGGTGAGGTGTAGACGTCGATCTCGCCCGTCAAGTCGACGACGTACGCATCGCCCTCGGATTCCCGCACATTGACTTTGATATCCACCGTATCTCCTACGTTCGGCTCTCGAGTTCGTTGCGTTGTTCGGCTGCGGCTTCCATGCCCTCGGTGACGGCCTCCTCGACGCGGGCCCGTGCCCGTTCTACAATCGCACGGCCACGCTCGAGCAATTCGTTGGTTTGTCCGCCGACCGTGTCGCTCACCTCACCCGCGGTATCGCGTGCCCGATCGGTGGCTTCACGCACCTTCGCGCGTAAAGTACTTCGTGTTTCTTCCCCGCTTTGCGGAGAAGCAATCATGGCCAAGGTCGCTCCGGCCAAAACTCCCAGCAACAGACCGGTGACGAACCCGCTGCCGGATCCCTCATCGCCGGCCATCAGGGGTTCTCCAGGTCGCCGCCGCGCGCTCCGGTGACGAGCCGCCGGATCCCGGCCGTGATGCCGGTGAGGATCGCGCCGACGTTGACGATCGCCGGCGCGACCGCCCGGTTGGCGAGATCGGACGTCTTCACGACGTTCCCGGCCACCGATTCGAGCGAGCCGACCACCCCGCCGAGCCGGGCCACGGTTGCGTCGGCCGTGTCGGCGATGCCGCCGACGTGGGCGAGCGTTTCCGCAACCGGGGCGGACAGCGCCGCAATCTGGCGGTCGACTTCATCGAGCGTCCCGTTGAGCCGGCGTAAGAAGTTGGCGATACCGCTGCAAAAAACGAGCACGCCGATCCCGATCAGGAGAACGCCGAGACCCGCACCGACACTGAAAATCAGGTGCGGCCAATCGATCTCTGAGGTTGCCAAAACTCCTCCGAATGCTCGCTAGAGCCACGCAGCGCAAGTACCCTTGAACGCCGTTTCCTACACGTCGGCCGTTTGCATCCGCGCGACGACTCGGCCCACAACCGCCGCCGCGCCATCGATGTCGGCCACCGTGGTCGACCGTCCCAGAGAGAACCGCAACACGCCGGTGGCGTACTCGGGTGCGACACCCAAGGCGGCGACGACGTGGCTCGGTTCCAAGGACCCGGCAGCACACGCGCTTCCCGCCGACGCTGAAACGCCCTCCAGATCGAGCGCCATCAGCAGTGCGTCCGAGGGCAGATCGGGGAACCCTAGGCTCAGAATGTGGGGGACCCGGGGGGCAGACGCGCCCAAAACCAGGGTGCCCGGGACGCGCGCCGCGATCGCCGCCGCCAGCCGGTCGCGCAGTTCCGCGACGCGAGAGACCGTCTCGGCCCGCTCGGCATCGGCGAGCACCAGCGCCCGGGCGAAGCCGGTGACCCCGGCGAGGTTTTCTGTTCCCGAGCGGAGCCCGTGCTCCTGACCGCCACCTACCATCTGAGCCGTCAGCGGCGTGCCGCGGCGGACGAACAGCACCCCGACCCCTTTGGGACCGTTGAACTTGTGGGCCGAGAGCGAGAGCAGGTCGACGTCGAGCCGGCGCAGATCGAGCGCGAGGTAGCCGGCCGTCGCCACCGCATCGGTGTGCACGAGCGCTCCGGCGGCGCGCGCCAGCGCGGCGATCTCCGCCAGCGGCTGGACCGTGCCGATCTCGTTGTTCGCGAGCATGATCGACACGAGCGTCGTTCCGGGGCGCAGCGCGGCCGCGACCGCTTGCGGGTCGACGAGGCCGTTCGCGCCCACCGGTAACCGCGTGACGTTCCAACCCTCGGCTTCGAGCACGTCGAACGCATGCAGCACGGCGTGGTGTTCGAACGCCGACGTGATGACGTGCTTACCGTCGGCCGCGCGCGCTTTCGCCGCGCCCACGATGGCCAGGACGTCGGCCTCGGTGCCGCTGCCGGTGAAGACGATCTCACGCGCCGCCGCACCGAGCACGCGCGCCACATCGGCGCGCGCGGCGTCGAGCGTGCCGCGCGCCGCGCGGCCGTGCGCGTGGATGGAACTCGGATTGTAGCCGCCGGCCAGCACCGGCACCATGGCCTCGATGACCTCGGCGCGCACGGCGGTGGTCGCGGCGTTGTCCAAGTAGATGTTAGCGCTCATTCGGGGAACGGATCCTCGTCGCTCGCCGCGCGCTCTTCGTCCGGTTTGAAGTACCGGCGGTTCTCGATCGCATCGGGGAGATTGGACCCGCCGCCGCTGCCGTAACCGAGATGCTTCATCAAGCGCGTCGGTGCGTTGCGCAAATGCATCGGCACCGGATCGTTGCGGGTCGACTCGACGTCCGCCAGCGCCGCGCCGTACGCGTCGCCGACCGTGCGGCTCTTCGGTGCCGTGGCAAGATACAGCGTCGCGTGCGCGAGCGGGAAAAAGCCTTCGGGCATACCGACGAAGTGGACGCTCTGCTGCGCCGCCATCGCGACGAGCAGTGCCTGCGAGTCGGCCAAGCCCACATCCTCGCTGGCAAAAA
>DASYOE010000190.1:0-10384 GCA_036008105.1 Candidatus Lustribacter sp. | reverse complement strand
TCCGCACGCCCCCCGAAGGCTTGGGGTTCGACGACTCGCCGGTCGCGCACATGTGGCGCACGATGAACATGCCCACCCGGATGCTGTGAGCGCATGGCGGAGATGATCGCCGTCGCCGCTCCCGGCGGCGGTTCGTTCGATGCTTTCCTCGCGCTGCCCGATGAACGCCCGGCGCCCGCGCTGATCGTCGTGTCTTCGATCTACGGCCTCACCAAAGGTTTTATCAAAACGTTGGATCGCTACGCGGCGCGCGGCTTCATCGTGATCGCCCCCGACGTTTTCTGGCGCACGCAGCCCGGGCCGCTCGAAAGCAACCGGCGCGCGGACGCGCAAGCCCGGCTCGACGCGTACGCGATCGACCCCGGCATGGAAGACCTGCGCGCGACGCGGGATGCGCTGGCGGCGCGGCCGGAATGGAATGGAAAATTCGCCGTGGTGGGGTTCTGCTTCGGTGGACAGCACGCGTTCCTCGGTCTCACGCGCCTCGACGCCGATGCCGGGGTGTCATACCATGGGACGAGCATCCAGAACTACCTCGACGAAGCGCCGCGCGTGAGCAAGCCGTTCAGCTTCCACTTCGCCGCCCAGGACGATCTCGTTTCGGCCGCCGACGTCGAGCGGATCCGGCGCGCGCTCGAAGGCAAGCGCGGCGAGATCGTCATGCACGAGGGTGCCGGGCACGGTTTCGCGCGCGAGGACTCGAGCGGGTATCACCCGGCCGTGGCGCATGCCTCCGAGGAACTAGCGTTTGCGATGCTCGACGATCTGAAAACCGTGGCGGTCGTCTAAGTCCAGAACAGGTCTTTCGCGTTCACCGGGCGGTCGAGCAGTTTGTACGCGAATGCTTTGTCGAGCAACGGCTGCGCGTAACGCACGTCGAGCGACGTTCCGAACGGGATGCGCGTCTGGCTGAGGAGACCGCTCAGGTCGCGCTTCGACATCTTGGCGAAGAGCGCGGCCGCGTCGGCCTTGTGCGTGTTGGCCCAGCCGGCCGTCGCATACAACGTGGCGACGAGTTTCCGTGCGACGGGCCCGTGCGCCGCGAGGTACGCTCGCCGCGCCACCCAAACGCCGGTATAGAACGCCGGCGCGATTGCCGCGTACGGGTAGCCGATCGCCCGCACGTCGGCCGCGTATTCGCTGGTAAACGGCTCGCCGAGCAGTCCGGCGGCAACCGTGCCCCGGGCTAGCGCGGGAGCCACCTGAGCGAACGGAATCTCGAAGATCTTCACTCGCTGCGGGTCGGCGCCGCCCGCCTTGAGCCACTCCGAAACCGCGATTCCTTCGGTTCCCGCCAAGTTGGTAACGCTCACCGTCTGCCCTTCGAGATCTTTCGCACTCTGGATCGGGCTGTTCTTTGACACGCAGAGCGGAATTGTCGTCTGGTCCGACGTGAACATGCCGCCCGCGGCCACGATCGTGACGTCGACGCCCCGGTTGAACGCGCTCGCGAGCTGAATGAGATTTGCCGTTCCAATGGCGAGCGCGTTGCCGACGACGGCCTGCAGTGTGATCGACGCGTTCGGAAAGACCTGAATGTTCGGGTTGAGGCCCGCACGTTTAAAGAAGCCGAGGCTGTCCGCGTAGTACGGCTCCATGTACGGCTCGGCCAGCACGACGCCGATGCTGATGTCCGTCGCGGACGCCGTCTGCGCCCGCGCTCCGTGCGGCGACCCGAGAACGGACGCCGCTGCGCCGATGGTCGCAAGGGCCGACGAACGCGACATCCGATATGAAGCCATATCCGCCTCTTCCGCCCGGTGGAGGCATCCTCTTTGCTCTCGCGTAGCCTAGGGCAATGCTCCAGGTGATCGCGTTTCTAATGCTCTTTCCGATCTCGCTGGCGGTCTTGGCGTTGGCGTACGTCCTGACCATCCGGCTACGGAAAGACAAGCACGACGACGAGCCCGCCGAGGCGGCGTTCGGCCTGGGTCAGGCCGCTATCTTCGGCTTGATCGCCCTGATCTTGGGCTTTTCGTTCGCCTTCGCGTCCGAGCGCTACGAAGCTCGCCGCGCGCTCGTCGTCGATGAAGGCGCCGTTGCGAGCCGCACGTATTCGCGGGCGGATTTTCTTCCGACTGCGGAACGCGCCCCGTTCCGCCGCGGGCTTCACGATTACGTCGAAGCGCGGCTGGACCTGTACGACTTCGTCACGAACGCGGCCGAGGAAGATCAGACTCGCGAGCACAGCCAAGCGCTGTGGGCGAACTTGTGGGCGATTGCCAATCGGGCTGCGCTCCGCGACCCGCGCAACAACCTGACCAGCGCGTTGGCGGCGGATACCCTCGAGTTGAACGAGGTCGCCGAACAGCAAGCGGCGGCGCTCGACAATCACGTTCCGGCGGCCATCATCGGCCTCGACCTCTTCTGCACCGTGGCCGGCTCGTTGCTGCTCGGCGTCACCTTCGGCCGCGTGAAATCGCCCAACTTCGTACTCTCGATCATCTTCTGTCTGCTATTCGCCGCGACGGTGTTCACGATCGTCGATCTCGACAACGGCAAGCGCGGCTTCATCCGCCTGGAAACCGCCCCGCTGCAAGACACGCTCGGCGGGATGAGGCCGTAGGATGGCAGACGTTCTTCCCTCCTCACTCGAGTTCGAACGCGACGGCGACATCGCGGTCGTGTACCTGTCACGCACCGCCAAACGCAACGCGCTCGACGACGACACGGTTCGCGGCATCGACTCGCTCTTCGCAACCCTTCCCGACGACGTGCGCGCGGTCGTCTTGACCGCGCGCGGCGAGCATTTTTCGGCCGGCATCGATCTCTCATCCCTCGTGCAGTCGACGCCGCTGGCGTCGGTGCAGCGCTCGCAGCTGTGGTACGATGCGTTCGCGCGGATCCAGTACGGCCGCGTTCCGGTCGTTGCGGCACTGCACGGTGCGGTGATCGGCGGCGGATTCGAACTCGCGGCCGCAACGCACATTCGCGTTGCCGACGCCACCGCGTACTACGCGCTCCCCGAAGCGCAGCGCGGCATATTCGTCGGCGGCGGCGGCTCGGTGCGCATCTCGCGGCTGATCGGCGCGCATCGCATGATGGACTTGATGCTTACCGGCCGCATCTACAGCGCCGAGGAAGGTCACGCAATCGGCGTAAGCCAGTATCTGGTCGAAGCGGGCGCCGCCGAAAGGCGCGCGCGCGCCTTGGCGAAACACATCGCCACGATCCCGCCGCTCAGCGTCTACGGCATCTTGCAGGCGATCCCGCGCAATGCTGAAGCCGACCCGGCCGCGGGGTTCGTGCTCGAAGGCTTGATGGCAGCGATGGCTGCCGGCGATCCGGCCGCTCAAGAACGCATCGCGGCGTTTCTCGCCGGGCGCGGCGCCAAGGTGAAGTGAGCGCGTCGCCGTGACCGTCGTGCGGCAACGCGCGGTCAACCTCGGCCCGCACGATCTCGACGTCGCAGCGCTGGCCGGCGGCGGGTTCGCCGTCCGCTCGCCGCACGTGCTCGGTCCGTATGCGCGCACGATGACCGACCGGCTCGCGCATTGGGCCGCGGAGCGGCCGCAGACGGTGTTTCTCGCCGAGCGCGACGGTAGCGGTTGGAGTGCTTTGACCTACGGCGCCGCACTCGACGCCACGCGCCGCGTCGCGCAAGCATTGCTCGATCGGGGCTGCACGGCGGAAGCCGGCGTGGCAATTCTCTCCGAGAACGGCATCGATCACGCGCTGCTCGCGCTCGGGGCACAGTATGCGGGTATCCCGTACGTCCCGGTTTCGCCGCCGTATTCGCTCCTTTCAACCGACTTCGCGAAACTGCGTCACGTGCTCTCGACCTTCGGCCCGGCGCTCGTGTACGCGCGCGACGGCGCCCGCTTTGCCCGCGCGTTCGCAACGGACGCTGTTGCGGCCGAAATGAAGATCGTGCTGTCGGAAGGCACGCTTGAAGGACGCGTGAGCGAACGCTTCGAGCGCCTGCTCGAGAAGCCGCCGACGGCCGCGGTCGAGACGGCGAACGCGCGCGTCACCAACGACACGGTCGCGAAGATCCTCTTCACGTCCGGCTCGACCGGCTTGCCGAAAGGGGTCATCAACACCCAGCGCATGCTGTGCGCCAACCAGCAGATGAACGTGCAGGCGTTTCCGTTCTTCGCTGAAGAGCTGGTGATGCTCGACTGGTCGCCGTGGAACCACACCGCCGGTTCGAATCAGGTCTTCAACATGGTGCTCCACAACGGCGGCACGCTCTACATCGATGACGGCAAGCCGACGCCGGTCGAATTTGCCAAATCCCTGCGTAACCTGCGCGATGTCTCGCCCACGGTCTACTTCAACGTGCCGCGCGGGTACGAAGAGCTGGCCGGCGTGCTCGACGAGGATGCCGACCTTCGCCGCACGTTTTTTGCGCGGCTCAAGATGATGTGGTATGCGGGTGCCGCGCTTTCCGGCCCCGTGTTCGAACACATGCGCCGCCTCGCGATCCGCGAATGCGGCGAAGAGATCATGATGACCAGCGGCCTCGGCTCGACCGAAACGGCACCGTCGGCAACGTTTGCGAACTGGTACTCGGACGTCAGCGGCAACATCGGCGTGCCGTTGCCCGGAATCGAGATGAAGCTCGTGCCGGCCGGCGCGAAGCTCGAGATGCGCCTACGCGGACCCAGCATCACCCCGGGCTACCTGCACCGCGACGATCTCACCCGCGCCGCGTTCGATGAGGACGGCTACTACAAGATGGGCGATGCGCTCAAGCCGCTCGATCCGGACGACTTCAGTGCAGGCTTCGTCTTCGACGGGCGGATCGGCGAGGATTTCAAGCTCGCTACCGGCACGTGGGTCAGCGTCGGCCCGCTCCGCATCGCGTTGCTCGCGCAGTTGGCGCCGATGGTGCGCGATCTCGTGATCTGCGGGCAAGATCAGGACTACCTCGCGATCCTCATGATCCCCGATGCGGGCGTCGCTGTGGACGACGCGTCGGTGCGCGCGAACCTGCTCGCCCGTCTCGAAGCGTTTGCCGCGGCACATCCGGGCAGCTCGACGCACGTACGACGGGCCATCTTTCTCGACCGGCCGCCGTCGATCGACGCCGGCGAGATCACCGACAAGGGCTCGCTCAACAACGCGGTCATTCGCGAGCAGCGCCGCGCGTTCGTCGAGCAGTTGTACAGTTCGCTCGACCATCCGGCCGTGATCGCGCTCGGCTGATGGACGTTCGCGACCGTGCCGCCGTCGTCACCGGCGGCGCCTCCGGACTCGGTGCGGCAACGGCGCGATTGCTCGCCGCGCGCGGCGCCCGCGTCGTGGTGCTCGACCGCAACGCCGCCGGGGCGCAGGCCGTCGCCGGTGAGATCGGCGGCTTGGCCGTGGCCTGCGACGTCACCGATGAGGATGCGGTGTCCGCCGCATTGGAGCGGTCGCGCCAAACGCATGGCCCGCTGCGCGTCGCGATCCACTGCGCCGGAATCGCGACCGCCGGGCGGATCGTCGGGCGCGACGGTCCGCTCGCGCAACAGACGTTCGAGCACACCGTCGGCGTCAATCTGTTCGGGACGTTCAACGTGTTGCGCTTGGCCGCGCATGCGATGTCGCTGACCGAACCGGTTGGCGAGGAGCGCGGCGTGTTCGTGGCGACCGCATCGATCGCGGCATACGAGGGACAACTCGGCCAAGCCGCCTACGCCGCGGCGAAGGGCGGCATCGTGGCGCTGGTGCTGCCGGCCGCGCGCGAGCTGGCCCGCTTCGGCATCCGCGTGATGGCGATCGCGCCGGGCTTCTTCGAGACGCCGTTACTCGAGGGGCTGCCGCCGGAAGCGGCGCAAAAGCTGGCCGGCACGATCCCGTTCCCGTCCCGTCTCGGTAAGCCCGAAGAGTTCGCGCAGCTTGCGCTGGCCATCGTCGAGAACCCCGCGCTCAACGGCGAAACGATCCGCCTCGACGGCGCGCTGCGCTTACCCTAACCCGAACAGGCGCGCCGCGTTCTCCTTGAGGATCAGCGGCCGCACCTCGTCCTTGATCGGAAGCTCCGCGAAATCGCGCATCCAGCGATCGGGCGTGAGCACCGGGTAATCCGAACCGAAGAGCACTTTGTGCTTGAGCTGCGTGTTGGCGTACTGAATCAAGTTGGGCGGAAAGTACTTGGGCGACCAGCCCGAGAGATCGATGTACACTTGCGGCTTGTGCAAACACACCGACAGCGCTTCGTCTTGCCACGGGAACGACGGGTGCGCGAGGATGATCGGCATGTCCGGGAAGTCGACGGCGACGTCGTCGAGCAGCATCGGGTTGCCGTACTTCAGGCGAATTCCGCCGCCGCCGCGCATGCCGGTGCCCATCCCGCTGTGACCGGTGTGCACGATGATCGGTAACTTCGCCGCCTCGATCACTTCGTAGAACGGGTAGATCGCGGGGTCGTTGGCAAAAAACGCCTGGGTCTGCGGATGCAGCTTGAAGCCGCGCACCTTGCCCGTTTCGATCAAACGCTCCGCTTCGCGCACTCCGGCCGTACCACGCGTCGGGTCGACGCTCACGAACGGAATGACGACGTCGGCGTGGCGTTCGGCGAACGCGAGCACCTCGTCGTTGCTGACGTGGGCGTGCGATTGGCTCTTGGCGTCGACCGTGAAAACCACGCACGCCATGCGCCGCGAGCGATAGTAATCGGCCATCTCGTCGAGGCTCTGCGGCGCCTGCACGTCGCCGAAGTACTTCGCGGCTTGCAGAAGCATCGGATCGTCGTCGGCAGCGCCGGGCGCCCAGGCGTGAACGTGAACGTCGATCGCGTCGATCGCAGCGAGATCGATCACGGCTTGGGTGCGTGGGCGAGCTTATCGGGAACAACGCCGCTCAGAATGCGGCGAATCGGCGCTCCGTCGAGCCAAGCCTCGACGTCTTCGAGCATCTGACCGTAGAAGACCGTGTAGCTCGCTTTGGAGATGTACCCGATGTGCGGTGTGAGCACGGTGTTCGGCAGCGTACGCAGCGGGTGATGGAGCGGCAATGGCTCGACGTCGAATACGTCGAGTCCCGCGCCCGCGATGCGTTGTGCCCGCAGCGTGTCGATGAGGGCCGCTTCGTCAACGATCGGCCCGCGCGAGGTGTTGATCAAGAACGCCGTTGGTTTCATCAGCGCGAGTTCGCGAGCTGCGAGCAAGTGGCGCGTGCGTTCGCTCAACACAAGATGGATGCTGACGAAGTCGGCTTGCGCCAACAGTTCGTCGCGCTCGACGCGCCGCGCACCGGCCGCGGCTGCGCGTTCGTCCGTGAGGTTCGCGCTCCAGGCGATCACCTTCATATCGAACGCCGGTGCAGCTTGCGCGACTTTCGCGCCCACGCGGCCCAATCCGATCAGGCCCAGCGTCTTGCCGGCGAGCTCGTCGCCGATCCCCGTCTGCCAGCGGCCTTCGCGCACGTCGCGGTCGACGACCGTGATCTGCTGCGCGAGCGCGAAGATCAAGGCCCAGGTCACCTGGGCGGTGGCGCCGCCGCCGGCCTGGGTGCCGCTCACGACGATGCCGCGTTCCTCGCAAGCCGCAAGGTCGACCGACGCGTTCCACATGCCGCTGGTGGTAATAAGTTTCAGATTCGGCAGACGCTCGAGCACCCGGCGCGGGAACGGGGTCCGCTCGCGCATGATCGCGACGGCCGCGAACGGCGCCAGTCGCGCGACCAGCGCATCCTCGTCGGCGAGGTGGTCGGCGAAGACGGTTATCTCCGCCCTTCCGGCCAGACGGTCCCAGTCCGCGTAGTGTCGGGCGACGTTTTGATAGTCATCCAGCAGGGCAAGACGGATAGGCACTGCCAGAAGTTCAGCGACTTTGCTACGCCGTCATCCCGGCTAGCAGGCCCTCGTTTGCCTTCCTGGAGGAAAAGAGGTCTTACCGATACGCTGGCAACAAAGCTGGCAAGCATCCTGGGAAACGACTGGCAACCAGGGTGTTTGCTCATCTCTCGGAGGAAAAAATATGTCCTTCCCGTCTCCCCTCGCGAAGGGGAAGTTAGTACTCTTGCTGGGCTTTATGGTGGCCTTGGCCGCCTGCAGCAACAACGGCACGTCGAGCACCGGCGGATCCGTTGCACCCGGGACCTCGGTCAATTTGCCCTCGAACGTCTACTCCTACGAGACAACGCTGGCCATACCGGGCGTGCCCCCCTCGAAGGGGACCTTCTCGTTTGACATCGGCTTCGTCGACGAATCGGTCCACCAGTACTATCTGGCCGACAAAATTACCAATGGCGTCGATGTCGTCGCCACGTTGACGCCGCCCTACGGGCAGTACCTCGGCACGGCCGGCGGCGGCGCGTTCCAAGGCCTCGGATCGACCGTCGCCGGGTTCGCCCGCTCACCGAACGGCGGCCCCAACGGTGATGTTCCGATCGGCAACGGCCTTGTGGCAGCCGGCGACGGGAACAGCACGCTCAAGATCGTCAGCGTGACCAGCATCAGCGGCGCGGTGGTGGCATCGATTCCCGTGCCCAACCCATACACGGGGGCGCCCCTCGGGCCCAATATCTGCCCGGGACCGGCGGCGGCTACCGGCGCGCCGACGGTCGGCGCCGGCAACTACCGCGTCGACGAGATGGCCTACGATCCGGTCGACAACATAATCTTAGCAGCGAACGACAACGCCTGTCCGGCGTTCGTAACGATGTTCCAGGGGACGGCTCCGTACACGATCCTGCATCAATTCCCGCTCCTCGACGCCAACGGCGGGGCCGAACAGCCGTTCTACGACCCGACGCAGGGGAAATTCCTCGAAGCCATTCCGTCGACGACCGTTAACCCTAACGGCGCGATCATGGTCTTCGATCCGAAGGCGTTCACGGCGACCGAGGTCGGGATTCCCGTCGCGTGCGGACCGTCCGGCTTCGCACTCGGCCCGAACGAAAATGCCATGCTCGGATGCTCGGGGAGCTTGACGTTGATCAACGTCACCACGTTCAAGGTGGTGAACCAATACATGGGTCCGGCACCCGACGAAGTCTGGTACAGCTCCGGTACGAACCGCTTCTACGCGGCGGATACCGGGAACGCACAGCTCGTCGTGACCGACGTGAACGGCAATCTCATCTCCAAAGTTCCAACATCGACCGGCGCGCACTCGGTCGCGGTCGAAGGCGTGAACGACCATGTCTTCGTGCCGCAAAGCGCCGGTGCGGCCCTCGGACTTACGGTCTATAACCACTGATCAGTGCAGCAGCGCAACGTTCCCCGGGTAGATCGGGCGGTTGATGATCGTTTGAAGTACACCCGGTTGAGCCGTTAGCGCCAAGGCACAAAACCGCTCGAAAGCCTCACGATCGGCCTCACCCTCAGCGAATCGTTCGTTTTGGGTGAGGTCGATTTTTTCTTTGACCTCGAGGAAGCGCGCGTAGCGCCCTTCGTCATCTTCGCCGAGTTCGAGCAAACCGGCGTCGAGGAAGATGCGCAGCGCGGCGCCGATCGTCCGATCCGTCACCTTGTCACCCAGGTCGGCGGTCGCCGCGATGTCGGCGTTCGTCATGCGTAGGATGCCCGCGCTCGCGATGCCTTTGACGCCGCGATAGATGTTGCGCAGCGTGTGCAACGGCGGCGCGTCACGTTCGAGGATGAAGTCGTTCAGGCTCCGGTCGCGTTCGCCGAAGAGCAGGTGGATGCGAGCCTCGTGGCCGTCGCGGCCGGCACGCCCGGATTGCTGGTTGAACTCGGTCAGGTCGAAGTTGAGGTGGTAGAGGAACACGTCGCGCACGTCGGGCAGGTCGATGCCTTCGCCGAACGCCGTCGTGGCGACGACGACGCGGATCGTCCCCGCCCGAAAGTGTTGCTCGACTTGCAGCCGGTCCGCCGACCCGACGCCGGCATGATAGAACGCGACCGTGTCGCCGAGCGCTACGCGCAGCTTCTCGGCGACCTTCATTGTCTCGGTGCGCGAATTGCAGTAGACGAGTGCTTTGCCTTCGGGATCGACGTTGCGGCGGATGTAGTCGACCTTGTTGGTCACGCCGCGCGCTTCGACGACGTTCAGGTTCTCGCGAATCGTGGGATCGATGACCCACGCCTCAATCGCCAGCTCGCGCCGGATGCCGGCAAACACGTCATCGCCCGCCGTCGCGGTGAGGGCCAAGACTTGCGGCGAGCCGAGCTTGCGTACCAGGTCGCCGATGCGGCCGTAGGCCGGACGGTGCGTGCTTTCGATCAAGTGGTGCGCCTCGTCGACGACGAGCATCGCCGGCCGGCTGCGGTCGTGCGTGAAGCGGTCGGCATGGAAGTGCATGAACTCGGGCGTCGTGCATACGATGTCCCAGGCGCCCGTTTCCAGCACGTCCATCAGCGCCGCCCGTTCGGCGGCGTCGATCGCGCCGTTGGCGCGGAAGATACGGACCCCCAGCGGCTCGAGCCGTCGAATCAGCGCTTCGTACTGATCGTTGGCCAGCGCGCGCAGCGGATACAAGACGATCGTTT
>DASYOE010000189.1:0-2302 GCA_036008105.1 Candidatus Lustribacter sp. | reverse complement strand
TCGCGCGCACGACCACCTTGCGCTTCGTGAGCGCGTCCGCGAGGCCCTCGATGGAGAACGTCTCCTCGCCGGTCAGGCCGTGCGTGCTCGCGTTCTCGCCCGGCGCGTACTCCAGCGGCAGGATCCCCATGCCCACCAGGTTCGAGCGGTGGATGCGCTCGTAGCTCTCCGCGATGACCGCGCGTATCCCGAGGAGCTTCGGCCCCTTCGCCGCCCAGTCGCGCGACGAGCCCGAACCGTACTCTTTGCCCGCCAGGATGATGAGCGGCGTGCCGGCCTTGCGGTAGAGTTCCGACGCATCGAAGATCGACATCTGCTCGCCGGTCGGCAAGAAGCGCGTCATGCCGCCCTTGATGCCCGGTACCAGCTCGTTTTGCAAACGCGTGTTGGCGAACGTGCCGCGCACCATTACCTCGTGATTGCCGCGCCGCGCGCCGTACGAGTTGAAGTCGTCGATCTGCACGCCGTGCGCGAGCAGATACTTCGCGGCCGGCGACGTGCGCGAGATGTTGCCGGCCGGCGAAATGTGATCGGTGGTTACCGAGTCGCCGAGCACCGCCAGCGCCCGCGCGCCGGTGATGTCCCGCAGCGCCGCCGGCTCCTTCGGCATGCCGTCGAAGTACGGCGGCCGTTTGATGTACTCGCTCTTCGGATCCCACGCAAAGCGCTCGCCCGACGGCGCCGGCATCTCGCGCCAGCGAGCGTCGCCCGCGAACACGTCGGCATATCGCTCGCGGAAGAGTGCACCGGTGACCGACGTGGCGGTGACCGCCTCGATCTCGGCATCGGTCGGCCACACGTCCTTGAGGAAGACGTCCTGGCCCGACTTGTCCTTGCCGAGCGGTTCCGTCGTCAGATCGATGTCCATGCAGCCCACGAGTGCGTACGCGACGACGAGCGGCGGCGACGCGATGTAGTTCGCTTGAACCTGCGGATGGATCCGGCCATCGAAGTTCCGGTTGCCCGACAGCACCGCGGCGACGATCAGTTCGTCGGCGGTGACCTTTTCGGCGACGTCGTCGGGCAGCGGTCCGCTGTTCCCGATGCACGTCGTGCAGCCGTACCCGACGAGGTTGAAACCGAGCGCATCGAGGTAGGGCGTCAAGCCCGCCTTCAGCAGATAATCCGTTACCACTTTCGAGCCCGGCGCGAGCGAGGTCTTCACCCACGGCTTGCGCTTGAGGCCTTTTTCGACGGCTTTTTTCGCCAGCAACCCGGCGCCGATCAACACGGCCGGGTTCGACGTATTCGTGCACGACGTGATCGCGGCGATCACGACCGAACCGTCGCGCAGCTTATCGGCGCGACCCGTGGAGGGCGAGTGTTCTTCGAGCGCGACTTCCGCCGCCACGGCCGTTCCACCGCCGCCTTCGTTTTCGAGTCGCGCCACCGCCGGCGAGGGGACGTTGCTCGCCTTGCGCCATTCCTTGAGCGCGGCTTCGAACGACTTGCCGCCGTCGCGCAACGGCACGCGTTGCTGCGGCAGGCGCGGGCCGGAGAGATTGGGTTCGACGATCGAGAGGTCGAGTTCGAGCGTGTCGGTGAAGCGCGGCTCGGGCGATGCATCCGTGCGGAACATGCCCTGCGCTTTGGCGTACGCTTCGACCAGGGCGATCTGTTCTTCACTGCGGCCGGTGAGGCGGAGATACGTCAGCGTTTGCGCGTCGATCGGGAAGATCGAAATCGTCGAACCGTATTCCGGCGACATGTTGCCGATCGTCGTCCGCACGGCAACCGGCAAATTCGAGAGCCCTTGACCGTAGAACTCGACGAATTTTCCGACCACGCCCTTCTTGCGCAGCATCTGCGTGATCTGCAGCACGAGGTCGGTGGCGGTGATGCCTTCGCGCAATTTTCCGATCAGCCGGAACCCGATCACTTCGGGAATCAGCATCGTGACCGGCTGACCGAGCATCGCGGCCTCAGCCTCGATGCCGCCGACGCCCCACGCCAGAACGCCGACGCCGTTGGCCATCGGCGTGTGCGAATCGGTGCCGACGACCGAATCCGGATACGCCAGCGGCGACGCTTCGGTCGGATGCGCTTCACCGGCGCCGCCGGCACCGAAAACGATGCGCGCCAGATACTCGATGTTCACTTGATGCACGATCCCGGTATCGGGCGGCACGGCGCGGAAATCAGCCAGCGCGTTCTGTCCCCATTTGAGGAAGCCATAGCGCTCGCCGTTGCGCTCGAACTCGAGCTTCGCATTTTCCTCGAGCGCATCGGCGGTACCGAAGACGTCGACCTGCACCGAGTGATCGATCACGATCTCAACCGGCTGCAGCGGGTTGATCTTGGA
>DASYOE010000188.1:0-10491 GCA_036008105.1 Candidatus Lustribacter sp. | reverse complement strand
GGCCGTGACAGATGTCCTGACCTTCGCGCGCGACCGCGTCGTGGCCGATCGCATCGAACGCATTGAATACCGACACGCCGTCGAGCGCCATCCCGATGCGGCCTTGCCCCAAACATCCGGGCGACGCCGCCGGGCTCGGATTGTACGGCAGCGCGTAGTTGATCGTCTGGCTCGCGATGGAGTTCGGGTTGCCGTCGTATTGGTACACCGCATCGGTTGAGGCGATCGGGAACGTTCCGGTCGTCACCGGCGCGAGCGGCAAACCGTTACCGGTAAGCGCTAATGACGAACCGCTCTGCACCGCGCTGAACGTTCCGGACCAACTCACGCTGCCCGAAACGATCTCCTTGGTGAGCGCGTCCCACGTCCCTTGCGCGGTGTTGATCCACGGACCGGTGCCCGACGGTGCCTGACCGTTCGGGACCGCACATACGTACACGGTGCCGACAGCCGGCGCCGACGTGCTGTAGTGCGAGTCGCCTAACGGCAATGCAGCGCAATTCAGCGTGCCGGATGATGTTGTCGCGACCGGACACGTATACGTCGAGGCGGTGACGGCATTGCCGGCCGGCGAGCCGGGACTCGCCGTGGCCGACGGAACCGCGCTCGGCGCGGCGCCGGATGCGCCACCGCCGCAACTGCACAGGGCAACCAGGAACACGAATACCAAGCAATGCTTCATCGCTCCGGTATACGAGCGCTTGCTGGGCCGGGTCTGTGAGCAGGCTCAGGGGTTGCTAAGAAGCGGTTAAGCGGCCCGCTTCTCGTCCAGATCCAGCAGTTTGAACCAGGTCGTCACGTCGGGGCGATTCGGCGCGATCTCCGCGCGCATCTTATCGAAATACTGCTGCGAGTGACCGTCCGGTTTCCAGGTACGCCGCGACTCGTTGAACGCGGCGATCTCCGCCGGCGAGTGCTTGTCGACCAGCGGCTTGACCCACGCTTCGACGGCCTTCGTGTTGAACTTGAGTTCCCCGAGCTTGGCCTTGAACGCCGGGTAATCGACGCCGAGAAACGCGAGTACCGGTTTGTCGTGCGGGCAGTCGACGTCGTACTCGCCGAGCGTGCCTTCGGCGTCGGCCTGCGTTTTGTCGATCATGCGCGGCAACGAGACGATGCCGGCCAGCATGTCATTGGGGCTACGCGGAAATTCTTTGGTGAGATCCATAGGAGTACTATTTCCAATCCAGGTGGCTAGTGAAACCGGCACGATGCGGCGTATACGCCCCGTAATGAGGGACCGCGTCGCGCTCGTGCTCGCAGCTATGACGCTCGCCGTGCATCTGGCGGTTGCGAACCGCTACGACCTCTTCCGTGACGAACTGTATTTCATCGTCTGCGGACGCCACCCGGCATTCGGGTACGCGGACCAGCCGCCGCTCGTGCCCTTGTTGGCGGCCGGGACGTACGCGCTCGGCGCACAAACGTGGCTCGTTCGCCTGCCCAGTGCCCTCGCCGCAGCCGCTCTCGTGTGGCTCGTCGTCGCGTTCGTGCGATTGCTGGGCGGCCGCACCTTCGCGGCGTGGCTGGCCGGGATCGCCGCCGCGACGGCACCCATTCTGCTCGGCTTGACCGCGACGTTCAACACGACGACGTTCGAACCGCTGGCGTGGACGGCCGTGGCCTATGGGATCGCGCGCGCCGCCGTGCTCGACGACCGGCGCGCGCTGTTGATCGCGGGCGCCGTCGCGGGCCTCGCGATGGAAGCGAAGTACGCCCTGCCGCTGTGGCTCGTAGCGCTGGCGATCGGTCTCGCCCTAACGCCGCAGCGTGGGCTGTTGGCGCGCCGCGAACTGTGGCTCGGAATCGCGCTGGCGACGCTGATCGCCGTACCGTCGGTCATCTGGCAAGCGCTGCACGGTTGGCCATTCGTCACGCTCATCCGCAACGCGGGCCTGAAAGATTCCGCGGTCGTGCCGCTTGCATACATCGTCAACCAAATCGCCGTATTGAACCCGCTCGCGGCGCCGCTGTGGATCGCGGGGTTGATCGCGCCGTTCGCGATGCGCGGGCTGCGCGCGTTGCGTTTCGTTACGATCGCCTACGTCATGGTGGCCGCCGCGACGATCGCCGCGAATGGAAAAGATTACTATCTCGCACCGGCGTATCCGGCGCTCTTCGCGATCGGAGCGGTCGCCGCCGAACGGCTGATTCGCGTGACGGCGATTCGCGTCGCGTGGCCGGCGGCGATCGTCGCCGTGGCCGCGGTCATGGCGCCGCTCGCGCTGCCGATTCTGGCGCCCGCCGCGCTCGTGTCGTACGAACGCGCGCTGCACGTCGCGCCGCAACAGCAAGAGCGCTCCGACAAAGGCGACGTGATGCCCTCAACCTTCGCCGACATGCTCGGCTGGCACGATTTCGTGCGCGAGGTCGCCGCCGCGTACGCGACGCTCGCTCCGGCCGACCGCGCTGCGACATCGATTCTCGTCGACAACTACGGCGAAGCGGCCGCACTCGACGTATACGGTCCGGCGTACGCGCTGCCGCCGGCGCTCAGCGGTCACAATCAGTACGGCCTCTGGGGCCTGCGCGGCCAAACGCCGCGCAACGTGTTGCGCGTGCAAAACGATGCGGCGAAACTGCGGCCCTACTGCGCCGCCCTTCGCGTCATCGCCACGACCGCATCGCCCTACGCGCGCAGCTTCGAAAACGGGAAGGTCATCGCGTTTTGCCGGGACATCCGGCCGCCGCTGGCCCAGCTGTGGCCGCACTTGGAGTTCCTGATCTAGCCGCCGCCATGTAAATCGTCGCGGGTGGCAAAACGGAACGAGCGGATGATAAACGAGGACGAGCTGCCCACGGAGGGGCTGCCGCCGGCGCTGCGGCGGAGGGCATACATCGCGCTCGCGGCAGCGACGATGATGTCCGTACTGGATGGAACGATCGCGAACGTCGCGCTGCCGACGATCGGGCGCGAGATGCACGTTACGCCGGCGATCTCAATTTGGGTCGTCAGCGGCTTCCAACTAGCCGTGACCGCGTCCCTCTTCACCTGGTCGGCGTTCGGCCAATCCCGCGGCCTGGCGCGCGTGTGGCGGTACGGGATCACGATCTTCACCATCGGCTCGCTGTGCTGCGCGATCTCGCATAACATCATGGCACTCATCGCGGCGCGCGCGCTGCAAGGCATCGGCGCGGCGGCGATCTTGGCGCTGACGTCGGCGATCCTGCGCACGGTCTTTCCGCGCGATCAATTGGGCCGCGCCCTCGGCATCAACGCGATGGTCATCGGCACGTCGGTTGCGGCCGGACCGACGATCGGCGGCGCGATTCTCGCGATCGCACCGTGGCCGTGGCTCTTCCTGATCAACGTTCCGGTCGGCATCGCGATCGTCATCTTGAGTCGCGGCGTCCTGCCGTCCATACGCGGGCACGGCGGCGCCCTCCACATTCCGAGCGCGATCACGAGCGCGCTCGGCTTCGCGCTGATCGTGCACGGGATCGACGGCATCGGGCGCGGCGAGGCGCGGCCGGAGATCGCGCTCGAGCTGGTAGTCGGCGGCTGCTCCTTCGCCTGGTTCCTCGCCCATCAGCGCCGGCTCGAGAAGCCGATGTTTGCGGTGAACCTGTTCTCGCGGCCGCTGTTCGCGCTGGCGTCGCTCTCGGGAATATTCTGCTATTCCGCCTCGGCGCTGGCCGTCGTCACGCTGCCGTTCTTCTTCCAAGTCGTCATGGGCGTTTCACCGCTGCATTCCGGCTTGCTAATGGCGGCCTGGCCCGTCACGATGGGGCTCACGGCGAACTTTGCCGGGCGGCTCTCCGATCGGTATCCGGCGGCGATTCTCTCGACACTCGGCGCCGGCATGCTCGGATTGGGATTGACGCTCTACGCCTTGCTGCCGGCAGATGCGAGCGCGGTGCAGATCGTGCTGCACGGCATGCTGTGCGGCTTCGGCTTCGGGCTCTTCCAATCGCCGAACAGCCGCGAGATGATGGCCACCGCACCGCGCGAACAAACTGCGTCCGCGTCGGCGATCATGGCCGCGACCCGCGTCGGCGGCCAAACGTGCGGCGCCGCCGCGGTCTCGGTGGTCTTCTCCGCCTTCGCGACCACGCTCGACGTGCACGGTGCCGCCGCCACAGCGCATGCCCACGCCGCAACTTCGGCTGCGCTGGGCATCGCCTCGATCGTTGCGTTCACGGCGGCCGCTGCAAGCAGCATCCGCTTCTGGTTTCCCCGCGCGCGCTTCCTCACGTCGAGCGCGGGCTCGTGAGCGGCGATGGCGTCCCGCTCAGCTTACATTGAGACGATCGTGAGCGTCGATAGGTTCACGGAGTAATTACCTGGGGCAACCGTGCCGTTCGGGGCGGCGCAGATCACACTGCCCGAGTAGTTGATGACGACCAGGTTCGGCCCGCAAGGGACTTGCCGTAGACCGTAGCTGTTGAGCAGCGTGAATCCCGGGCTGCTCTGAACGACGGCATACGACGTCGGATACGACGGGGTGCTCGCTCGAATGATCGCCGTGCCGACGAGCGCGCCCGCGGCGAACGCTCCCCAGAATCCGCCACCCCAGTACGTCGCCGTTGGAGCCCAAACAACGCCGCCATGCCAACCCCAAGTGCTGTAGCCGCGCGGGTTGGTCACGTAATATCTGCCACCGCTATAGCGGTAATTGCTGTAACCGCTGTAGTTGTGATACTGCGTGGCCGTGTTCGTGCTTCTGTTGTAGGTCGTTGCGGTGCCGGTGTTTTTGTTGTAGACCGCGGCGTTGCCGGTGTTTCGATTATAGGCGCCGGCCGAGTTGGGGCCGTTGTAACCGCCGCCGCTGGGATGGTATGTGGACGTCGTATTCGAGTGGTACTGCGTCGCCGTATTTGCGTTCCTATTGTAGGTCGTCGCCGTGCCGGTGTTCTTATTGTAGACCGCCGCGTTACCCGTATTTCTATTGTAGGCTCCGGCCCCGTTGCGACCGTTGACCGCGCCTCCAGAGACGTCGTTGGGCATAGCGAAGCCACGTGCAAGCGCCGCCGATGGTGCGATCGCGATCGCGACGGCGAGAATAGCTGGTGAGACTCTCATCGTGCAGGCTCCTGGTCCAGCTTTCCGCTTCCCGTGAGGCTCGTGCCCTTGGCCGTCGTTACGGCGAAACTCACCGAGTTCGGGGCGATCTTGGTCGCCGATGAGGACAGCGGCTGCTGTCGATCCGTGAGGTTGAAGTAGAACGTCGCCGTCTTGAACGGCACGGCGTGATTCCGGCCATCTTGATGAAATGAGAGCCTACCGCCGCTGCAGCGAACGATATCGCCGGCGGGCGTGCAGTTCCCGCCGCTGAGAACGACCGTCGAAACCTTGTCGGCGGAGGTGAGCGCGAGGCTCCAGCTGCCGTCGAGTTTTAGAATCACGCTCGGATACGTCTTCACCGAACCGTCGCGCTGTTGGATCCGGACCGTTCCGGTCGCGAACGCGGGCGCCGCCACAGCGAGCATGCAAGCGGCGAGCATCAACCCGAAGAGCCTCATGGTGTACCTTTTCATTTTCGATCGTCGTTTCTCGATCACTACGGGACGAGTATATCACCCGGCGCTTGCTAGAGGGTGGTAGGCAATACTACTACGACCGCGCCGTTCGCGGCCAAAACGAAGGAACGCGTTTTCCAAGCACTGCAGTAGGCAGCATGCAGACAACCAGATCCCATCTCGGTGCGTTTTGCGCGCTGCTCTTCGTTCTCGGGATCACGGTAGCAGCTTGCGGCGGGGGTGGCGGCGCGACGCCGGCCACTCCCAGCGTTACCACCAGCGCGTCGCCCTCAGCGTCGTCATTTACGACCGCCTCATGTAACACGTCCGGCGTAACGTCGGCGGCGATCACCGGCGGCAGTCTCGCCGGCGTGGGTACGGTCGCAACGCCGGCGATCGGCGGATGCGCGTTTTCGATTGGCCTCGGTGTCGTCGTCACCGCCGGCACGGCCGGTACGTACTCGGGTACGATTTCGTTCGCCCCTCCAGGCGGGCTTCCGTCCCTCACCGGTACCACCCCGCCGCCCGGATTCTCGACGGCGAACTTCGTGCCGCTCTTTTACGTGACGTTGCAGCTAAGCGGTTACGTCGGCGACGTGACCCCCAATAATCCAAATATTGCGATAACCGTTAATTCGATCGCAACGTCGAGCAACAGCTCGAACTTCTTCATCGGAAGTTGGTCGTCGAACTTCGTCGCCGGCGCAGCCGCTCCGGCGGCCTCGGGAACCGGCTTTGTGGGATGGACCAACAACAATGGCGCAACGGTACTTACCAATGTGCCCCTTACGGTCACGCCACCGAACATGCTTTCGCTTCCGGAGTACCCGTGTTCGGGGGGCACCGCCTGCGAGCCAACCAGCTACACAACACCGGAGAGCTTAACGCTGGTCCAGGTCGTCGGGTATTTTACCTAGCTGACATTCTTACGCAGCCGCGCCGTGGCAGCGTTTGTACTTCTTGCCCGAGCCGCACGGGCAGAGCACGTTGCGGCCGACTTTTTCGGGGACGCCGGCAGCTTTAACCGGCGCGTCGTCGCGGTTCGTGCGCACGTTGTCGGCCGTCGCGCGCGGCGCGGGTCCGAGCAAACGTTCCGCGGCCTGCGGATCCATGTGCGGCGCGGCCTGCGGGATCAGCTGACCGGTCGGAATCGGTTCGAAGGCCGTCGCCGAGCCGTTTGAGCCGTTCGCACCGACCGCAACCGGCTGCGGCGCCGCTTCCGGTTCGATCTCGATGCGCACCAGGAACACCGCTTTGACCGCTTCGTCGGCGATGTTGCTCTTGAGATCTTCGAAGATTTCGTAGGCTTCTTTTTCGTACTCGACGCGCGGATCTTTCTGACCGTAGCCGCGCAAGCCGATGCCCGCTTTGAGCGCGTCCATGATGTAGAGATGATCGACCCATAAGCGGTCGATGATCGGCAGCATGATGTACTGCGACTCGATCATGCGCATGATGTCGGGCGTGACTTCCGCCTCTTTTGCTTCGTACGCGCCAATGGCCAGCTCACCCAGGCGCTCCTTCATCGCGTCGCGGTCCAGCTGTTCGAGATCGCTGACCGCGATGCGGTCCTTGATCGGGAAGACCAGTTGGAGCTCGTCGAGGATTGCCTCGAGGTCCCACTCGCTCGGATGTTCTTCCGGCGGCGCGCCATTGTCGACCGCATCGCTGACCTTCGTACGCAGCGTTTCCACGAAGAAGTCGCGCAGCGGTTGGCCCTCGAGTACCCGGCGGCGTTCGGCGTAGATCACCTCGCGCTGCTTGTTCATGACGTCGTCGTACTCGAGAACCTGTTTGCGGATCTCGTAGTTGTGATTTTCGACCTTCGACTGCGCGTTCTCGATCGAGCGCGAGAGGATCCCGGCCTCGATCGGCGTCTCGTCGGTGAACTTCACGAAGTCCATCATCTTCTGGATGCGCTCCGCGCCGAAGAGCCGCATCAGTTCGTCGTCGAGCGCGATGTAGAAGCGCGTCGAACCGGGATCGCCCTGGCGGCCGGAGCGGCCGCGCAACTGGTTGTCGATCCGCCGCGACTCGTGCCGCTCGGTACCGATGATATGCAGTCCGCCGATCGCGGCCACGCCTTCGCCGAGCTTGATGTCGACGCCGCGGCCGGCCATGTTGGTGGCGATCGTCACCGCGCCCCACACACCGGCATCTTTGATGATTTGCGCTTCTTGCTCGTGGTACTTCGCGTTGAGCACGTTGCACTCGACACCGCGCCGGCGCAGCAGCATCGCGAGCCGTTCAGATTTCTCGATCGACCGCGTGCCGACCAGCACCGGCCGGCCCTTCTCGTGCTCGGCGATGATCTCGTCGACGACCGCCTCGAACTTCGCGTTCTCGGTGCGGTAGACGATGTCGGCGTTGTCTTTGCGCTGGACCGCTTGGTTCGTCGGCATCACGACGACGTTGAGGCCGTAGATGTCGCGGAACTCGCGCTCCTCGGTCTTCGCGGTACCGGTCATGCCGGCGAGCTTCTTATAAAGGCGGAAATAGTTCTGGAACGTGATCGTCGCGAGCGTCTGGTCCTCGCTGCGGACCAGCAGCCCTTCCTTGGCTTCGATCGCCTGATGGATGCCCTCGGAGTAGCGGCGGCCGTACATCAGGCGGCCGGTGAACTCGTCGACGATGACGACCTCGCCGTCCTTGACGATGTACTGCTGGTCCTTGTGGAACAGATGCCAGGCCTTGAGCGCGGCGTTCAGCTGATGCGTCAGCTCGAGGTTGCGCTGATCGTAGAGGTTGGAGACGCCGAGTATCTTCTCGACCTTCGCAACGCCCTTCTCGGCGATCGGAACGGCGTGCGCTTTCTCATCGACGGTGAAATCTTCGTCCTTCACCAACCGCGGAATGATCTTGGCGAACGACGCGTAGAGCTCGGTCGCGTCGTGGCCCTGGCCGCTGATGATCAGCGGGGTGCGCGCCTCGTCGATGAGGATCGAGTCGACTTCGTCGACGATCGCGAAGTGCAGTTTGCGCTGCACCATCTGATCGAGACTCCAGGCCATGTTGTCGCGCAGGTAATCGAAGCCGACTTCGTTGTTGGTGACGTAGGTGACGTCGCAGTTGTAGGCTTCGCGGCGCTGCGCCGAATCGAGGTCGTGCTGGATGATCCCGACGGTCAAGCCGAGAGCCGTGTAGAGCGGACCCATCCACTCAGCGTCGCGCTTGGCCAAGTAGTCGTTGACGGTGACCACGTGCACGCCGGCGCCCGTCAGCGCGTTGAGATAGACGGGGAGCGTCGCGACGAGGGTCTTGCCCTCACCGGTGCGCATCTCGGCGACGTTGCCTTCGTGCAGCGCGTGACCGCCCATCAGCTGCACGTCGAAATGGCGCATTCCCAGCACGCGTTTGCCGGCTTCGCGCACCACGGCGAACGCTTCGACAAGCAGGTCGTCGACGGTCGCGCCGTTGGCCAGCCGTTCGCGGAATTCGACCGTCTTGGCGGCCAGCTGCTCGTCGCTCAGCGCCGCGGTCGCGGGTTCCAATGCGTTGACGCGCTCGGCCGTCTTCCGCAGCCGGATTACTTCACGCTCGTTACCGTCGAAGAGCGTCTTGAGAAAAGCCATACAGGTGTATAACCGTTCGGCGGACCGGCCGGTTCCTCTTGGAAGTTAGTCGTTTGTGAGCGGCAGCGGCGTGCGCGCGGCGTGGTTGAGCGGGCCCGGCCCGAGCCGCGCGACGAGGTCCGCCACCGTCGTAAAGGTATACCCCGCGTTGCGAAAGCGCTGGATGATGCCGGGCAGCAGTGCGACCGTCTCGGGGCGGCCGTTGTGCAGCAGCAGGATCTCCGGGCTCGTGGCATAGCGGGCGATGTGTGCGGCCAGCACCGTGCGCGAAACGTTGCGCCAGTCGCCCGGGTCGTCGGTCCACAGGATCGTGTCGTACCCGGCCGCTTGGGCCGCGGCCAGGGTGGCCTCCCGGAAGCGCCCGTGGGGCGGCCGGAACTCCCGCCTGATGCTGGGATCGCGCGCCAGGCCGCCGAGCGTCGCTGCCCCGGCCGTCAGTTCGGCCGTCACGGCCGGCGCGTCCAGCGTATCCAGATCGGGGTGGGTCTCGGTGTGGTTGGCGATCTCGAAACCGGCCGCGGCAATGGCCCGGACGAGGCCCGGATACTGCTCCGCGTCGCGGCCGATCAGGAAGAACGTGGCCGGGACGTGTGCGGCCTGCAGGACCGCGAGCAGCATCGGCGTGTCGACCGGGTACGGACCGTCGTCGAACGTCAGGGCGATCAGCTTCGGTCCGGCGACCCGGCCGTCGGCCGCACTGCCGAGAATCGCATGCCGGACGCGGGCGCCCAATGACGGCGCGAGCAGCGGCCCGAGTTCGGCGTCGCGCACCACGACCGCGGGCAGCGGGGGCAGCGAGCGCCGGTAGGCGCGATAGCCGCCGTAGGTGAGCCCGGCCGCGACGGCCAGAACGATCGCAACGCGCGCGAGGCGCTTCACTTCGGCGAAGAAGCCGCTGTCGGAACGTTCACGTAGTCGCGCCCTACGACGACGACCACGTCGGCGAGCGTCGTCGCCTTGCCCGGCGTGACGGCACTCGCGCTCGCGGTCGAGTCGGGAATCGGCGTCACCGTCGCTTGCGCGAGATGGATGTCGTTGCGCACGCGTTCGCCGGCGAGCGGGGTCTTCGAGGTGGCCCGGATCTGCGTCGTGTCGTAGTCGAAAGAGTCGGCGTTGCCGACGCTGTTGATCACGTAGCCGTCGCGCTTCAAGAGCTCGGCCACTTTCTTGCCCAAGCCCGGCACGCCGCTGCCGTTGCGCACGTCGACCCGCAGCTCCGATGGTTTTACCGCCGCCAGCGCATCGGCCGACGGCGGCGGCGTGACGGCAACATAGGGCCCGATGAAGTCGGCGACGATTTTCGCCGTGCCGGCTGTGTCGGCCACGAGGACGTCACCGCAACAGTTGAGCTCCTTGTCGCCGAGATACGGGACTTGCGTCTGATGCACGTCGGCGACGTTGAGGTCGCGGAACGCCCACGCGATGCTCTTCATCTCATCCGGCGTGAAGTTGGTATCGA
>DASYOE010000187.1:0-4156 GCA_036008105.1 Candidatus Lustribacter sp. | reverse complement strand
GCCGACTCTCGCGCCGTCGCGCGAACCGAAACCGCGCACAGGCAGTAGAGCCCGAGCGACAGCAGTTCCAGCCCCAGGAAGATCGTCATGAGGTTGCCGGCGCCGGTCATCAGCATCGCGCCGCTGGCGCTCCACAGCATCAGCGCGGTCGAACCGGCAACCTGATCGTCGCGCCCGACGCCCAAGCCCAGCGTCAGCGTCGCCAACGTGGCGATGATGATGATCTCCGAGAAGACCGTACTGAACCCGCCTTGGAAAAACGCGCCGCCGAACGCGGCGTAGTCGTGACCGTATTGCTGCGCGAGGATGATCCCCGCGGCCACGAGGCCGATCGTCGCGACCGCGACGGCGAGCAAACGCCGCGTGGCGGCCGGAACGAGCAGGTCGAAGAACAGCGCGACGAGCGCGGTGAGCGCGACGATCGCCGCCGGCAGCAGCGCGTTGATGTCCGCCGAGGTGGCGAAACTAGCGAATGCCGAGGGCAACTTTTGCTCCTTCGAACGCAAACGCGGCGACCGCGTGCGGGTTGATCCCGAGCAGCACGAGCCCCACGACCAGCGGTGCGAGCGCGAAGCCCTCGTTCCAGGTGAGATCGTGCCGTTCGGGCAGATCGGCGCGCTTGGGACCGTGCATGATCCCCTGAAAGAGCCGCAACATGTAGCCGGCGGCGATGACGATCGGGATCAGCGCGATCAGCGCCGCCCACCAGAAGCCCGCCGCGTAGACGCCGCTCAGGATGAGGATCTCACCGGCAAACCCCGCCAAACCCGGGAGCCCGAGCGCAGCCAGCGCGGAGATCATCAACGCGCCGCTCATGCGCGGGTTCTCGGCCGCGAGGCCGCCGAGATGCGCGAGGCTGCGCGTCTCCTCACGCTCTTCGATATAGCCCAACGTCAGGAAGCTCGACGCGCTGAAGAGTCCGTGGGCGACGATGTATACCGCGGCGCCGGCCAACGCAATCGGGTTGAAGCTGAAAATCGCGATGAGGATCAAGCCCAAATGCGAGAGCGAGCTGTACGCCATGACGCGCTTGGTGTCGTCTTCCACAAAGGCGATGAAGGCGCCGTACAACAGCGCGACCAGACCCAGCACGAACATCAGCGGTGCGGCGGCGTGCATCTCCTCGTTCAAGAACGGCAAGCCGATCGCGATAAAGCCGTACAGGCCGGCCTTCGACTGGACCGCACTGACCACCGCGACGACCGGCGGCGGCAGCTCGGTATAGGTATCCGGCATCCAGGTGTGCAGCGGCCACACCGGCGTCTTGATCAGAAACGCAAACGCGAAACCGGCGAAGATCCACGGACCCCAGACATCGCCCACCGTCGTGGCGAGGTGCGAGCCGATGACGTCGGTCGAACCGTTCACGACGCCGAACCCGGCGGTCGCGAGCAACAGCGTCAAGCCGCCGGCAACGTTGTAGATCAGGTAGCGCCAGGCCGCCGTGCCGTGCGACGGCGTGCTACGAGACGGGACGCCCCAGCCCAGCATCAGCAAGAACACCGGGATCAGCATGAGATCCCAGAACAGCGCGAACAGCAGCATGTCCTTGGCCAAGAACACGCCGGTCATCGAACCTTGCAGGATCAGCATCTGCGCGGTGAACTCGCGCGTGCGCGGAATCCGCAACGCCACGAGCGCGCTAAACGTGATCGCCGCCAGCAACAGCACGATCCAGAACGAGATCGGCCCGTAGCCCAGATGGAACGACGCGGTGAACGGGCGCGACAGCCACGGCAACGACGCATCGGGCGCATCCGGTTTGATCGCGATCAACAAAAACGTCAGCCCGGCCACCGCGACGCCGATGCCGCGCGCCAAGGCGTCCGCGCCCTTCGGCAGCGCGTAGAGGATGAGGCCGATGATGATCGGGCCGAGCACCAGCACGGTAACGGTCATCGCGCGGCTCCGATCACGATGTAGTAGAGGGCGAAGCAGGCCGCACCGAACGCCAGCGCCAGCGCATACGCGCGCACGAGGCCGGTCTGGAAACTCCGGAAGAGATGGCCCAGCCACGACGCCGAGATGCCGGCCTCGCGCACGGCGCCGTCAATCACATGCGGGTCGACGATGTTCTCGAAGAACTCACCCAGCACGATCGCCGGTTTGACGAACAGCGCGTCGATCGCGGCGTCGAAGTAGAACGCGTTGGTCAGCGCGCCGGGCATGCGCACCGTTTCGGCCCGCAAGCGCGGCACCGCATCGAGCAGCGCGCTCGGGTTGCCGTAGCGCATGTACGCCACGGTGATGCCCGCCACGACGACGGCCAGCACGAGCAAACTCGTTAGGATTTCGGGCGGCGTGCTCGCGGTCGGTTCGAAATGTCCGAACATCGGTGCGAAGAACTTGCCCCAGGGGCTGTCGTCGCCGCCGGCATCGAGCAAACCGATCAGCACGGTCGGAACCATCAGGATCGCGACCGGTGCCATCATCAGCCACGCCGGCGCATGGTGCGCGTGCGCGTGCCCGTGCTCCTCGGCCGGATGCGCGGAGGCCGTCCCGGCGAGTTCGGGATGCCGCAAGCCGAGCTCACTCGGATCGACGTTGCCGCGATAGGTGCCGAAGAACGTGACGAACAGCAGCCGGAACATGTAGTAGGCGGTGATGCCGGCGGTGAGCACGCCGACCGCCCACATGATCGGATGGCCGTGCGCCAGCGTGTCGCTCAAGACCGCGTCCTTACTGAAGAATCCGCTAAACGGCGGAATCCCGCAGATCGAGAGCACGCCGAGCCCAATCGCCGCGAACGCGAACGGCATCTGCTTGCGCAGGCCGCCCATCAGCCGCACGTCCTGCTGGTCGCCGAGGTTGTGAATGATGATGCCGGCGCCCAAGAACAGCTGGGCTTTGAAGAACGCGTGGGTGAAAAAGTGCAGGATGCCGGCGTCATAGGCGCCGACCCCGACGCCCATGATCATGTAGCCGATCTGCGACATCGTGGAGTAGGCCAGGATCCGCTTGATGTCCCATTGCGCGCAGCCGAGGATCGCGCCGGTGATCGCGGTCAGAGCGCCGATCGAGCCGACCAGCACGCGCGCGTCGCTCGAGGCGTTCCAGAGCGGTGCGCAGCGCGCGATCAAGTAGACGCCGGCCGTGACCATCGTCGCCGCGTGGATCAACGCCGAGACCGGCGTCGGGCCTTCCATCGCGTCGGGCAGCCAGGTGTGTAGCGGGACTTGCGCCGATTTCGCCGCGCATCCGATGAACAGCGCTAGGCACACCGCGAACAGCTCGCTCGGGGTGAACTTGTCCACGTGTGGGAAGACGTCGGCGTATCCGATCGCGCCGAACTTCGACACGATCGCGAACACGGCGTACAGGATGCCGATATCGCCGACGACGTTGATGACGAACGCTTTGCGCGACGCCGCGACGGCCGACGGACGCTCGAAGTAGTAGCCGATCAGCAGGTAGGATGCGAGGCCGACGAGGCCCCAGCCGACGAGCAGCCCGACGAAGTTGTCGGAGAGCACGAGCGTCAGCATCGCGAAGATGAAGAAATTCAGGTAGGCGAAGAACCGCGCGAAGCCTTTGTCACCGGCCAGATACCCGATCGAGTAGACGTGGATCAGGAACCCGACGCCGGTGATGATGCACGTCCAGATCAGCGAGATGCGATCCCACTGCAGCCCGAACGCGAACTGCGGAATCCAGGCGAACAGAGCTTGGTGCGCCCCGGCTCCGGTGGTGGCATCGTTCCACGACGCCAGCGTCGCGATGAACGACACGCCGATCAGGGCCGACCCGATCGGCCCGGCCAAACTCTTGAGCTGCGGCCCAAACGTCCACAACAAGATCGCGCCGAAGAGCGGCAAGAGCCAGATCAGAAACAGCAGCGGATAATCTTGCACGCGATCAGCCCTTGAGCGTCGCCACTTCGTCGACGTCGACGTAGGTGGTCTTGCGGAAGACGATCACGACGATCGCGAGGCCGATGGCGGCCTCAGCGGCGGCGACGGTGATCACCAGGAAAGCGAAGATGTGGCCGTCGTTGTTCGCCCACGACCGCGCGAACGTCACCAGCGCGAGGTTCGCCGAGTTGAACAGCAGCTCGATCGACATCAGCTGAATGAGCGGATTGCGCCGCGCGATCACGCCGACGATCCCGATGAAAAACAAGATGCCGGCTACGATAACGTAGGCCTCAACCGGTGCG
>DASYOE010000186.1:0-16139 GCA_036008105.1 Candidatus Lustribacter sp. | reverse complement strand
AATCAAGATTCTCGAGTACGAGAAGCTCGAGCCGGCGATCCGCACCGCGATGGAAGCGTACTTTCTCGAGCGCGTGTTCCCCGTGCTCACGCCGCTGGCGATCGATGCCGGCCATCCGTTCCCGTACATTTCGACGCTGTCGCTTTCGCTGGCGGTCGAGTTACGCGAGCGGCGCGCCGCCGGCGACCTCGACTATGTCGCACGCGTGAAGGTGCCGCCGAGTTTGCCGCGCTTCGTTCCGGTCGACGCGCCGGCCGGCCAGCGCTGGTTCGTGTTGATCGAGGACGTGATCGCGCACAACCTGCAGTCGCTCTTCCCCGGCATGACGATCCAAGGCTCGTATGCGTTCCGCGTCACGCGCGATGCCGACCTCGACTTGCAGGAAGACGAAGCCGACGATCTGCTGCGCGCGATCGAATCGGAGTTGCGCAAACGGCGCTTCGGCGAGCCGGTGCGGCTCGAGTGTGAGAGCGGGATGCCGGAGGGGTTGCGCGCGATGTTGCGCGACGCACTCGCGCTGACCGACTTCGACGTCTACGACATCGACGGCATGATGGCCACGTCGGCGCTGTGGAATCTCGTCGGCATCGACGAGCCGTCGCTGCACGAGCCGCCGTTCACCCCCTCGATTCCGCGCCGGCTGCGCGGCGCGACCGATCTCTTCGCGGTGATCCGTGAAGGCGATCTGATGCTGCACCATCCGTATCAGTCGTTCGATCCGGTCGTGCAGTTCGTTCGTCAAGCCGCTAGCGATCCCGACGTGCTGGCGATCAAGCAGACGCTCTACCGCACCTCGGGCGATTCACCGGTCGTGCACGCGCTGATCGATGCGGCCGAAGCGGGCAAACAGGTGGCGACGCTGATCGAGCTCAAGGCGCGCTTCGACGAAGAGAACAACATCCTGTGGGCGCGCAACCTGGAACGCGTCGGCGCGCACGTCGTGTACGGCTTGGCCGGACTCAAGACGCACGCCAAGGTCACGCTGGTCGTGCGCAACGAGCCCGAAGGCATCCGCCGCTACATGCACTTCGGGACCGGCAACTACAACGACAAGACCGCCAAGCTCTACACCGACTTGAGCCTGTTCACGTGCCGCGCCGACCTCGGCGCCGACGTGACGCAGCTGTTCAACTCGCTGACCGGCTTTTCCAAGGCCGAGATCTACGAACGGCTGCTCGTTGCGCCGACCGGATTGCGCACCGGGTTCATGGACCTGATCGAGCGCGAAACCGAACACGCGCGCGCCGGACGGCCGAGCGGCATCACGGCCAAGCTCAACGCGGTCAACGACCAGCGCATCGCCGCGGCCCTCTATCGCGCCTCGCAGGCCGGCGTGCCGATCGAATTGATCGTGCGCGGCATGTGCGTGCTGCGGCCGGGGATTCCGGGCGTCAGCGAGACGATTCGCGTCAGCAGCATCGTCTCGAGCTTTCTCGAGCACTCGCGCATCTTCGTGTTCGCCAACGCCGGCGAGCGCGAGGTCTACATCGGGAGCGCCGACTGGATGGGCCGCAACCTCGACCGCCGGGTCGAAACGGTGGTACCGGTGCTCGATCCGGTGCTCCAAGAGGTGCTCTGCGACGACATCCTCGACGTCTACGTCCGGGATAACGTCAAAGCGCGGGTCCTGCACGCCGACGGCACCTACGAGTTGCGCGTGCCTCGCGGCGGCGAGCCGCGCATCGACACGCAGCAGATCTTCCTCAGCCGTTATCGCGCCGTCTGAAGGATCGCGTTCCAGTAGCGCTCCTCGACCGGCTGCACGCTTAAGCGGCCGCGGCGCAACAAGGTCATGCCTTCCAGTTCGGGCCGGGTCTTGAGGTCGTCGAGGGTGATGATGCGCGGAAATTTCTCGACGAAGCCGACGTCGACCATCTTCCACTTGGGACGTTCGGGATTCGAGGTCGGGTCGTAGTAATCGCTGGCCGGGTCGAACTGGGTGAAGTCCGGGTAGGCCTCGCGCAGGACCTCGCAGATGCCGACAATGCCCGCCGGCTTCGTGCTGGAGTGGTAGAAAAATCCACGATCGCCGACTTTCATCGCAACCATGTTGTTGCGCGCTTGAAAGTTTCGCACGCCCGACCACTCGGTGCGGCCCTCACGTTCGAGGCGTTCGATACCGTACGCATCGGGTTCGCTTTTGAAAAGCCAGTACTGCATTCGCAGGGTCCTCTCTTAAGAGTACTTTAACTCGTGCTGAGTCTTTAAGAAACCTTGAGGACCGGCGGCAGGCTCATTCACGAAGCTTTAATAAGTGCGCCGGAGCCATGGATTGCTATTCAGCCACCCATGCTTTGCTGCTTTATTACCGGAGGATAAACTACGTGCGCACATTCATTCGTGCGGCGCTGGCCTCGATGATCGCAGTGGCCTTTTTCGTCGGACCCGTCAGTGCGGCGACGACTGAGGCCATTACGGTCGCGCAGGCGAACCAAACGGGAACGGTCACCGGACAAGTGATCGGCGACAACGGCAACGGCGTAGCCAGTGCCAACGTCATCTTCGATGGTCCTCAGCACCTCACCGTACAAACCGACGATTCCGGCAACTATTCAACGAGCCTCACGCCGGGCATCTACACCGTTACCGTGACGAAGGGCGGTTTCCAAACCGGCACCAGTCAGGTCACGGTCGCACCGTCCAGCTCCACCACCGTCAACGTCGGCCTGACCGCCGCATCGTTGAGCAACCTCAACGTCATCGGCCGCACGACTTCGAGCGGCAACGGCAATGGGGCGAAGTTCAACATCTCGGCAACGCCGACGCAGATCGTCTCGCAGGCGCAGATCGTCCAGCGGAACCTGCCCAATCTGGCCAATATTCTGCAGACGGTACCCGGCGTGACGATTCCGCGCGCCACCTCGAACCCCAACCAAAGCTTCATCATTCGCGGCCTTCGTTATGAGACGCGAACGGAAATCGACGGTCACCCGGTTTCGTCCGGTACCGGCGGCACGTTCCTAACCAACTACACGGCCGCGCCGATCTTCGGCCAGGTTGACGTCAGCAAGGGCGGCGGCCTCATGGGTCCGCTTTCCGGCTCGTCGGCTGCCGGCATCGTCAACTTGCGCACCCCCGACTTCACCGCGAAGGACAGCGGGTTCTTGCAGGGCGGCATCGACCAATTTGGCGGCACCTTCTACAACGCAATTGCCGATATCAATCTCGGCAAGTTCTCGTTTATCTTCGGCCGCACGTTCAGCGGCTACCGCGGCCCGACGTTCGATACCCAGCAAGCCGACTACACCGGCGCGACGCCGGCGATCGGCACGGGTGCGCCCGCAACGCTGGCCAACGGCATCGTTCAGTACATCGCCGACTTCAGCAACTCGTATAACATCAACGCCGAACTCGCGAAGATGCGCTATAGCTTCTCCGATGCGACGTCGATCGGGTTCGAGTTCCTCGGCCTGCAGGGCGGCTTCAACCCGCAAGGCGGCGCCTACGGCCAATACATCGGCCAGCTGACGCTGCCGCAGTGTATCAACGCCAACAAGGCCGGCAACGGGGCGACGTGTACGGTCACCTCGGAGTACAACACCCCCGCGGCCCAAGGATTGGTCGGCGGCATCATTCCGATGTACGCGTTCTATCCCGGTTCGTTCATCGAACAGAACCAGCCGAACTTCAACGCCGAATTCAAAACGACGCTCGGCAACGACACGATCCTCCTGCGTCCCTACACGGCCGCCATCAACCGTCTGATCGACGGCACGCAAGAGAACAACGTGCCCGGCGATAACGGCGGCGGCTGGTACCAGGTCACCAACGCGGCGAACTGTCAAGCCACCTTCGTCGGCGCTACGGTCGCCAACGGCGGCGCCAAAGGTCCGTGTTTCGCGGCCGGTGTCAACCCGGTCGCCGCCTATGTCGGCGGCGCGGGCAACACGATCCCGGTCACGTTCCAGACGACCAACACGGCGCCGGTTTGTACCGCCGCCGTACCGTGCTACACGACCTCGACGGGCGTGAACAACTCGGGCCAGACCGGCTTCGGCTCGCCGTACACGACGCTCGAGATCGACAACTTGGCCGGCTACACGTTCAGTTATCTCCATCCGTTCGGGGCGAACACGTTCAACCTCACGTTCGACCATTATTTCGACGCGGCGCGTTCGTTCATCAACGATGCGTCGCCGCTGCTGACGGGGTGCACGTTCGTGCTCGGCAGCGGCGTCTCGAATGCCGCGGGTACACCGGCGTCCCAGCCGACCTGCGGACTCGCGACGCTGCGTCCCTCACCGATCAGCGTCCCGCAGACGTTCTCGTCGATCAGCACGCTGAGCGGCAGCGTCACCTACCAAGTCATGCCGAAACTCGAGGCCGACGCGGGCCTGTTCTTCACCCACTACCTGATCAACGCGCAGCAGCTCAACACCACCGCCTACAACGCCTACCTGGCAACGCTGTCGCCGGCCCAGAGCGGGTTAGCCGGCGGTTTCCCGATCTCGCTCGTCGGCGTCCAGAATGCCGCCTCGCACATGGATCCGCGCTTCGGGCTCACCTTCCGCGCGAACAAGGACTGGGTCGTGCGCTTCACGGCCGGCTCGGCGCTGACGATCCCGTACGCGGGGCTCGTTTCCGGGTTCACGACCTACGCGCAAGGCTCGACCAGCATCACGCAGAGCACCCCGAACGCGGCCCTCTTGCCGGAAGAAACGGTGACGTTGGATCTCGGATCCGACCTCCGCTTGCCGGACGGCACCGTGCTCTCGGGCGACATCTACAACATGGTGATCCATAACCCGTGGATCTTCCCCAAAGTGCAGATCTGCAACAGTCAGCCCTCCTGCGCTGCGGTTTTCCCGGGTCTCGAACCGACCTCGCTGGGTTACACCTCGGCGACCCAAAACGGCGCACAGCAGTATGCCCAAGGCATCGAGTTCTCGGTCACCAACGAGCCGGCATTCGGGCTCGGCTACAAAGTGAACAGCGCGTTCGAGCGCCTCTATTACCTCGGCACGAACCCGCTCTTCCTCGCTACGCCGCAAACGTTCTTCAACGGCCAGCAGTTCCAGAGCACCGGTTCCGGTAACACGTCGGTTCCGTACGCGAAAGCTTACGGCGAGGTCCAGTATGCCTTCGGCAAACAGAGCTTGATCCGTATCGGCGTCGATTACGAAGGCAACAACAACGAGTACAACTCGCCGCCGTTCTTCATCTTCGATGCGGGCGCGTATGCCAACACCGGTTGGCACGACGTCGTTCTCGGATTGACAGTGGAGAATCTGTTCAACACCAACCAGGCGATGCTCGCAACGGGAACCGAATACGCGGGTCTCGCTCCGGTGGCGGCCACGGCCGTTCCGGGCGGTTACGCGTACTCGACCGGCACGTACAACACCGCGCTGGTTTCACCCGGCCCGTTCACGATCCGGTTCAACATCACGAAGAAGTTCTAGTCTAAACCGTCCTACAGGGGAAGAAGCCCGCCGTCATCGCGACGGCGGGCTTCTTCTTTTTTTGTTGCGACGACGGCTAGTGCAGCTGGATCGTGGGCTTGACGCCGGCACCGGCGAACGCTTCTTCGAGCACGGTTTGGAGCTCGCCGTTCTCCGCCATCGGCCCGAGGATGTCGGTGTCGCCGAAGAACTGCCCTTTGATGAAGACCTTCGGCAGCGTCGGCCAATCGGTCATCTCCGCGAGCGCGGCGCGCTTGGGCATGTTCTCGAGCACGTTGACGACTTCGAACGGGTAGCCGAAATGGTTGAAGAACTGGATCGTCTCCAGCGTGAAGCCGCACTGGGGTGCGTCTTTGGTGCCCTTGCCGTACACGAGGATCGTGTTGCCGGCAATTTCACGTTCGATCTCACTGCGGATCGGGTCGGACATTTAGGTCTCCAGAAGTTCGGTGCGAATGGCCAGGGCGTGGATGCGCCCGTCTTCCCGCGCCGGTTTGAGCGTTTTTTCGACCAGCCGGTGCCGGTCGAGGAGCGACTTCCCTGCGAATGCGTTCGAGCGTATCAACACATCGAAGTGGTCCATGGTGCCGGTCCGGTCCCAGATCTGGACCTCGGCGTCCGGCAGGGCCGAGCGAATCATGCCCACCATCGTGGCTTCGTCTATCATTAGCTTAGGGTTTCAGGCTCCTCGCGTCGCGGCCCGCCTCGAGCAAGCTCTTCAGCTCGCGGATCGTCTCGGGGAGCATCGGGGCGATCGTCCGGAACGATTTCGCCACCCCGGTCGCCACGATGATCCCGGCGACGCCCATCAGGATCGCCGGAACCCCCATGGCACGCACCCGCCCGACGCGCAGGCGGGAGGCGCGCATCATGCGCGCGGCATCGAATTCCATAGCGGCGGGTGCGTCGGCTCGGCCTGCGAATCCTCGCGCATGGCGAAAACGGGCGCTTCGGCCTGGGATGTCCCGCCGGCATTTAATTTCGCGCGCGACGTCCTCGACGAGCTGGGCAAAAGCGACCGCCGCGGGCTCCTCTTCGTCGACGCGGCCGGGCGGCGGACCGACTACTCGTTCGCCACGATTGCCGAGTATTCGCAGCGCTGGGCCGGTGCGCTGCGCGACCTTGGGGTCCGCCCCGGCGACCATGTGATCGTCGTGCTGCCGAAGACGCCGCAATGGCTGTTCGCGATGACCGCGCTCTTGCGCTTGGGCGCGGTGGCGATCCCGGGTGCGGAGCAACTGCGCGCGCGCGACCTGCTCTTTCGCGCCGTGCACGGCGATGCGACGACCGTGATCGCGCACGTGGCGAACGCGGCCGAGGTCGATGCGATCCGCGCCGACGCACCCAACGTGACGCGCTACCTGCTGGTCGGCGGCCCTTCGACAGGCTCAGGACAAGCTCACAAAGGTTGGACCTCGCTGCATCCGCTCGTGGCGGCGAGCGAGCCGTTCGCCGGCTTTCCGACCGCGGCCGGCGATGACGCCTACATCGTCTACACGAGCGGCACGACGAAGGATCCGAAAGGCGTGGTGCACCGCGTCGCTTACACCTATGCGAAGCGCTCGCAAGCCGCGATCTGGTTCGACTGCGGGCCCGACGACCTCGTGTGGTGCACGGCCGGAACCGGCTGGGCGAAATCGCTGTGGAACGTGCTGCTCGGGCCGTGGTCGTGCGGTTCGTGCATCGTCGTGCACGAGGGCGCGTTTGTGGCCGAAGAGCGCATGGACCTCATTCGCGATCTCGAGGTGACCGTGCTGTGCCAAGCGCCGACCGAATATCGCCTCGAGGCGAAGCTGCCCGATCTCGGAACGCGCTGGTCGCTGCCGCGTTTGCGGCATTGCGTCTCGGCCGGCGAGCCGCTCAATCCCGAGGTACTGCAGCGCTGGCGCGAAGCGTTCGGTTTGACGATTCTCGACGGCTACGGACAGACCGAAAACTCGCTGCTGGTCGCCAACGTGCGCGGCATGGATGTGCGGCCGGGCTCGATGGGCAAACCGACGCCCGGTCACGACGTCGCGGTTATCGATGCCGATGGCCGCGTGTGCGACCCGGGCGAAGTCGGCGACATCGCGTTACGCGGCTCGCCGCCGACGCTGTTTACCGGCTACTACAAGAACCCGGACGAGACGAACGCGTCGCGGCGCGGCGAGTGGTACCTCACCGGCGACCGCGCGCAGCTCGACGATGACGGCTACTTCTGGTTCGTCGGCCGTTCGGACGACGTGATCTCGTCGGGCGCCTATCGCATCGGTCCGTTCGAGGTGGAGAGCGCGCTGCTCGAGCATCCGGCCGTGCTCGAGTCGGCCGTCGTCGGCTCGCCCGATCCGGACCGCGGCAACATCGTCAAGGCGTTCGTCGTCTTACGTCCCGGCCGCACCGGCGATGCCGAACTGGTGCGCGAGCTGCAGGAGCACTGCAAACGCGTGACCGCGCCGTACAAGTATCCGCGCGAGATCGAATTCATCGCCGAGTTGCCGAAGACGCGGTCGGGGAAGATCCGCCGCGTCGAACTGCGGCAAGCCGAGTTGTTCAAGAAGGGTGCGAGCGCCGCGAGCGGGTTCTTGTGACGATGCGAGCGATCGTTTTACATGAAACCGGCGGACCGCAGAAGCTGCACCTCGAGCAGGTCGAAACGCCGGTCGCCGCACCGGGCGAAATTCTGATCGCGCTGAAGTTCGCGGCCTTCAACCGGCGCGACGTGTTCATCACGCAAGGACTCTATCCGGGCATCGTCTTTCCGGTGATCCCGGGTTCCGACGGCTGCGGCACCGTCGCCGCGCACGGCGCCGGCGCGAAGGGGCCGGCAGTGGGCACGAGCGTGGTCATCGACCCGACCTTCGGCTGGGGCGACGACCCGCGCGTGTGGCGTTCGGACAGCACGCTGCTCGGGATGCCGCGCCACGGCACGTTTGCGGAGTACGTCAGCGTGCCGGCCGAAAACGTCCATCCGAAGCCGGCGCGTTTGAGCGACCGGCAAGCGGCCGCGATTCCCCTCGCCGGCGTGACCGCGTACCGGGCGGTCTTCACGCGCGGCGCTTGCACCAAAGACGACGTCGTGCTGCTGCCGGGCATCGGCGGCGGCGTGCAAACGTTCGCCTTGCAGTTCGCGAAAACGACCGGCGCGCGCGTCATCGTCACGTCGTCGAGCGATGCGAAGCTCGAGCGCGCGAAAGCGCTGGGCGCCGACGTGGCCATCAACTACAAGACGAGCGAGAACTGGTCCAAAGACGTTCGCGCCGCCAGCGGCGGCGGCCCGACGCTGGTCGTCGATGCGGTCGGCGGCGAAACGCTCGCGCGCGCGCTCGACATCGCGCGTCCCGCCGCCCGCGTCGTCGTATACGGCGGCACGACCGGCGATGCGAAAATCCGTCCGTTCTCGGTCTTCTGGAAGCAGCTCGACGTGCTCGGCACCTCGATGGGGAGCCCGGCCGATTTTGCCGCGATGCTGAAATTATTTACCGCCGGTTCGCTCGAACCGGCGATCGACGAAGTCGTGCCGCTGGCGAACGTTCCGGCGGCCGCGCAACGCGTACTCGACGGCGAGCAATTCGGAAAAGTCGTCGTCGAGATCTAGCTAAGGTGCAGCCATTTGGCCCGTGACGATAAACGTCACGACATCCCAGGCGTTGTGAATGCCGATGAAGATCAGCACCAGCGTGCCGCCGGCGAATCCGAACAACACCTCCGCCGGATGCGGGCGTAGCAGGAGCGCAGCCACCAACAAGCCGCCGTAGGCGACGAACGGCAGGATCGTGTACCAGGTCCAGTCCTCGGCATCCGGCGCGTACGTGCGCAGCCGGTGCTGGAGATAGGTCACGCGGCACAAGTACACCACGCCGCCCAAGCCGAGGAGGCCCACCGCGATGGCCGGTCCGTTGAGCGAGTGCCACGGCGCGAGCATGACGGCCGATACGAACAGGGCGCTACCGAAGTGCAGGACCGTCGGCGTACTGAACGCCGCGATGCCGTCGCTGCTGCGCGTGGCGCGTTCCTCGGACGTGATCAGCGTGATCACCACGAACATCAAGCCCGTCAACGACGCGGCCGCGCCGCCGGTCAGGACGTAGAAGTTGCTCCACGGAGTGATGTCAACCATCGGGCCCTCCGAGCGCCGCCGCCGCTTCGCGCGCCGCGCGCTCGCCGGTTTCGAGCGCGCCGTTCACCGTACCGCCTTGCCCGTCGTTCGACGTCGCCTCACCGGCGAAGAAGAGCGTCTCGTCGACCGGCGTCGCGAGCGCTGCGCGCGCGTTGCCGCCGTCGACCCGCACGTAACTGTACGCTCCGCGCGAAAACGGATCGTGATCCCAATCGTGTACCGCCGCGCCCTCGAGTTCGGCCCGTACGAGTGCCGGCTCGCCGAAGACCGCGCCCAGGCCGTCGAGCGCGAGCGCGATCAGCTGGTCGTGCGATTTACCGCGCAACGCGATGGCCTTCGGGCCGCCGGCCCACGCCGCGATCAGCTCGCTGCGCACCGGATACTGCGTCCAGTACGCGGCGAACGCGCCGACCTCGTTCCGGAAGAACGCCGCGTCGTGATAGCGTGCGCCGTGCAGCTCTTGCCAAAACGCGTAGCGAAACCAGAGCATGACCTTCACGACCTGGCCCATTTCGAGCTTGTGCAGCGCGGCCTGGTTGACGCTCGGCAGGGCCGGCTCGAAGAGCACCGACGTTTCGTCGCCGCGATGGCGCAGGACGCCGACCGGCAGCGTCACGATCGCCGCGCGCGCACGAAACGTCAACGTTTCGGCACCGCGGTGCACGTCGACGTCGACCGCGCCGCGCCGCCACGCGATGCGGCGAACCGCCATCGACAGGCGCACGACGACGCCGGCCGCGATGCACGCGGCGCGCAGTTGTTCGAACAGCGGCCCGTAGCCGCCCAGCGCGCGCGCGCTCGTTGAATCGACGCCCGAAGCGATCTCGTCCGCCAACGCGAGCGCGCTCGCAATCGCCGGATCGGCGGCGTCGAAGCCCTCGGCAAACGCGCGTGCCCGCTTGACCGTTTCGCGCATTTTGGGGTCGCCGTCGAAACGGTGCAAGAAATCGTCGACGCTCTCGTCGTGTCCGAGCGCGCGGACGCCCTCGAAGATGCCGGCCGCGCCGGAGAAGTCGACGTCGTCGCGTTGCAGATCGCCGTTCGCCGCGCGTATCCACGAGTCGCCGGTTCCGGTGTCGACGGTCGCGGTGCCGGCTTCGCGCAGCAATGCCATCGTTTCGTGGGCCGGCCCATGGATGAACTCGGCCCCAAGCTCGGCCGGCACCAGCGCGCGCGTGGTCGCGTGCGCCGTGACGCGCCCGCCGATGCGGTTGCGCGCTTCGAGCACCACCACGCGCAGCGACCGTTCGGCGAGATAGCGCGCTGCGGCGAGGCCGGCTGCGCCGGCGCCGATGACGATCGCGTCGGCATCGAAGTCCATCAGATAGGGTCTCCTAGATCAGGTTGTATTCGACCAGCCGCGCCGGTTCGGTGCCGTACCCGAGTTCGGCACGCACGACCGCGAGGTCGCGCTCGTGCACGATCCGGCGCAAGTCGGGATCGAGCAGGCGATGCTGTTCCGGCGTAAGCGGCACGTCGAGCGGCGTCGCGCTCACGCGTCCTTCGCGCTCCAGCGCGACGAGATACGCGAGGATCTGCCGCGCCGCGGCCGGCCACAGACGTCGATCGACGTTGCTGTAGATCCGCTCCACCATGTCCGGAATCGTCGTCGGTCCGCCGGCGAGCGCGGCGAGAATTTGGACTTCGCGGAGCTCGCGGTGGGCGATGTATTCGTCGATCTTCGCGCGCGCCTCGAGCACCTCGGGTCCGTGCCCGCCGTAGATGACCGAGGCGTCCCCGTAGTCGTCGCGCAGGCGGTGCAGCGTGCGCTGATACGCGCGCATGTCGCCGCTGGGCGGCGCAACCGCGACGGTACCGGTGCCGAGAATGACGTCGCCGGTGAAAAGCGCGCGTTCGCCCTCGAGCACGAAGACGAGATGATCGGTCGCGTGCCCGGGCGCGAATAGTGCCGTGATCGTCGCGTCGCCGGCCGTTACGCGCTCGCCGTCGGCCAGCGTGCGGTCGTGCGGGAAACGGGCCGTCGTATGCGCGTACACCGGCGCTCCGGTCGCCCGCGCTAGCGGCGCCGCCGCCGGATAGTGGTCCGGATGGCCGTGCGTGACGAGAATCGCTTCGTAGTGCGCGTCGTGCTCGCGTGCGGCGTCGACGAACGACGCCACGTGTCCGGGAATGTCGGGTCCGGGATCGATCGCGATCCAAGCGCCGTGGCCGCCGTCGACGATGTAGCCGTTCGTGCCGTCGTGCGTCATCAGCGACGGGTTGGGCGCGCGCAAACGTGACACGCGCTCGGCGAGAGCTACCACGTGTTCTCGAATTGCGGTGGCAAGAGGAACGTCGGCCCGGGGCGCACTTCGGGCGTGATCGGAATCGTTTTCTTCGTATCGGCGAACGTGAGCAGCTCGTAGACGGTCTTGAAGCCGCCGATGCGCTCGATGTGCTTGATGGTCGGGAAGATCATTTGAATTTCGTTGCGCTCGACCTCGCCGAGCACGTCGGCCGGCCGAACCCAGCGGCCGTCGTAGGTTTCCAGCGCGTCGGCCTCGGCGGTTTGCCCGTTCGGTAGCCGCGCGACGAAAAACCGCGCGTCGAAACGGTACGGGTTGACCGACGGCGTGATCCAGCGGGAGAAGTAGCGCACCGCGCGCGCGTCGAGTTTCACGTTCAAGTCGACCAGGATATCGCTGAACGTCCGCTCTTTCTTGAGCATGCGCGTACGCGCTTCGCGCAGCGCCTCTTGCTCGACCGGTTCGACCGAGAACAGCAGACCGCACTCTTCGAACGTCTCACGGATCGCGGCGTACGTGAACGCCGGTTCCGCCGGCCGCCACTGACCGGCCAGGCGCATGCGTGCTTGCGGCGAGTAGTCGGTTTTATCGAGCGTCCCGCCCGGGAAGACGTAGGCGTCGGGGAAGCCCGGAGACTTCGAGCTGCGCCGCAACAAGTACACTTCGATGCCGGCATCCGTATCGCGGGTGACGAGGACCGTGGAGGCATCGCGCGGGACCGGGACGGGTGGCACGCTTGGTTCTTCTGCGAAAAAGCGGAATGGGCCCCGTCGAACGAGGCCCATTCTCAAACTTTCATGTCGATTCGGCCTCGCGACTGCCAGCCCGTTACGGAGGAAGCTGCGAGCCTACGACCTTCGGGGGATTTTGCGGTTCCAATGCTGGATCCGCCCTCCTTCCGCGTTCCTATGAGTGTTGAAGCGCCGGACCCACCAAAACGGCGAGCAAATCAGCCGTTTCGGTGCAAACTACCCAGGTGGATCTTGCGACGTCAAGCCGCCCTCCTTGGGTCAACGAGCGGGGTGTTACCTCGAGGTGCACGCATCGTACACCCGCGGCGAATCCATAGCAATAGGGCACAAACACACCTATTTTTTCCACTCGTTATCCACCGGGCGGCCGCTTGAACGCAGAGGCCTCGGAGGCGTGCCCGCTAAGAAGCGGTTCGTGGGGACCGGCTTCGCGGTGTTTCTCCGCCGCCTCGAGGCGGCGCTCATATTCGGCGCTTCTATCGCACTCGCGGCATTCGTCGTCGCGCGGAAGCCGGAAGTCGAACATTTGCTCGGCGTGCTGGGATTCAGCCGCTACCCGCTGGCGATCCTGATCTTTGCGGTCGTCGCATCGGCGCCGTTTTCGGTGACCGACGCGCTGGCGATCATGAACGGCGTGCTGTTCGGTCCGTGGATCGGCTCGCTCGTCAACGCGGTCGGCATCGTCGTGGCGGCGATGATCGGTTACGTCGTCGCCTTGCGTACGTCGCGGTTGCTCGATATCGAGCGGACGGTCGAGCGCCTCCCGTCCTGGGTGAGGCACTTCAAGATCGGCTCCCCGATGTTCCTGATCATCGTGCGGATCATCCCGGGACTCGGCGGCACCATCGCGACCCAAACGGCGGCCGCATTGCGCGTGCCGATCTGGCGGCAGATCTACACGATGTCCGCGATCGCGATCCCGATCTGTACCGCGCTCGCCATCGGCGGCGACGCGCTCGCGGATTATATCGATGCGTTGGGGGACCGGGCGAGCGCCTACGCAGAACGGCACCACGTGCACTTCCCGCATCTCCACCATCGCGTTCCGAGCCCCGCCCCGGTCGCCCCGCAGTGAACGTCGAGCTCGTCTCCGACCCGTCAACGCTGGCGGCGCTGTGCGAACGGATCGTCGCCGCGCCGCGCATCGGGCTCGACACCGAATTCCACACCGAAAAACATTTCACGCCGAAGCTGATGGTCGTGCAAGTGGCGTTCGACGACGCGGTCGCGATCGTCGATCCGCTGGCGATCCCCGACTTGCGCCCGCTGGCCGACGCGTTGACGCGGGCCACCGTCGTGGGCCACGCGCTCTCGAGCGACCTGCGGATCCTGGAAGATGCCTTCGAGTCGCTGCCGCGCGCGGCGTACGACACGCAGATTGCGGCCGCGTTCTGCGGCTACGGGATGTCGATCTCGCTGCTGGACCTGGTGCGCGACGTGGCCGGGGTCACATTGCTCAAGTCACAAACCGTCAGCGACTGGAGCACGCGCCCGTTCACGCCGCGCCAAGTCGACTATCTCGTCGACGACGTCCGCTATCTGTTCACCATCGCCGACCGGCTGAACGACAAGCTGACCGCCCGCGGCCGCGCGACCTGGGCGCTCGAGGAAATGCGCACGCTGATCGATCCGCGCACCTACCGTTCCGATAAACGGCGGCTCTACTTGCGCGTGGCCGGCAACGCGCGCATGAATCGTCGCGAGCTGGGCGTGCTCAACGAATTGGCGCTGCTGCGCGAGGCGATCGCGCGCGAGCGCAACATCCCGCTGAAATACGTGTTGCCCGACGACGTGCTGGTGGGGCTGGTCGGCTTGCGGCCGGCGTCGGTCGACGAATTGAGCCAGTTACGGCGGCTCGATGCCGGGATGCGCAAGCACATCGGGACGCGCATCATCGCGGCGGTTGCAGCCGGCGAAGCGATCCCCGAAGACGCGCTTCCGCCGCGCGCGCCGCGTCCGCTCGGCGCCCAGCGCGATGCCCTGGTGGCGGCGATTGCCCTGTTGATCAACGCGGTCGCCGCGGCGAACGACCTCCCGGCCGCACTGCTCGTTTCGCGCCCCGAAATCGAGCGGATCGCCCGCGATCTGCCGCAGTCGCCGGAGGAACTGGCCGCGCTGTTGGACCTCACCCCGTGGCGGCGGGACCTGGTGGTCGCGCCGCTGTGGCAGTTCTTGAGCGGCGAGCGAGTCTTAAGGATCGGCGGCTACCGCGATGGGGCGCCACGGACCACCTGGGAGACCATGCTCGAAGAGAGCCTGGCCTTGGCGCCGGAGTAGGCCTCAACTCGGGCGGCGAAGGGCGGTCAATGTGAACACGTTGACCCACCCCAATACATTCGGCGCTCGGGACACCTTACGCGTCGGCAATCGCAGCTACACCTACTTCCGGCTCGACGCCCTCAAGGCGAAGGGCTACGACCTTGCGACGCTGCCGTTCTCATTCAAGGTTCTGCTCGAGAACTTGTTGCGATTCGAAGACGGCCGCTCAGTCACCGCGGCGGACGTCGAGGCCCTCGCCGGCTGGAAGCCCGGCTCGAAGGAAGACAAGGAAATCGCCTATCGGCCGGCCCGCGTGCTGCTGCAAGATTTCACCGGCGTTCCCTGCGTCGTCGACCTGGCCGCGATGCGCGATGCGATCGTCGACATGGGTGGGAAGCCGGCCAAGATCAACCCGCTGCAGCCGGTTGAGATCGTCATCGATCATTCCGTGCAAGTCGACGCCTTCGGTACGCCCGAAGCGCTCGAGATCAACGCAAAGCTCGAGTTCGAACGCAACGGCGAACGGTACGGCTTCCTCAAATGGGGGCAGAACGCGCTCGCCGATTTCCGCGCCGTGCCGCCCGACACCGGGATCGTGCATCAGGTGAACATCGAATATCTCGCGCGCATCGTCTTCGGTGCGGGCGGCGCCGGCGAAGGGCATCCGACGGAAGCGTCGCCGCTCGCGTTTCCGGATTCGGTCGTCGGCACCGATTCGCATACGCCGATGGCGAACGGCGTGGGCGTGCTCGCCTGGGGTGTCGGCGGTATCGAAGCCGAGGCCGCGATGCTCGGTCAGCCGGTCACGATGCTGATTCCCGAAGTGATCGGCTTCCGGCTCACCGGTAAGCTGCGCGAAGGCATTACCGCCACCGACCTCGTGCTGCAGATCACGCAGATGCTGCGCAAGAAGGGCGTCGTCGGGAAATTCGTCGAGTTCTACGGCCAAGGGCTCTCGACGTTGCCGGTTGCGGTGCGGACGACGATCGGAAACATGTCGCCGGAATACGGTTCGACGATTTCGATCTTCCCGATCGACGCGCAAACGCTGACGTATTTGCGCCTCACCGGCCGCAGCGAAGAACAGATCGCGCTGGTCGAAGCCTACGCCAAGGCGCAGGGGATGTTCCGCACCGACGCATCGGCCGAACCGCGCTTCTCCGACACGCTCGAACTCGATTTGTCCATCGTCGAACCGAATCTCTCCGGGCCGCGCCTGCCGCAGCAACGCGTACCGCTGCGCGACGGCGGGAAGTCGTTCGAGGCCGCGCTCAAGGAGTGGCGTACCGCCGGCACCGTCGCAACCGCCGCGGTCGCGCGGCTCGAGAATGAAGGCGGCGGCGGAACGGCCGTTGCGGCGGAGATCGCGGTCGAAGAGCACTCG
>DASYOE010000185.1:0-7742 GCA_036008105.1 Candidatus Lustribacter sp. | reverse complement strand
AAATTCGGATCGAGCGGCGGCGGAATCGAGGAGGTCGAGGGAACGTTGAAGATCGTCACGCGGGTGTATTTCGTTGTTTCCGAATTCGCATTCGGCACGCGCGTCGCAGCGTAGCGGAACCCGTACGGGGTGTCTTCGGCTTCGAGCCGCGGCGATGCGTCGCTCGAAAGCTCGAAGCGTTTCTCCCAATCGCGCGAGCTGCCGCTGTGCAGATACCACGAATGCGCCGAGTCGATCGCGCCCTCGACGGCTTGCAGGTAGTTCGTCCGGTAGCCGGACTTCGCAACGCCGACTTGGTTGCCCGGGTACGCCGTCCAGGGAAACGCCGGGAACGGCGGTACGTCGGCGGCCGGCCCAAGATACGCCCACACCATTCCGGCGGCCTCGCGGGTCGGATACGCGACCGCTTTCAAGCGGTCTCTGTACCCACGGTCGTCCGGCTCGGTCGGCATATCGGTGCAGTTGCCGTCGACGTCGAATTTCCAGCCGTGGTAGACGCAGCGGATACCGCATTCTTCGTTGCGGCCGAGCACGAGCGACGAGAGGCGGTGCGGGCAGGCGGCGTTGAGCACGCCGACGCGGCCTTGCGTATCGCGGAAGGCAACCAGCTCTTGGCCCAAGACGCGAATTGCCGCCGGAGCACCGTCGGGTTCCGCGATCTCTTCGCTGAGCACCATCGGCAACCAGTAGCGGCGGAACATCTGCCCCATCGGGGCGTTGCCCTCAACCCGCGTCAGCAGCTCGTTCTCGGCCTGTGAAAGCATCGCCGGTATTTTCCGGTAGGGTGCGCAAATGCCTACGAGAATGTGCACCGGCGGGGAGTTCGTATGCTGAGACGCCGGACGGAAGCGTTCTACTGGGGTCTGCTCGGAATTTTCGTGACGGTCGTTTGCGTTGCGCTCACCCGTCTGATCACCCATGTCGATCGCGATGCCGTCCATGAGATCGGGGTCGCATTCAGGATTGAACGTCCAGCCGGTTCCGTTCCGATCACCGTCGCCAACCTGCTGGCGCACCGCTTCGAGATGCCCCGGCTTGCCCTGACCGACTACAACGAAATGTTGATCATCATACCGCCCGGAACGACGTCGATCACCGTGTACGGCGCGGCGCCGTTCGAGATGTCGTGCGCGTATTCAGACGAGGTTCAGATCGCCGCCGCACTGCCCACGTTCCTGGGCGCGGTGCGGAAGGGCCCGCTGACGTCGATTGCCGATCGCGTCACGGCGGCGCCGCAAACGCTTGCCCTCGGTATCGGAACCGATTCCACGATATTGGCCACGCGCCGGGTGTGGGGAACCCTGCTGCGCGTACCGCCGAGCGTGCGCGCGAAGCTTCAGCGCACGCCGCTCGCGCAGGCCGTCGTTCGCTGCTCGTTTGCGCAATCGATCGTCGCCGCGCCGACCTTCAGCGGGCGCTCGGTGATCGTCGCCGTCGTCGATACACGTACGGGTACCGTCGCGCTCGACATGTCCGCGTTCGACGGCGTCGATGGTCTGCGCTTCGGCGGGGGCGTCGCGACGGCGAACGGGGGCGACCAACTGCGGATTCTCGATGCCCAGGACCGGCTGGTGCGGGTCGAATGGAACGACGAAGCCGCCCTCGAGGAGCGCGACATCATTTTGGTGCTCATCGGGGGCTTGGCCGCGGTCGCCGCGGCGACGTTCATCGAATCGCTGCGCCCGGTGGTCAAGAGCCGCGCCGTTCCCGGGGACGCTCCGCGGGATTAAGCGAAGGGGTGCGCATGGATCATCTTGCCTTTCCGTATCGCAGCGCGTCGCATCTCGCGCTCTTGCACGTCATTGCCGAATCCGGGGCGTGGGAGAAGTACGGCCTCGACGTCGACTACAACCGGCGTATCGGACGGACGGACGCTCACAGCGCGGTCTTGAGCGGCGACATTCAGTTCGTTAGCGGCAACCACGTGTCGACGTACGGCAAGCGCGCTCGCGGCGACGATTGGGTGTACCTGGGTCAAACGATGAACCTCGTCTCGGGCCGCAAGCTGGCGGTACGCGCCGACTCCGGTATCAACGACGTGGCCGGCCTCAAGCACAAGAACGTCGGTACGCGCGGCGCGCATCCGGGCTTGAACGACTGGCTGTTCTTGAAACAGCACGGCTTGGACGTCGACCGCGACGACGTTGCGCTCGTCGATCCCGCTAAGGTCGGCGAGAAGATGTCGAACGACACGCTGGCCGGAGAAAACGACGGTGAGTTGTGGCGCGCGGTGTTGGACCGCAAGGTCGATGCGGCGTTCATTTCCGAACCGGCAACGTTCTTTGCGAAGGCGGCCGGCCTCAAGCTGATCGACATCGAGCCGCTGCCGATGATTTTCTTCACCACGCTGTCGACGAGCATGAAGTTCGCCAACAGCCATCCGGATATCGTCGAGCGCTTCCTGAAGGGCGTGATCGAGGGAATCCATTTCTTCAAGACGCAGCCTGAACGTGCGATCCGGACGTTGATGGAGCGCTACGACGGCGAAGGCAAACTCGACCAGCAGCAAGCGACGGCATTACACACGACGCTGTCCGCCGCTTTCGAGCCCAAACTCTACCCCTCGCTGCCGGCGCTAGCCAACGTGTACCAAGAGGCGGTGCGGTTGGACAAAGACGCCCTGAAGATCAGCCCGCTCGAACTGTGGGATCTGCATTTCGTGCGCGACCTCGACGATCGCGGATTCATCCGCGAGCTCTACGGCGAGGCCGCGGTTGCGGCGCATTGACGCCGTCCGAACGCTTACTGCAACGTCGATAGCGGCAGGGCTTCGCCCCGGCGTTGCGGCCGCGCAGGCGGCACCGGTGCACGTGCGTCTCGCGTCGACCGCGAACGACGACGCGACCCCGGCATTGTACGCCATATCGAAGGGCTGGTTTCGCGATGCCGGGCTCGACATCGATCTGCAAGCTGCGACGAACGGCGCGGCGGTAGCGACCGCGGTGGCCGGCGGCATCGTCGACATCGGTCGCTCGAACGTCGTTCCGCTGATCACCGCGCACGCGCGCGGCATTCCGTTCACGCTGGTCGCGCCCTCGGGTTCGTACTTCGAAGGCGTCGGCTCGTCGGGCCGGATCGTGGTGGGCAAGAGCAGCGCCGTGCAGCGGGCGCGGGACCTCAACGGCCTGACCGTGTCGGTTGCGTCACTGAACGATATTCAAACGATCGCGGCGCGCGCCTGGATCGACAAGGACGGCGGCGATTCGAGCTCGGTGAAGTTCGTCGAGACGACCGGACAAGAAGCCGCGATCGCGCTCGACACCGGACACATCGCGGCCGCGAGCCTGGTGAGCCCGTTACTGGGCCAGCTCGTTCAGACGGGCAAGTATCGCGTGCTCGGCGATCCGACCGCCGGCATTGCGTCGCGACTGATGGAGGCAGCGTGGTTCAGCACGACCGCCTACACGGCCAAGAACCCGGCCGTCATCAAGAAATTCAGCACGATCATCGGGCGCGCTTCCGCGTTCTGTAACGACCATCCCGACCAAACCGCCCCGCTGCTCGCCGCATTCGCGCACCTCGACACCGATACGGTCGCGCATTCGCCGCGTGACAAGTACGACGTCACGCTGGTGCCGGGCGACATTCAGCCGCTGATCGATGCGGCCGCGCGTTACAACGCGATCCCCAAGTCCTTCGACGCGCGCGAGTTCATCGACCCCAACGCGCTATAGGATGTAGAGCTCGAACGGACGCGTGCCCAGCCGCCGGCCGCCGTTCTTGGCGACGGCAACCGTGTCGCCCCAGCGGAACACCTCGGCCCGGTCGTCGATCGACACGCCCGGCTTGATCGCGAAGCAGCAGTTCTCTTCGAGCGTCATCGCGCGTACGTCCGGTGCGAGCTTGCGGCGGGCGGTCAATAGCGGGCCGTCGTCGCCGGTTCCGCGCCCGTGCAGCCCCAGGCCGGAAACCAGCCGCCCGTTCATCGCTTTTAACTCCGCGCAGTCGGACAACTCGCCGAACGTAACACCCGGCTTGAGCCGTTGGCACACCGTCTCGAAGACCTCCTCGAGCACCTTGACGGAGGTTAGCGTGAACGGCTCGGCGTGCGACATGACGCTCGTCGCGTCGATCTGCGCGATGTGTCCGGCCCAGCGCCCCTCGATCTCGATGCACAGCATGTCGCCCGGTTGAAGCGTGCGCAACGTCGGCATCTCGATGCGGTGATACGGCGCGCCCTGCGGCCCGCTGACCCAGCCGAACATCGGCATCCAGCTCCCGTTCGCGTTGGCGGCGGCGTGGACCATCGCGGCAAACACCTCGCGCTCGCGCACGCCGGCCCGCGCCGTGTCGCGCTGCGCTTGCAGCGTGACCTCGGCGATCTCGGTCGCGATCTGCAAGAAGGCGATTTCCTCGTCGCTCTTCACCCAGCGCGCTTCGCCGAGCACGGTCGTGGCGCTGACGAACTCCGCTTGCGGGAAAGCCGCCTTGAGCATCTCGACCGATTGCCAGTTCACCTCGCCCTCGGCGGTGCGAATGTGGATCAGACGACTCGAGCTCAGACCCGAGATTGCGATACGCGCGGTCGTATACAACGGGTGTTCGCGGATCCAGTCGATCAACACGGCGGCGCCGCAGCCACGCTGGGCCGAGCGGATATCGGCGAACCAGTTCGATGACGGCCACACGCCGGGGCGCGAATGCCAGGCCGTGATGTCGCCTTCGATCGGAAACGCGACGGTCGACTCGTCGCCGTTCTCACCGAGTTGGGTGAGATACCGCGCGTCGGCCGCGCCTCGCTCGTGCGCCCGGCCGCCGGGCAAACACACGATCAGGTCGATTTTGTCGCGCGCCATCAAGCGCCGGACCTTGGCCCAGCGCGCGTCGCGCTCCGCGAGCGAGAACACGGGATTGCTCCACGCGGGATCCCATTTTTCCGAAGCCGATCCGCGCAGGTCGGTCGAACGAGCCGTCATGCGTCAGTGATCCACGCGGCGCCCAGGCCTTCCTCCAGCACTCGCAGTACCATCGACGCATGTCGCTTTCGCGCACCGGCCGCACCGCGGCGCTCGTCATCGCGGCCATCCTCGGCTGTCTTGCCGCATCCCGTGCGGCCTCGCCGGCGCCGTCGAAGACACCGTTTACGATCGACGTGATCGTTTCGCAGACCGGGCAGTCGGCGTTTCAAGGTCAGCAGGCGATCGCCGCGATCAGAGCGGTCGAAAGCGCGATCAACGCCGACGGCGGCATCAACGGCCAGCCGGTGCGCTTTCAGCTTCACGACGACGAGACCAAGCCGCAAGTCGCGGTCGAAGTCGGTACGCAGATCTTGGCCGGTCATCCGGCGATCCTGCTCGGGCCGATCGTTCAGGCGACGTGCAACGCGCTCGCTCCGATCGCGGGGACCGCGACCGTCGAGTACTGCCTCTCGCCGGGCCTCGTACCCGAAGCGCGCAGTTACGTCTTCTCGTCATCGGCGTCGCTCGTGCACGTGATGCCGGCGCAATTTCGCTACGAGCGCACGGCTGGGCGCACGCGCGTCGGCATCCTCGTCTCGACCGATGCCACCGGGCAGCGCTCCGACAAGATGATCGACTACACGCTGCATCTCCCGGAGAATAAGGCGCTCGTTCCGGTGGACTACGAGCACTTCAACGACAGCGACATCAGCGTCGCGGCGCAGCTGGCGCGCATCAAAGCCGCCGATCCGCAGTTCTTGTACGTCTCGGCCTCGGGAACGCCGTTCCAAACGATCCTGCGCGGGATCCTCGACGCGGGCATGGGCAAGCTGCCCATCGTCACGTCGGCGGCGAACATGGAGTCCGGGTTGCTCGCGCCATGGGTGAAGACGCCGCCCGATCAGCTGACCTTCAACGGTCCGCGCTTTTGGGGCACCGTTACCGATCCCGACCCGCGGGTGCGGGCGGCGATCGCGTCGTATCATGCCGCCTTCAAGCGCATGGGCGCCGAACCGACACCGAACGACGAGTTCTACTGGGATCCGGCGCAGATCGCGGTCGACGCGTATCGCCACCTTGGAACCGCCGCGACCGCGGCGCAAGTTCACGACTACATCGAAAACCTGCACGACTTCGCGGGCATCGCCGGGCTCTACGACTTCCGCGGCGGCGATCAACACGGTTTGGGGGACGAGGCGACGGTGATCTTGCAATGGGATCCGGTGAAATCGACCTTCTTCCCGGTGAGCGCGCCCGGTGGCGTCGCCTTGCACAAGGTCGCGAGTTAACGAAGGGGAGCATCGACGTGTATTACGCCGAACTGAGCGTCGCCGAACCGATCGATAAGCTGCTGGGCGACTGGGATCTGCTGGAAGAGCGCGTCATCAAGAAGCTCTCGGCGTTCAAAGAGCTCAACGACCAGATCATCGGCATCCGCCGCCGGCTGTTCGAAAACGACGCGGTCTTCGATCCGGTCAAGGGAAAGCTCCCAGAAGGGCTCGAGCTCACGCCCAACGGCATCGTGTCGACGAAGTACGAGATGCTCACGCTGACCATGACCGTCGGCGGCACGCCGCACCGCGTGCCGAACAGCTTCGGTTACTGGCATATCAACGACGCGGACGAAATGTACCTCACGCTGCCGCCGCCGGCGCCCGGTGGCGATGCGTATTTTCTCGTGATCATGGGGCTGTTGGACGCCTCGAGCAACGCCGGCGAGAGCTGGGCGCAGTACTGCCAGATCTGCCTGACGATGCTGCACGAACGCTACTACAAGAGCTCGCAGTTCGGCCTCGAGGGCCACTACAAGGCGAACCTCGCCGCCATCCGCGAGTACAACGGCGACGTGCGGCTGCGAACGTGCCCGGAGTGCGGGCACGTCAACCCGCTCGCCTACGCGTGGAACACCGCGAAGGACACGCCTGAGGAAGCCGTTGCGCGCAAGCAGTGGTAGTCCCGCGAATGTGAATTCGGCGGCCTCGGAAGCGGCGGCCGCCACGACGCTGGTGGAGCATCTGTTTCCACCGCAGTTTTTACGTTTGCCCGGAATGGAGATCGCGCTTGCGTATCGGCAGGCCGGCAACCGCGAACACGTCGGCGGCGACATCATCGACGTCTACCGGTTGCTGAACGGACGCACCGTGCTCTCGATCGCGGACATCTCGGGCAAGGGCATCAAGGCGGCGGTCGACGCGGCCCTGATCAAGTATTCGATGCGCGCCTACGCGTCGGAGGGGTTTTCACCGGAACGGATCTTGCGTTCCCTCAACCGGCTCTACAATGAGAAGAACGTCCACGACGGCGAAGAGTCGTTCGTCACGGCGTTCGTCGCGTCGTTCGATCCGGCAACGAACGTGCTCGCTTACGCGTCGGCAGCTCACGAGCCGGTTGCGATTTGCGAACCGGGGCGGCCGGCATACGAGCTTCCCGTTACCGCCCCGCTGTTGGCGTTGTTCGACGACGCCGGCGAACTTTTTCGCGAGAAGATGTTGACGGTGGAAAGCAACACGCTGCTGGTCGCCGCAACCGACGGGCTCACCGAATGCCGCGCGCCGGGCGGGGAGTTCTTCGGCATGGAACGCTTCTTGCGGCTCATCGATGCGAATCGGGAGAAAGACGCGCAAGGCATCCTCGAAGCGGTGCTCTTTGAAGTGCAGGCATTTGCCCGGGTCGAGTTCGAGGATGACACGGCCGTTCTCGTCGCGCGCTTCATCTGACGTACGATGCCGTACCCTCGCTCAATAAACAAGGGTGAAGTGCGAACGTCCAGGGTATAGTGCCCCACACGACCGCTCGGCCTCCGTCGCCAGGACACTGAGTGGTCAGAAAGCCATGACATGCCCC
>DASYOE010000184.1:0-7323 GCA_036008105.1 Candidatus Lustribacter sp. | reverse complement strand
TTCGTCGGCCGTTCGGATACCGACGTCGCCGACAGCTTGGAACGACACCTGAAAACGGGCTACAAAACGTTTGCCTACACGTACGTGAAGACGCCCATCGAGGCGTATCAGATCGAGTGCGAGATGTGGCACGAGTGGAAGCCCGCACCGAACCCCGTTCACCCCACCGTTCCGCACGGCATCAAAACGCTGTGCATGGTCTGCGGGAAGAAAGAATAAAGCAAAGAGCCCGGCAGATCTTTCACTGCCGGGCTCTTCATCTATGGTCGGGTAGACAGGATTTGAACCTGCGACCCCTTGACCCCCAGTCAAGTGCGCTACCAAGCTGCGCCACTACCCGTCGGTCCTGGGGTCTGGAGTTTGGGATGATCCGGCTGCTTTCCCGCCTAGGGCGGTTAGCCGGGCAACGAATGAGTGCTGATAATTGCCTTAGTGCTGGTAATTGAACGGTTCGGGCCGATTGAGGTGTAGTGGTTCTTTGTCGCGCATTGCTTCCTTACGGTACTCGGCGACGAGATCGAGCCAGCCGTCCCAATCGCGGTATTTCCGCTCGCGCTGCTTGCGCGATTCTTGCGTATAGAACACTTGGCCCGGCAAGACGTATCGCATCTTCAACCTCCTTTCGTGGATCGCCGGAGACTTACAAAACATTTTATCCGCTATACCATTCTTCGAAACAGCGCATCGTGATTAGAAAAGAGCCGGCCGAGGTTTAGAATGACTCCTTGGCTTTCCGGCCAAGGACGGCCGGGTGAAAGCGACGATGTTTGCCGACGGCGGCTCGCGGGGCAACCCCGGACCGGCCGCGTCGGGCGCGGTGCTCTTCGACGAAAGCGGCGCGGTGTTGCGCGAGGTGGGGACGTATCTAGGCGTGGCCACCAACAACGTCGCCGAATGGACGGGCTTGCTCACCGGGCTCGAGGCGGCGCTCGAACTGGGCGTCGACGATCTCGCGGTGCGGCTCGACAGCGAACTGGTCGTCAAGCAGATCAGTGGTGCCTACCGCGTCAAGAACGAAGGCTTGATCCCGTTGCATGCCAAGGCCAAGGCGCTGCTGCGGAAGTTCGCTCACGTCGACGTGCGCCACGTCCCCCGCAAGCAAAACGCCGCCGCCGACGCGCTCGTTAACCAGGTACTCGATGCCAACCGTTAGTCGCGCCGGCTGACCCATGCGCGGGGTCATCGTTACGCTGCTGATCCTCGTCGCCGCGATCGTCGCGGTCGGCGGCGGGTGGCTGCTGTTTGCCAAGAGCGAGCACGACCGCTACGTCGCGGTCCAGCGCGTGAACAATTCGCGCTCGGAAATCCGCCTGTCGTACACGATCGACCATACCAGCGGCCCGATCGCCCGCGAGATGTGGGCGATGCAAAACATCAACGGCCATTCGGTGGCCTCGTACACCGCCATCGACCGCCGCGGCAACAAAGCGACGTTCGACGAGCAGGTCGTCGGCTACGACGTGACGTTTCTGTTCGACCGGCTGGTCGCCGACGGCATTTGGGATTTGCAGACGCGGCCGTTTCGGGGTTCGGCCCAGACCCTGCACGTGGTGGAGATCGCGCAAGTCGCCGACAAGGCCAGCGGCTCGCACCGCTTTCAGTTCAGCGACGCCCACTACATTGCCACCGAGGCCGGACGTGAATACCATATCCACCTCGATCCGCACAAGCCGGTGCCCAATCTCCTGACCCTGCAGTCCACCTCGACCGCCGACCCGCGCTACGAGAAGATCGCTCAGGATTTCGAAGATTTCGGGACGCCGCGCTTCAAAGCGACCGCTGCCGAGGCTCGGGCCAAGCTACTAAAGGGTTAGCCATCCCCCGCGCCGTCGTTAGCAGACATGGTCGTCATCGCGGCAGCGGCGTTCCTCGCGCTCGGGTTGCTGCACTTCGATTTCTCGGCGAACTGGTGGCGTGGCCAATCGGTGCGCCTGGTCCTGGGCATCCCGCTGTGCCTGCTCTACGCGTACGTCGTGATGCCGCCGCTGGTGTTTCCGCAGGCGATCACGCTGCTGCTGCTGACCCTCGTGCCGAACGTGGGGCTCACCATCGCCGAAGCGGCGCGCAAGATCGTCGTGTCACGCCGCATCGTCAGCATCCGCCGCACGCCGATTCTGCCGCCGCTGATCGCGGTCGGCATCGTGCTGGTCTACGCCGGCGTGCTGACGGCGCTGCCGGTCGTGGACGCGAGCGGGCTGCGCGACATCACCGGCGTCACGACGACGTCTGAGAAACCGCCGGCCGCCGATCTGCAGCACGTGCGCGTGGTGCCGCAAGAATCGGCGGAGTTCTCGGGTTCGAAAGTGCTCGGCCAACTCGGCGCGTACTACCGCGTCGGCGATTACAACGTGCAGTCGGAAAACGGCAAGCTCGTGTGGGTTGCCCCGCTCGACTTCCAAGGCGCGGTGCAGTGGCTGGTGCGTGGCACGAGCCCGGGCGTGATCGTGGTGAGCGCGGAGAATCCCGACGCGCCGGCGGAGTTACGCCAGCGTCAACCGCTACGCTACATCCCGTCGGCGTTGCTGAACACCAACCTCATGCGGCACGTCTACATGAGCTACGGCACCGAACTGCTGCTCGAGACGACGCTGCAGCTCGATGCGGCGGGCGATCCCAAATACATCGTGACGCTGGGGCGGCCGACGATCGGCTGGAGCGGCGAAACGGTTACCGCCGTTGTCATCGTCGATCCGGCGAGCGGCGCGATGCAACGCATTCCGCGCGAGCAGTTCCCGAGTTTACCGGCGTGGATCAGCCGCGTCTATCCGGCCGACTTGGCGCTCGAATACAACGATTGGCTGGGGCGCTACGTGCACGGCTGGTGGAATGCCGTCGTAACAAAACGCGATGTACATTTGCCGGTGCGCGACGAGGTCTTCGGGTTGCTGCTCGATGCGAACCGCTTCGTGTGGTTCGCCGATCATACGTCGCCCAACGCGACCGACGATTCGATGACGGGCTTCACCTACATGGACAGCCGCAGCGGTGCGATGGTGTACTACACTTCGGCCGGCGGCGAGTTCAATAGCGTCGCGGCCGAGCGGTCGGTGAGTGCCAACCCGATCATCACCCAAGGGCGGCTGATCCCGACGCAGCCGATTCTCTACAACATCGGCGGGCAGAATACGTGGGTCGTGCCGGCCGTCGCTTCCAACGGAAAGTTTCAGACCCTCGCGCTCGTGCAAGCGGCCGGCGGCCACGTCGTCGTGGGCAACTCGTCGTCGACGGCGCCGGTCGCCGATGCGTTCGCGCAGTACCGCGCGTTTCTCGGCGGCAGCAACGAGAACGCGGGCGCCGAGACCACGCTGTCGGGAACGATCGACCGCTTCATCGCGACCGGCAGCCGGATCTTGTTTACCATTCGCGGCCGGCAAGAAATTTTCACGATCGCCGACCCGTCGGTTCCGGCCGTGCTGCTCGCGCGCCCCGGCGACAACGTGCGCTTTACGGCCACGGCGCCGCAGGATGGAACGAGCTTGGTACGGGAGTTCCACGACCGGACCTTGGGTCAATGAAACCGCTCTACACACGACGCCTCACCCTGCTCCCGGTCGACGCGCGCAACGCGCGCGACTTGTGGCGCGTTCTCAACGCGCCCGATCTGCGCAAGTATCAGGACATCCCGCGCATTCCGGCAGAAGACTTCGAACGCCAAGTGCGCAGCCGGCCGCGCGCGCTCGACGGGCGCTCGACCGGGCGCTTCGAGTGGCTCTTACAAACGGTTACCGACCCGGTGCGCGCGGTAGGCTGGATCTCGCTGCGCGTCAACGATCGCAGCCCGCACATCGGCGAGATCGGCTACAGTTTAATCGAAGAGGCGCGCGGCTTCGGCTTCGCGACCGAAGCGCTCAGCGCGGCGATCGAGGAAGCGTTCATGGCCGGCGAGCTCGAGGAGATGCAAGCCTGTTGCGTGCCGGAGAACCTGCCGTCACGCGGCGTGCTCAACCGCACCGGCTTCTCCGAGGAACGCACGATTCGCGGCGGTGCCGTGATTCGCGGGCGGCACGTCGACGTCGTGCTCTATCGGCTGACGCGCGCGGAATGGCGGCGTGCCGCTATGCCGGCTCGTCGCCAAATGCAATCGTGATTCCGGCATCCAGGTAGCCGAAGTAGCGCTGCGCCGGATCGGCGAGATAGCTGAGGAGCGGTTCGCGCACGACGCGCACGGCGAGCGCCGACGCCAGCTCCGCGCGCGGCACCCAGCGGCAGGCACGCACGTGCGCATCCCCCGCCGGCACGTTCGGTTCGCCGTCGGCGTCGATCGCGAAGCAGAACGCCGTGAACTGCGTGTCGGTCGTGGTATCGAACGACTCGGCCACGTACGCGAGGCCGCCGACCCGCACGTCCAGCGCGGTTTCCTCGCGCAGTTCGCGCGCGACCGTCATCGCGCACGTCTCGCGGCCGTCTTGGCGGCCGCCGGGCAAGCCCCAGATCAACTCGGCATGGTTGGGGTACGCGTTCCCGACCAGCAAAATGCGGTCGTCGCGTTGAAGCAATCCGGTGCAGAGATGAATGCGCTTGAACATGCTGGCCGAGTTCGACGCTGATGGACGTCGAACTGTTTGACATTCACGACCGTGACCGCATGGCGGCGGCGTTTGCCGTGCGCGTGCCGGTGTTCGTCGACGAACAGCACGTACCGGCGGACGAGGAGATCGACGAGCACGACCGCACCGATGCCGACGCGCGCCACGCGCTGGTGCGCGACGGCGACATGCCGGTTGCGGCCGGCCGCTACTACCGCATCGACGGCACGACGGCGCAAGTCGGCCGCATGGCCGTGCTCTCCGCCTACCGCGGCCGCCGCATCGGACGCCGGCTCCTCGACGCGCTGGTCGAAGACGCTCGCGCGCGCGGGTTCACGCGCGTCGCCCTCAACGCGCAAGATCACGCCGTTGCGTTTTATCTCAAGGCGGGTTTTGCGCCGTTCGGCGAAACGCTGGTGGAGTGCGACATCCTCCACCAGCCGATGGAACTGCTGCTATAGCCCCGCGAGGTCGGTGACGACGCTGATGATGCCCTCGTGCTTGGCTTCGGAGAACGCTTTGTCGATCGCCGCTTCGCGCGTTGCCGCGCCGACGAGCGCGATGATCGCGTATGCCGCGAATGCCGGCGTGCTCTTCGCCGCGCCGGTCTCGCGCAGGCGCTCGAGGTAGCGCGACATATGTTCCACGCTGGCTTCGAAGCGGCGCTGCCGTTCGGCAACGACCGCCCAGTCGTGATTGCTGGTGACGTGCCACGCGCGGAAAAGGCCGGGACGCAGCAGCACCGCCGCGATCGCCTCGCGGACCCACGAGACGAGTTTCGACCGCTCGGTAGCCGCGTTGCCGATCGGCTCGGCGAAGCGTTCGTTCAGTTTTTCGAGATTCGCGGTTTCGCGGACCATCGCGTCGCGGACGACGTGCGCCAGGTCGCGGAAATGACGGTAGAACGTCCCGTAGGCAAGCCCGGCTTCGCTTGCGACCATGCCGGTCGAGATGGCGGACAGTTCGTTGGACTCGAGCAGCCGCTCGACCGCGTCGAGCAGGCGGTCGCGCGAACTCGGCCGGGCCTTGCGCTCCGGCGACAGCGTGCCTTCGCCCTCAACGCGTCCGAGGTAGGTCCACTTGCCCCGCACGCGCCGGGTTTCGGGATCGCGGTACGATTCGACCCGATAGCGATAGGCGCGGCCGCTCACGCGCTTGATGACTTCGTATGCCACGCCGCAGTCCTCCGACAGGCCGGTGATAGTCGCTCATCACATACCTTCGACAACCGTCCGGCTGCTCGTTCTTTGCTGGGAGTGTCGTGAAGAATTCTTTACCGATAGGCGGCCGCGTGCGGGCCGGCCTTACCGTGGCTGCCCTCGGCGTGGTCTATGGGGACATCGGGACGAGCCCGCTCTACACCCTGCCGACCTGCTTTACGAGCGCTCACGTGGGGGTGAGCCCGGAGAACGTGCTGGGCATCCTCTCGTTGATCGTCTGGGCCTTAATCGTCGTCGTCTGCGTGAAGTACGTCGGAATCGTCATGCGGGTCGACCACGACGGCGAGGGTGGCATCCTCGCGCTGCTGGCCCTACTGCTGGCCCGGCCCGAGAAGGGGGTCCCGCCGAAGGCCACCTGGTTCGTGGTCGTGGTCGTCGTTGGGGCGGCGATGTTGTTCGGCGACGGGGTGATCACGCCGGCGATCTCGGTGATCTCGGCGGTCGAAGGCATCGGGGTTGCCACAACCGCCGCTCAGCCGTGGATCGTGCCGATCTCGTTGCTCCTGATCATCGGCCTGTTCGTGATCCAGGTGCGCGGGACGGAGAAGGTCGGCGGCCTGTTCGGGCCCGCCATGCTGGTCTGGTTCCTGGCCATTGCCGTCGCGGGGATCCTGGGTATCGCGCAAAGTCCGGCGGTGCTGTGGGCGATCGATCCGCGGCACGCGTTCGTGTTCGCGACGCAACACGGGCCGGGCGGCTTTTTCGTGCTGGGCGGCGTTGTGCTAGCCGTTACCGGGGTCGAGGCGCTCTATGCCGACCTCTCGCATTTTGGGCGCAAGCCGATTGCAATCGCATGGTACGGGCTGGTCTGGCCCTCGGTGACGTTATCGTATCTCGGCCAAGGAGCGCGCCTGCTAACCAATGCGAAGGCCATCGACAACCCGTTCTATTCGCTGGCCCCGGGACCGTTTCTGATCCCGATGGTCGTCCTCGCAACCGTCGCCACGGTCATCGCCTCGCAAGCGCTGATCTCGGGCGCGTTCACGCTGACCGAACAAGCGATCGCGCTGAGCCTGTCGCCGCGCATGGAGGTCGTGCACACCTCGAACCGTTACCCGGGGCAGGTGTTCGTGCCGGCGATCAACGTCACGCTCGGCATCGCGTGCGCGCTCCTCATCGTCACGTTCCGTTCCAGCGACCGGCTCGCAGCTGCTTACGGTTTAGCGGTGGCGGTCACGATGGCCGCAACGTCGGTCGCGTTCTATCTCGTGATCTCGCGAATTCGCAAGTGGAATCCCGCGCTGTCGCTGCTCACGCTCGTGTGTTTTCTGCTGGTCGACCTCAGTTTCGTCATCGCGGGACTGCCGAAGTTTCTCGACGGCGGCTACGTGCCGTTTGCGATCAGTGCGGCCATCACGACGATAGCGTTGACCTGGCTCGAGGGCCGGCGGTGCATCGCGATGAGCATGCACGGTCAGATGGAGACGGTCGAGGAATACTTGACCGAGACGCGTGGGCTCAAGCTGCCGCCGGCGGACGGCACGATGGTGTTCCTTACCGGCGATCCGAACGGCGTGCCCTTCCTAAAAAAACACCGCTGGCTGCGGCGCAGGGGCTACCACGAACGTATCGTGCTG
>DASYOE010000183.1:0-2637 GCA_036008105.1 Candidatus Lustribacter sp. | reverse complement strand
GGCCGCTCTCGGACGAGATGTCCGGCGGCCGCAACGTTCCGGCGAAACCCCCACCGCGATCGCTCACGCTCAAGTCGACGCCGGCCGGCGACGATTCCAACCGGACGTCGACGGGTCCCGGCGCGTGCCGTACGACGTTGGCGAACATTTCCCCGAACGCGAGCTCGCCGTTGTAGCGCTGCTCGGCATCGCCGGTCCAAGCACCGATCAGCTCCCCGACTTCATGACGCACGCGCACCGCGGTCGCCATGTCGGTCGAGGAAAATCTCCAGCCCCGCATGTCGCCCGCTGCGCGTTCGACGGGCGCCCGAATCGTCGCGGTCAAGATCGCGATGTCGTCGGTCGCGGCATCATCGCCGAGCGCGCGTTTCATGATCGTGGCGGCGACGGGGCCGTCGCTCATCCCGTTGAGCGAAAAGATCGCCGCGTCCAGCCGCGCTTCACCCTCATCCAGGTTGCGCGTGAATTCGATCAATCCATCGGTATAGAGCACGATCGTGCACGCCGCCGGCAGCACGAGCGAAAAATCGACGCCCTCGCCGTCGCGCAAGCCGATCGGCAACCCGGAACCCGCGAGGCGCCGCAGCGTGTGGCCATCGTAGACGATCGGTGAGGGGTGACCGGCGGTGGCGTAATCGAAGCGTCCGGTGCGCGGATCGAGCACGCCGAAAATCGCGGTCACGAAAACCGAGCGTCCGCTGCCGACCAACAGCCGGCTCGCGCGGTCGAGGATCTCCGAGGGCGCGGCATCTTCGAACGACGCCGCCGCGCGCAGGCTTTGGCGAATCTCACCCATGATCACCGCCGCCTCCAGGCCGTGCCCGGTGACGTCGCCGATCGTCAGCGCCACGCGCCCGTTCGGCAGCACGAACGCGTCGTAGAAGTCGCCGCCGACGCGCCGCGATTCGCTCGCCGCCGAGTAACTCGCCGAGAACGTGACGTTGTCGAGCCGCGGCAGGGTGTTGGGTAGCATCGCGCGCTGAAACGAATCGGCGGTCGTACGTTCGCGCTCGAAGCGCAACGCGTGATCGAGCGCCACCGCCGCGCGGCGCCCGAAGTCGCGCGCGATCCACAGGTGCTCGGCATCCGGATGTGCCGGGTCGTCGTAGGCCAGCGTCAGCGTTCCAAGCGGGACGTTCCCGCTGACGAGCGGCACGACGATCGCTCCGCCGCGCAGCGCCGGCGCGTCGAGCAACGCCAAATCGCGTTCGATGACGGGTTCGCCGCCGGCCAAAATCGCGGCCAGACGCCGCACCGCCGAACTGCCGCCATTCGCGAAGCGTCCGTCGTCATCGATCAGGTCGACGCGCGACCAGCGCACGATCGTCCACGACAGCACCTCGCCGATCGTCGCCAGCGTCGCCTGGAGATCGAGCGAGGCGGAGAGCTGGTCGCCGGCCGCCGCCAGAAAGTTCTCGCGCATCTGGGTGCGCTGCGCGAGCGAGCGGTAACGCTGCTCGCCCTCGACGTTCCGGCTGGCGAGTTGCACCACCACGTCGTTGATCTTCACCAGGAACACGGCCAGCAGCACCGATGCGCCGCCGAACACGAAGCCGCGGCCGCTGTACCAGCCCAAGGTGTAGCGGCTGCCGGCCAACACGCTGCTCGCCACCGTCTGGCAGACGTAGAGCAGCGCGACCACCGCGAGCCACACCTGCGTGACCGTGCGCAGCCCGCTCGCGGCGAGCAGCCCGACCGCCACCACCGCGGTGACGAGGTTCAGCGGCAAGATCACGTGGTTGAAGAACGGGCTCGCGCGGGCCTCGACGACCAATTCCGGCAGCGGCGCGCGCACCGATGCCCAGATCAAGAGGACGACCGCGGCCGCGACGCCGGCCGCCATCCAGCGCACCGCCGTGCGGCTCGTCGTCCAGCGGAACCGGTCCGCGCAGGCGAACGCGATGAGGAAGAGCCCGAACGTCTCGCGCTCCAGCAGCGCCAGCCACGGCGTGGTCTGGTCGTTCGCGTCGAGCATACCGGTCGCGGAGAACACGCCCGGGAACGTGAGCATGTAACACAGCGTGATCAGCGACGCCGACGCGTAGGCTAAGGAAAGGATCGCCAACTGCGACTGCCGCGCGACGCGGTATTGAACGTAGAATAGAATCGCGGTCAGGACTTGCGCCAAGACGCCCGCGCTGAGCAGCGCCGGAACGGCCGCCGCATTCGGCGCGAAGCGCAGCGAACTAAAGGGAACGAGCAAGGCAAAGCCGGCCGCGATCCCGGCGGCTACCCAGCCCGCGACGACGCGATCGAGACGTGATGCCGGAGCGGTCGCGATGTTCTCCATCGCGCGCATGTCGAACGCCATCAGCGGACCGCTTCGCGCTCCGCCCGCATGTCTCCCGACTCCGGCAGAATAACCAGCGTGCGTTAACGCACGCTTAAGGACGTAGTATCAGCCCGCGAGCGAAAACGTCGTGGCGTGCTTCGCGCACGGCCGGCAGACGTAGTCGGTGCCGGTGCCCTCGGCACGGCAGCCGCAGTTCCAGCTGAGCTTGTAGGTCATGATCGTGGCGCCGGCCACCGAGTCCATCTCCATCGACGACGGCTCACCGAGGCGCGAGTTCAGCAGGGAGGACGTCGTGCGGACCGTTGTCATGACCCCCTAAGACTGACACGAAACCGGCCCCGATT
>DASYOE010000182.1:0-5117 GCA_036008105.1 Candidatus Lustribacter sp. | reverse complement strand
CGGTCGTCATCGGCTTCGCCTTCGATCCGGACGACCGTCCGATTTGGACCGCGCTGATCGCGATCGGATTCTTCGAGGTGGCGGCGGCGGTGTACGAATTGCTCTTCGGTGCCGCCTCAGGCGTGATCATCGCGGGGCATAACATTCCGCGCGTTGCCGGCACGCTCGAAGGGCCGAATCAGTTCGCGGCGTGGCTGAACCTTTTGCTGCCGGTCCTGTTCGCGCGCATGCTCACCGACCGCAATCCCTGGCTGATCGCAAGCGTGGTGTTATGCACCGTTGCCGAGGTCGCAACGCTCTCCCGCTCGGGGATTGTGGCCGCGCTGGCCGGCGGCGCGGTGGTGCTCTTGGTGACGCGGCCGGAGCGCCGGGTGGGATTGAGCTTCGCGGCCGGCGCCGTGGTCGTGATCGCGATCCTCGTTGCGGCCGGTTTGGCATTCGGAGTCGAAGCGCGTTTCTTCAGCGTGGCCGAGGTGCCGCAGCCCGACCACTTGGGCACCCGAGCCATCCTGTGGGCGGCCGCGATCGATCTGTGGCGCACGTCGCCGTTGATCGGCATCGGTGCCGGAAACTTTGAATTCGATCTCGGCTTGGTGGGCCACCCGGAAGTCCACACGCACGCCAATAGCCTGTACCTGCAGGCCTTGAGCGAAACGGGTTTGGTGGGCCTAGCCGCGACGTTGTACCTGATCTGGAGCGTCATCGCGACGTTCGCGCGGTCGTTCTCGCGCCGGCCGCTGTTGATCGGCGTGTTCGCCGCCAACATTGCCCTCGCGCTGCACCAGATCTTCGACTACCTGTGGTTCTTCCCGAAGATCGGCGTCTTCTGGGCGATCCTGCTTGCGATCGGCGTTGTGGAAGTGCTGGCCGCGCGCGATGACGTCGGGCCCGTGCCGGAGACGGTGTGAAGCGTATCGCGGTTATCGGCGCCGGCTACGTCGGCCTCGTGACGGGAACGTGCTTCGCTGAGCTCGGCGAGAGCGTCGTCTGCCTGGACAACAATGGTGCGAAGATCGAAGCGCTCACCCTCGGGCGGGCGCCGTTCTACGAACCGCAATTGCAAGAGCTGATCGTGCGCAACCAGCACGCCGGCCGCCTAACGTTTTCTACCGACGTAGCGAGCGGCGTCCGCGGCGCCGAGGTGATCTTTATCGCCGTCGACACCCCGATGAGCAACGACGGAACGAGCGACCTCTCCGCCGTTCGGGCGGTCGCTGCGGCAATCGGTCGCGCCGCGAACGGACCGAAGGTGGTCGTCTCGAAGTCGACCGTGCCGGTCGAGACGGCCGACCTCATCGCGTCGATCATCGCTGAAAACACGTCCGAACAGTACCGCGTGCACGTGGTCAGCAATCCGGAATTTCTGCGCGAAGGTTCGGCCATCGCCGATTTCATGCGGCCCGACCGGATCGTGATCGGCACGAACGACGCCGAGGCCGAAGTGCTGATGCGCGACCTCTACCAGGCGTTCGACGCCCCGATTCTGGTGACCGACGTGCGCACGAGCGAGATGATCAAACTTGCCGCGAACGCGTTTCTCGCCACGAAGATTTCGTTCATGAACGAGATCGCCAACATCTGCGATCTCGTCGACGTCGACGTGAAGGACGTCGGGCGCGGCATGGGGTTCGATCAACGCATCGGAACCCAGTTCATGAATCCGGGGATGGGCTTCGGTGGCTCGTGTCTGCCCAAGGACCTGCGCGCGCTCGAGGAGATCGCCGCGACGCGCCACTACGAAGCGCCGTTGCTGCGGGCGGTGGTGCACATCAACCAGCGGCAAATCGACGTCACGTACGCCAAGATCGTGGCCGCACTCGGTGGTGCGTGGCGGGGAAAGACCATCGGCGTGCTGGGCTTGGCATTCAAGCCCAACACCGACGACATTCGCGGGTCGCCGGCGCTGGCGCTCGTCGAACGCTTGTTCGCGGCCGGGGCCACGATCCGGGCGCACGACCCGGCCGCGCAGGCCGCGGTCCGCATACAGTTCGGTGAGCGGATCGCGTATTGCGCCGACCCCTACGAAGCGCTGCAGGGTAGCGATGCGTTCGTGCTGGCGACGGAATGGAACGAATACAAGAACATCGACTTCGCGCGGGCCCGCCGGCTGATGCGGGGCATGACGGTCATCGATGGCCGAAACGCACTCGATCCCGAAGCCGTCGTCGCGGCGGGCCTCGACTATATCGGCATCGGCCGCCGCAAGAGCAAACCGGGCGCGAAGCAATTGCGGCCAATCGCGTCGAAATCCCAAACATGATTCGTTCGCGCAATCCGCGCATCGACATCGACGAGCTCGAGCGCCGCATCGACGCCGAGCTGGCGCGCGATCCGGATGCTCCCGCCGGCGACGAGCGGCTCGTTCGACTCGCCGCCACGGTTCATGCGCGAGCGATCGAGGCCCAACTGAACTTCGCCGAACAACGCTCCACCCCGCGCACGACGTGGCCCGTCGACGTGCGCCTGCCGTTCGTCTCGGGATCGCGCCGTCTGAAGAGCGCGATCCTCAGCATGATGTCGCTGGCCTTTCGCGACCAGTATGAAGCGAACAACGCACTGATTCGCGCTCACCGTGAGACGCTCGCGCTGGTGCACACATTGCTGGAGCGAATCGACATTCTCGAAGCGCGGCTCGAGGCCGAACGCGCCACGACGCGCGCACAACGCATCGCGCAGCGCAACGTGGAGGACGCGTAGTGCGTCTCGCAGTCGTCACGCCGTGGTATGGGCGCGAGCTCATCGGCGGCGCCGAGCGGCTGGCCTGGGAGCTCTCGCACGCGCTGGCCCGCGCCGGTGTCGAGATCGACGTGCTGACGACGTGCAACCGCTCGTTCCTCGACGATTGGGGCACGAACTACCATCGCAGCGGAACGTATACCGAGTCCGAGGGCTTGCGCGTGCGACGGTTTCCGGTGGATACGCGCGACCGGGTAGCGTTCAACCGCGCGAACACGGTGCTCACGACGATGCCCCGCATCGGCTTGCGCGGCGACCGCAACCCGCTCGACGCCACGCAGACGCGCGCGTTCGTCAACGAAAACATCAACAGCAAGGCGCTGCTCGCGCATCTGCGCGAGGAGGGGGCATCGTACGACGCGGTGATCTTCGTGCCGTATCTGTACGGGCCAACGCTCTCCGGCGTCCCGCTGGTCGCCGACCGTGCTTTTCTCGTGCCGTGCGTGCACGATGAGGCGTATGCATATCTCGAGCCGGTTCGCGCCGTATTCGACGCAGCCCGCGGCGTGATGTTCAACAGCGTGGGCGAGGAGGAGACGGCCACGGCGATCTACGGCCCGGGACTGCTCGCCAAGAGCCGCGTTATCGGCCATGCCGTCGAACCGGTGCCGCCGCCGGCTGCGCCGATGTCGATCGGCAGCTTCGCGCCGCACCGCGCGCGTTACGTGCTCTATCTCGGTCGTCAAGACGCCTCGAAGAACATCGATTTTTTGATTGAAGCGTTCCGAACATTTCGTGCGCGCCACGTCGCGTCGTCGTTGCAGCTCGTGCTGGCTGGGCCGCGTGCCGCGGCCCACGGCGGCGACGGCATTCTCGATTTGGGTGCCGTCAGCGAAACATCCAAAGCCGCGTTGCTTACCTACGCACGCGCTTTGGCGCAGCCAAGCATGCATGAGAGTTTCTCACGCGCCGTATACGAAGCGTGGTACGCGCGGCGCCCGGTGTTCGTGCATGGCGAGTGCCGAGCAACGGCTCGGGCAGTAGAAGATGCCGGCGGCGGCTGGATTGGCAGCACGCTCGAGGATTGGGTCGGGATGTTCACCGCGGTCGATGAATCCGCCGACGACGCCGTCGACGCGTTCGGCGAACGCGGCTGGGCCGCCGCCCTGGACAACGGCACCTGGGACGTCGTCGCACGACGCACGCTCGATGGAATCGAAGCGCGGCTCGCCCCGGCGGCCGGACCGCGGATCGAGCACGTCGTGCCACTGGGCGATGCCGCGATCGGCCGCTACGCCCAGTCGCTCGCCGACGCGTTGAACGAGGCAGGCGCCGATGCAACCGTGTCGATCGCCGGTTCGCCGCTGCGCCCGAACGCGCGCATCGTCTCCCACGTCACCGCGTCGTCAACGCCCATCCCAGCCGACATCTATATCGCCCACGACCCCACTGTCATCCTGAGCGAAGCGCAGCGCAGTCGAAGGACCGCCACGATCTTCGCCCCTTCGCACGCAGCAGCGGCGCAATTGGAAGAAAGCGGAATAATCGCGCGCGTCTTACCGCAGGCTATCTCACCGGCGCAGTGGTCGGGCTTGCGGCCGTCGCACGAGCGCTGGATCGATGGAAACGACGTGCTGCTGTCGATCGAGCCGCTTGGGGAGCGCGAAGCCCGCCGTCTGCTGGACACGTTCGTGGCGTATCTGGGCCTGCGGCGCGACGCGCGGCTACTCGTGTTCGCCGACGACTGCGAGGGCGAATCGTACGACACATTGATTCGCGAGCGCGAGGAATTAGATCTGCATAACGAGGTCATGCTCGTTGGTGGCGCGCCGGCCGAACGCTACGCGGCCTATCGCGCGGCGGCCGTGGCATTGGCCGTCGGCCGCCCGCTCTCGATCGATAGTGCGGTGACGCCGCTGTGGTTCGACGTACCGATCGTTGCGCTCGGCGACGCAACGGTATTAGAAGCGGTGGAGGCCTGCGGCATCGTGGCCGACACGTTCGACGCGCGTCGCATCGCGGCGCTGGTCAGCATCGTCGCCTCCGACCCGCGCATTCGCGCTGCGATGATCGGCGAGGGCCGCCGCGTGCGCGCGCGTTACGCGCCGGGTGTGGTAGCGACCGCGGTGCTCGAAGCCCTAAGTGTTGACGGCCACGGAGCGCCCGAAGCCGTCAATCACGGAGGCGGATGACGCCTGAGGACGGCCCTTCCCGCGAAACGCTGGCAGCGCAGATCGAGGCGCTGAAGGCGCTCGCGGAGCGGCAGCGCCTGTATATCGGGTCGATGCGCGCAAGCCATTTCTGGAAACTGCGCGACGCCTTCTTTGCGTTCCGGCGACGCTTTGGGAACGGCATCGAGCCGCTACCCGTGCCGACCGCGGAAGATATCGCAGGCGCCGCGGGAGCGTACGGCGACCCCTACCAGCTTTTCCGCCTGCGCA
>DASYOE010000181.1:0-2979 GCA_036008105.1 Candidatus Lustribacter sp. | reverse complement strand
GCGCTGGCCGGCGCAACCCTGGACGGCGTCGACCGCCGCGCGACCGAAGAATCCGAATCGTCGCTGGCCGCCTATCGCTCGGCGGTGCTGGCCTGGCTCGTGCCGCTGTGCGTCGCGTCGGCCGGCGCGGAGTCGTTCGTCATTCCCGCTCCGCCGGCAACTGTCGATGCCGCCGGGCGCCGGCTCGTCGCTGCCCTCAAATCCGCGCTGACGTCGTGACCGAACGGCGCGTTCTGCTCGGCGTGGCGTCGGGCGGGTCGCCGACCGCCCCGTTTCTCCAAGGCCTCGCTCAATTGCGTTTACCACCGGGCTTCGCACCGTTACAGCGCAGCATCGTCACCGGCAATTTCGTGCCGGCGCAACGCGAACTCATCATGCGCGATGCGCTCGGGGGCGCGTTCGACTACCTCTTCTTCGTCGACGACGACATCGTGTTGCCGCCGGACGGGCTCGTGCAACTCGTCCAGACGGCGGAATCCGATCCCGGGACGGGCGTCGTCGGCGGGCTCTACTACAGTCGCGACTCGGCGCGGCCGATCGTCGTCGCCGAATGGGATTCGCACGACACGTCGACCGGGCACGTCCCGGCGTTCACGTCGACCTCGACCGACATCGTATCCGGCATCGGCTTCGGTTGCGCGTTGCTGCGCACCGCCGCGGCGCGCGCCCTCACCGCGCCGTACTTCCCCGCGCACGTCTACATCGAGACCGGCGCCCGCGTCGCACGGCTATGCGATGAGGACTACCTGTATTGCGAACGCGTCCGGCACGCCGGATACAACGTGCGGCTCGATGCGCGCGTGCGCTGCGGGCACTACGACCGCGGCAGCAACAGCTTCGCGCCCACGGCGTGGGAGAGCGACGAGGCGACCCGCGTTCCGCGCATGATGGTCGTCGAGAACGGTGCGGCGCGGCTCGTTCCGCTCGATGAGGAGGCGCCGCGCATCGTGGAGCACCACGTGCCCGCCGACCTGACCTACATCACGGTCGGCTGACCTGGGCCGGCGGGCGGCGCAAATCGGGCGAGAGGTCGCCGGCCGCAACCAGCGACGTGATGCGGCGGATGCGGAAGTAGCGGTCGGAGTGAAAATCGGCCGGCTCGAACGCGTCGCGGAAGTGCTCGAGCAAGTCGCGGGCGCCCGCTTCCATCGTCCACGCCGCTTTGAATTTCGGCACGGCGGCGTGAAACGCCGTAAAATCGACGTTGTAGGAGCGCTGATCGGCACCGCCCGAGGTTCCGGTCGTTACCGGGAGCCCGCCAAGGAGCGAAGCGACGGTGGTCGCGATCGTGCGCACCTGATAGTTTTCCGACGTCGTCCCGACGTTGAACGAGCGGCCGCCGACCCGATCGAGCGGCGCGGTCAGCGTCGCCTCCATCGCGCGCGCCATGTCCTCGACGTGAATGAGCGGACGCCACGGCGTGCCGTCGCTCTCGAGGTCGATGCGACCCTCGGCGAGCCCGCAGGCGGCGAGGTTGTTGACGACCAGGCACAAGCGCGGCCGTTCGGACCAGCCGTAGGCGGTCGAGAACCGCAGCGACGTGGGGCGGAAGCGTTCGTCCGTCGCCGCTTGCAGCAGCGCTTCGCCCTCGCACTTCGAGCGCGCATACGCGGTCAGGGGGTTCTGCTGCGCCGATTCGTCGAGCGGCGCGTCGCCGTCGGACCGGCCGTACATGCTGCACGACGATGCGAACACAAACCGCTCGATGCCGGCCGCTTTCGCGTGCGCGATCGAATCGGCCAAGCCGCCGACGTTGATCTCGTGCGTGATGCCCGCGCTGAGTTCGCCCAAGGTGTCGTTCGAAAGCGCCGCGAGGTGAATGACGGCGTCGACGCCGGCGTAAATGTCGGCCGGGATGCCTCGCACGTCGCCGGTGAACTGACGGTCCGGCGGCGCCGGCGAGGCGATCGTACAATTCTCGAAATAGCCGATGTCGTAGCCGGTGACCGTGTGACCGCTCGCCTGCAGATAGCGCGTCAGCACCGTGCCGACATAGCCGAGATTACCAAGAACGAGTACGTGCATCTTCTCTCACCAGGAGCGCCAAGGCGCCCTTCCCGTAGCCCACAGATCCTCGAGCATCACTTTATCGCGCAGCGTGTCCATCGGCTGCCAGAAGCCGCGATGCAGGTACGCCGTCAATTCGCCGGTGGCCCCGAGTGTGCCCAGCGGTTCGCGTTCCCAAATCGTGTCGTCGCCCTCGAGCAGATCGAACACCGGCGGCGAGAGCACGAAATAGCCGCCGTTGATCCACGAACCGTCGCCTTGGGGCTTCTCGTCGAAGCTGACGATCTTCTGTTCGTCGAAACCCAGGACGCCGAAGCGCCCGGGCGGCTGAACCGCGGTGAGCGTCGCCTTGGTGCCTTTTTGGCGGTGCAACGCGATGACGGCCGCGATGTCCACGTCGCTCAGCCCGTCGCCGTAGGTGAAGCAGAAATCCTCGTCGCCGACGTACTCGCGCACGCGCTTCAGCCGGCCGCCGGTCTGCGTTTTCTCACCGGTGTCGACCAGGGTCACCGCCCACGGCTCGGTCGAGTTTTGGTGCACGGTCGTGCGGCCGGTGCGGAAGTCGATGGTGACGTCCGAATTGTGCAGAGCGTAGTTGGCGAAATATTCCTTGATCATGTAGCCGCGGTAGCCGCAACACACGATGAAATCGGTGATGCCGTAATGCGCGTAGCTCTTCATGATGTGCCAGAGCACCGGCTGACCGCCGATCTCGATCATCGGCTTGGGACGGACCTGCGTTTCCTCGCTGATGCGCGTGCCCAAACCACCGGCTAGAATGACGGCCTTCACGCGTTAGCTGCTGACGTCGAGCAGTGAGGCGCGCCGCTCTTTGCCCACGGTCTTGGCGAAGCTCTTGAACTTGCCCATGTTCGCCAAGCGCGTCGCGCAGGCGTCGTTGAACGCCTTGAGACGTTTGAGCTGACCGTCGCGGTAGCGCGTCAGCCGGTCCATCCGCTTCTTGATCGCCGC
>DASYOE010000180.1:0-3100 GCA_036008105.1 Candidatus Lustribacter sp. | reverse complement strand
ACCTGTGTGATGTTCTTGAGCCCGTTGCCCGCGATCGTCTTGCCGTTGAGATCCTTGGCGGTTTTGATCGGCGAATTCTTCGCGACGATCAGCGCGGTGGTGGGCACCTTGCTTGAGTACTGGCCGGCCGGCGCGATGACGACGACGTCGAGACCCGCCTCGTGCGCGGCGGCAAGCGAGGCGATGTTCGATTGCGCGACGTCGAGCGCGCCTGACATCACCGCCGCCGTGATCGCCGCCCCGTTCGAGATCACTTGGATCTGCGCGTCGAGGCCGTTGGCTTTGAAGAAGCCCTTGTCGGCAGCGTAAAAGACCTCGGACCCGATGTCGGTGGGCGTGGTCGCGATCTTGAGCATGGCCGGCGCCTGGGCGCTCCCGGGAAGGGACGCTCCGATGACGGCAGCGACGCCGAGCAAAGCTGGCGCTAGCGCCGTCAACCTGAGCCGATCGAAGGGGAAAAGCATAGGCGAACTGTTCGCGCCGGATCGCGTTTGACCCAGGAGGAGCCGCCTCGGCCAATCAAACCAAACCGCAGCGCCGAAACTTGGGGAGTCAGCCATCGAAATCGGGATCGATCTAGGCACCGCGAACGTCCTCGTATACGTGCGCGGCAAGGGCATCGTGTTGCGCGAGCCTTCCGTCGTTGCCAAAGACGTACGAACCGGCAAGACGCTCGCCGTCGGTGAGGAAGCGCGACAGATGCTGGGCCGCACGCCGGCCAACATTCAAGCGATTCGGCCGCTGCGTGACGGCGTCATCGCCGACTTCGAAGTCACCGAAGCGATGCTGAATTACTTCATCAAAAAGGTAACGCGGCAGCGCTCGTGGTGGTCGACCCTGTTCCGTCCCAAGCCGTCGGTCGTCATCTGCGTGCCGGCCGAGATCACCTCGGTTGAAGAGCGCGCCGTTCGCGACGCGGCCAAGCTCGCCGGCGCGAAGTCGGTCGACATCATCGAAGAGCCGATGGCGGCGGCGATCGGCGCCGGGCTGCCGATCGACGGGCCGTCCGGAAACATGGTGGTCGATATCGGTGGCGGCACGACCGACGTCGCGGTGATCTCGCTCGGCGGCATCGTCGTCTCGCAGTCGATTCGCGTTGCCGGCAACAAGCTCGACGAAGCGATCATCCGTCACATCCGGCGCGTGTACAACCTGATGATCGGCGAGCGCACGGCCGAAGAAGTCAAGATCAAGATCGGTTCCGCGCACCGGCTCGAGCAAGAGCTGGCGATGGAGATCCGCGGTCGCGACCTCATCAACGGCTTGCCGAAAACCGTCAAAATTACCAGCGAAGAAGTGCGCGAAGCGCTCTCGGAGCCGGTCCAAGCGATCGTCGAAGCGGTCAAATCGGTGCTCGAGAAAACGCCGCCCGAATTGGCGGCGGACATCATCGACCGCGGCGTGATCCTCACCGGCGGCGGTGCGTTGCTACGCGGCCTCGACTCGCTGCTCGGCGAAGTGACCGGCATTCCGGTGATCGTCGCCGACGATCCGCTCTCGTGCGTCGTGATCGGCACGGGTCAACGCGTCGGTTACGACGGGCACTTGAACGGCCACGCTTCGTAAGCTATGGACCTGCGAACCCCGCGGTCGTTGATGACTGCCGTCACGGCGTTCGTTCTCTTGGCAGCGTCGCCGTCTCCGGGACCCACTCCGGCGAGTTCCGCCGCAGCGTCGTCCGGCATGGAGATGAACGGGTATCAGATCGAGACCAGTCAGACGAACTGGAACCTCAATTCCGGCGATTTCACGATGCCCCACGAAGTGAAGGTGACGCGCCCCGGCACCGACGCGCGCGGCGACCACGCCAAGGGGAACACGAAGCTCGGGACGGCGACGCTGATCGGCAGCGTCGTCGTACATGACAGCGGCAGCGCGCCCGAGGCCAAGGATGCGGGCCCCGACTATCAAGGTCCGGCGACGATCACGGCTGACGAGCTGACGATCGATTCCAAGAACAAATCGTACGACGCGCGCGGCAACGTGCGCTTCGTGCAAGGCAATCGCGTCGGCACGGCCGATCGCGGCGTGCTCAACCAACTGCAGCACACGCTGCACCTCGAAGGCAACGTCGTGCTGGCCGAAGGCCAGAGCACGATGAAGGCCGGGGTCGTCGACTACAACCTGCAAACGCGCGACGTGATCGCCAACGGCGCGCCGATGGTGATTCGCGAACCGATTCCCCAGGGCTCGCCCGGCCCAACCCCTTCGCCGAAACCGACGAAGAAGCCGAAGAAGTAACGCCGATGCTCGGGCTCTTCGAGTCCTCGGGCGGTGGTGACGGCGTGCGCGAACCGCTCGCGGCTCGGATGCGGCCGCGGTCGCTCGACGAGTTCGTGGGCCAAGAGCATATCGTCGGGCCCGGCCGCGCGCTGCGCCGTGCGATCGAATCGGACCAGTTGCCGTCGATGATCTTGTGGGGGCCGCCGGGAACCGGAAAGACGACGCTGGCGCGCGTGATCGCGCAATCGACCGGCGCGAACTTTCAGGCGGTCTCAGCCGTCAGCGCGGGCGTCGCCGATCTGCGCCGCGTCGTCGCCGACGCCGCAAAACTCAAACGTGCCGGCAAGCGCACCGTGCTGTTCATCGACGAGATCCACCGCTTCAACAAAGCCCAGCAGGACGCGGTTTTGCCGTACGTCGAGGATGGGACCGTCACGCTGATCGGTGCCACCACCGAGAACCCGTCGTTCGAGGTCAACTCGGCGCTGCTGTCGCGCTCGCGCGTCTTCGTCCTGCACTCCCTGAGCGACGACGATATCCGTACGATCCTCGAGCGCGCGCTCGCCGACACGGAACGCGGCCTCGGCAACGACCGCGTGCGCATCGAGCCCGGCGCGCTCGATGATTTGGCGAACCTCGCCAACGGCGACGCGCGGATCGCGCTCAGCACGCTCGAATTCGCGGCCGCATCGGCGCCGCGCGACGCAGCCGGCACCGCCGTCGTCGACCAAAAGACGATCGCGGATGCGATGCAGCAGCGCGCGCGCAACTACGACAAGGACGGCGACGCTCACTACGACACGATCAGCGCGTTCATCAAGACGATTCGCGGCAGCGATCCCGACGCCGCGGTGTACTACCTCGCGCGCATGATCGA
>DASYOE010000179.1:0-6467 GCA_036008105.1 Candidatus Lustribacter sp. | reverse complement strand
CCGCCGAGCGCGCGCGAGCACGCGCGAACGATCGCCCGTACGTTGGCGGAGACGTACGACGATTGAAAGCGACGACACCGCGGGACGTGGGCCCCGCGGCGCCGGTCTGCACGAGAACTCGATCTGCGCACGTCCTCGCCGATCAGCTCGGCCATTACGGCGTCGTACTTCGTTAAGGAACCGGAGAGCGGCGAACGGACAAGCCGTGCGTCGTTACCGTTTCACTGCGAGCTTCTCGTCGCTCGCGCGCCGGCGAACCGGCGTGGGTGCAGCATACGTCGCTCGCCCAAACAACGCAAGACGGCGCTTGCGGTTATCCACAAGAAACTTGCGTTTTCCACCGGGCTTGCCTGGGCATCCATGTTTTCCACCACGAGAAGGACCGACATGCTCGTAATCGTTCGCATCTTCCTCATGTGCGCGATGCTCGCGTTGAGCGGAACCGCCGCGTTCGCCGCGCCGCCGCAGATCGGGATCGTGCTCATGCACGGAACCGCCGGCGTTCCGCTCGGGACGGCCGGCAAGGGCGGTCGCGTGACCGGCGGTGGACTCGTTGCGAGCTTGCGCAAGGCCGGCTATCGCGTGGAAACGCCCGAGATGTGCTGGTCCGAGCGGCGCATCTACGACCGCCCGTATAGCGATTGCTTCGGCGACGTCGACGCGGCGATCGCGCGGCTGCGCGCCGCGGGCGCGACCGCGATCGTGGTGGGCGGGCTGAGCATGGGCGGAAACGCGGCGATCGCGTACGCGGCGACTCATACTGGTTTGCTTGGAGTGATCGCCTGCGCTCCGGCTCACGACGCGCTCAGCTACGTGAGCAAACCGGCAATCATCGCCGCACTCGCGCAAGCGAAATCGCAAGTCGCGGCGGGCAGCGGCGATCGCGTGCAAACGTTTCCGGATTTCGACGGCAGCAAACGGCCGCCGGAATTTTCCGTGCGCGCGAGCCCCGCTGCGTACGTAAGTTTCTTCGACATCGCCGGGCTGGGGAATATCGAGGGGAATCTCGGGAATATCTCGGTTCCGATCATCTGGGTTGCCGGCACGCAAGATGCCACGCAGATCGGAAGCGAGGCGGAATTTGCGCGCATTCCGGACAATCCGCTGAGTAAATACGTGAGAGTGAATGCGCAGCATCTCGAAACGCCCGACGCGGGCGCGAGCGCGATCGTCGAGTGGCTGAACGCGTTGGGCGCGGGGCAAGGCTCATGAAGCGCGTTCTCGCGAGCCTCGCGGCAGCCGCGGTGTGGATGGCCACGCTGGCGGCGGTTCCGACCGGTCAGCCGGTGGCCGGGATCCACTGCGATCAGATGGAGGGGAACGTCCTCCACATCCATCAGCACCTGGCGATCTTCGATCACGGTAAGCCGGTCGGCATTCCGGAAGACGTCGGCCGGCCGCTGCTGGGCAATTGCTTTTACTGGCTGCATACGCATACGCCCGACGGCATCATCCACGTCGAGTCGCCGACGTTTCGCAGCTACACGCTCGGCCAATTCTTCGCCGTGTGGGGTCAACCGCTGTCACGCGCGAACGTGGCCGGTGCGAAGCCGCGTCCCGGCGAGCAAACGACCGTCTGGGTCGACGGCAACAAGTACGCCGGCGATCCGGCGAAGATCGAACTGACCGCGCATCTCGATGTGACGATCGACGTCGGGCCACCGGCCACCAAGCCGCGGCCCTACACGGATTGGAACGGGCTGTAAACGTCGGAAAGCCCCGTGGCGCGAACCACGGGGCCTTCTTCATGCGAGTTTCTGGTGTTGCGCACGCCCGCGCCGATTGCTCAGCCCAGTGCGGCGTCGAAGGCCATCGGGTTTCTGGTCGACTCCGATTTCTCGGTGCCTGTCCTTACTCGCCGCGACTGTCTCGCCAGTCGCACGACAATCGCTTGTCGTGAGTTGATGATGTCACACGCGAAATTCGATTGCAAGAGCTTTAAAACGCCGCGGACCGGTTATCCACAAGAACTTTTCGTTATGCACGGCGTTCCACCGATACTCACCGTTTCCACAACCGCCGTGAGGTAACGCACACAACATCCGGGGCCCCGGGAGGCGAGAAAAGACCCCCGAAACGGGTACAGGCGCTTCCAGGGGGACGCTAGCATGGATCTCGTGCGTTGCCGCTGCGGCCATTCCATACCGGACCATACATACAATTGCCGCCAGCCCGGTTGTACGTGCCGCCGGGACCGGTTCGGTGCGCTCGAGAGCGGGCTCGATCTTGTGGCGGAGGCGCGGTACGCCCGTTTAGCCGGCGGTGCCGAGATAGGCCGCGGTGACGTCGCGGTTGTCGAGCAGCTCGGCGCCGCTGCCGGCTAGCACCATGCGGCCCCGCTCCATCACGTAGGCGCGATCGGCGATCGCGAGCGCGCGGCGCGCGTTTTGCTCCACTAATAAAATCGACGTCCCGTTCGCGCGTTCGTGCGCGATGATGTGGAAGATTTCGTCGACTAATTTCGGCGCGAGCCCCATCGATGGTTCGTCGAGCAACAGCGCCACGGGGCCCGCAGCGAGCGCGCGCGCGATGGCGAGCATCTGCTGTTCGCCCCCCGAGAGCGAGCCGGCCGGCACGTTGCGACGCGTGCGCAGGATCGGGAAGCGCTCGAACAGTCCGTCGATCGATGCGAAGCCCGGCTTACCGCGCACGGCGGCGGCGACTTGCAGATTCTCCTCGACGCTCATGTGGGCGAGCATGCGGCGGCCTTCCGGAACGTGCAGCAGACCCCGCCGGACGAGTTCGTGGGTCGAGAGTTTGGTGACGTTCGCGCCGTTGAAGAACACGGTCCCGGCGCGTTTGGGAACAATCGCCGATAAAGCGAGAAGCAGCGTGGTTTTTCCGGCCCCGTTGGCCCCGACGATCGCGCACAACGTGCCCGCCTCGAGCATCACGTCGACGTCGTGCAAGATGTCGATCTTGCCGTAGCCTGCGCGCAAGCCGGCGACTTCGAGCAGCGCCACTAGGCAATGTCCTCGGTCGTGCCGAGATACGCTTCGACGACGGCCGGATCGCGGGCGATCTCGGCCGGCGTTCCACTGGCAAGCACCTCGCCGAAATTCAGGACGACGACGTGATCGCTGGCCGCGCGCACCAGCGTCATATCGTGCTCGATCAACAAGATGCCGATGCCTTCGGTGGCCAACGAGCGGATCGTCGTGACAAGGCGAGCGGTTTCGGCCGGGTTCATCCCGGCCGCGGGTTCGTCGAGCATGAGGATGGCCGGACGTGATGCGAGCCCGCGCGCGATTTCCAACCGGCGTTGATCGCCGTACGGGAGCGCGGATGCAAGCGTGTCGAGCGCGAGATGCGCGACGCCGGCGCGTTCCAGCAGAGCGCGCGCCGCGTCATCGGATAACCGGCCCGGCTGCGCGTACGCACCCGCGGCGAGGTTCGTCCGCACGTCGAGGGTCCCGAACAGCCGGATGTTCTGATAGGTGCGGGCGATGCCGGCGCGCGCGATGCGATATGGGGGTTGGCCGTCGAGCCGGCGCTCACCGAGGCTGATCGAGCCCGCTGCCAGCGGTGCGATGCCGGTCGTCGCGTTGATGAGCGTCGTTTTCCCGGCGCCGTTGGGACCGATCAACCCCAGCGTCGCGCCCGGCGTCACCGTTAAGGAAACGCCGTCCAGCGCGGTGACACCGCCGTAGCGCACCGTGACGCCGTCGAGCCGCAGGGCGTCAGGCATCGCGCGGTATCGCGGTGCGGCGCGTGCGCCAGAGCGCGGACAACCCGCCGGGCGCGAACAGGATGACGGCGAGCAAGATGATGCCGTTGGTGATCTCACGGAAATCGGCCAGACCGCGAATGATCTCCGGTAAGATCGAGAGGAACGCTGCGCCGGCAACCGCGCCGAGCGGGCTCGTGACGCCGCCGATGACGCACCAGACCAGGATTTCTTCCATGCGCCCGAAGCCGAAGTCGGCCGGCGCGAGAAAGTAGAACGAGTGCGCGTAGAGCGCGCCCGCGAGGCCTGCGATCGCGCCGCCGAGCGCGAGCGATGCGAAGCGCACCATGCCCGTATCGACGCCGACGCCGCGCGCGGCCGCTTCGTCTTCGCGCGTCAGCGCGACGGCCAGCGCGAATTTGGTTCGTGAGAGGAAGAAGAGCGCGACTGCGACGAGGGCGAGGCCGCCATAGATGTCGCTGGTATTGACGTCGTTCGGAATGCCGCTCAAACCCTCGGCACCGCCCGTGACGTTCAGGTTGTTGATGATGACGCGCACGATCTCACCGAAGCCGACGGTAGCGATCGCGAGAAAGATGCCGCGCAGTTTGCGCACCGGGTAGGCGAGCAGCGCCGCGACCAGCGTGGAGCACGCGACCGCCAGCACGATGCTGGCCACGAGCGGCCAGTGGTACTGCATGCTCGCGATCGCCGAGATGTAGGCCGCGATTCCGGCTAGACCAGCTTGGGCGAGCGCCAACTGGCCGGCTTGCAGCGATACGGAGAGCGACAGCGCAAGCAGGGCGTTGATCCCGATCTCGTCGAGCAAACGCGAGTGGTGCGCGTAGAACTCGACGAGGAAGTTCATGCGTTCCGCAGCGCGCGCGCGCCGAAGATCCCGGCCGGTCGCGCCACCAAAATCACGAACATGACCCCGAAGGTCAACGCGTCACGCCACTCCGAAAGCCCGAACGCGATGGCGAGCGTCTCGACGGCGCCGATGACGAACCCGCCGATTACCGCGCCGGTGATGCTGCCCATGCCGCCGAGGATGATCACCGCCAGGCCCTTCAGTTCGATCGAGCCGGCCATGTCGATGCTGACCGAGTTGTACTCGAGCCCGGTCAGGATTCCGGCTGCCCCACCGAGCGCGGAAGCGATGAAAAACGTCGCCGCGATCGTGCGCTCGATGTCGACGCCGAGCAGCGCCGCGGCGATCCGGTCCTGTGAGACCGCGCGGATGCTGCGTCCGAGCGTGGTCGCGCGCAGGACGTAGCTGAGGACGAGCATCAACACGATCGCGGTACCGAAAATGATCGCCTCGACCGCGGTGAAGGTGATCGATCCCAGGTGAATCGGCGGCGCATCGATGCCGCCCGGCACGAAGTGCCGCTCGTCGATGCCGTAGATCCCGCGCGCGATCGCGCCGATGATGATCGCGGCGCCGATCGACGAGATCAGCGGTACGAGCGTTCCGGCGTTGCGCCGGCGCAGCGGGGCGAACGCGATCCGGTCGAGGAGAATGCCCGCCACGCCCGCGAGCAGCACGCCGCCGGCGAAGCCCACGGCGATCGGCATACCCGCGGCTACCAGCGAATATGCGGCGAATGCGGCGATCATGAAGATCGCCGCGTGCGCGAGATTGAGGATATCGAGCACGCCGAAGACCAGCGTGTATCCGACCGCGAACAGCGCGTAAACGGCGCCCAGAAAAAGCCCGTTTACGAGCTGCTGCGCAATCATTTTAAAGGCGCTCCGCCCTAGGCTGCGCGCCCCCCGCGCGTTGCGCGGGGCCCCCCGTCCGAGCTCGCATCAAACCCGACTGCGAAACTCACCGTCACACGGTGCTCGCTCCGCCACCGTCCTGCTAAAAATACGCGAAGCCGTCTTTGACGATCTTGAGCACGACGGGCGCGGCGCGGACGTCGCGATTTTGGTCGAAGGCGATCGGGCCGAGCACCGTTTGCACGACGCGAACGTTGCGCAGGCCGGCCAGCATCTCGTCTTTGGTCGTGGCGCCGGCTTTTACCAGCGATGCGACGACCTGCGCCGCAGCGTAGGCTTGGGCCGCGAACTGGTCGGGCGTGTTGCCAAACTTCTTCTTGAAGCGCCGGACGAACTCGAGGTTCCCGGTGTACTGGCCCCCGATGAACCACGCCGCGCCGACGACGACGCCGGCCGACGCCGGACCGGCCGTTGCGTACATCTGCGTCGAGTTGAGTCCGTTTCCGCCCAGCATGTGTGCTTTGATGCCGAGCTTACCGGCTTGCGCGATGATCTGCGTGGCCTCGGGGAAGAGGCCGCCGATCGCGATGACGTCCGGCTTCTTCGACGCGATCTTGGTAAGCGCGGGCCCGAAGTCCTTATCGCCGATGTGGAACGTCTCGGTGTCGACGACCGTCGCGCCGCTCTTCTGGAATTCGCGCGCGAACAGATCGCCGTCGGTATTGGTGAACGCGTTGTCGTCGCCGTAGATGATCGCCACCGTCTTCGCGTGCCACACTTGCTGCACTTTGGCAACGGTCGGCGGGATTGCTTGCGATTCGGCCAGCGAATCGCGGAAGACGGTCGGTCCGATGGCGGTCACGCCCTCGGCCGTTGTCGACGTTCCCATGACGGGGAAGTTCGCGGCCTTGGCGATCGGAAACGCGCGGAACGCCTCGCCCGAAAGCGTGGGGCCCAGCTCCAACGGCGTCGTCCCGTCGGTGGTGAACTTCTGCATCAAGTTGACGACTTGCGCGCCGTCGCTGGCCGCATCTTCGACGTCGAACGAAAGGTTGGCGCCGCCCGCGTCGATGAC
>DASYOE010000178.1:0-5909 GCA_036008105.1 Candidatus Lustribacter sp. | reverse complement strand
CCCGCGCAGTCATCGATCAGTTGCCGGATCGTCGTGCCCAGCGGAACTTCGTAGTTCCCCGGCTTCTTCACGTGGCCGGAAATCGAAACGACCTTGAAGCCGGGCGAGCGCTCGGGACCCGCTTTCGCGAACCACTCCGGTCCGTTGCGCAGAATGTACGGCAGATAGGCGAGCGTCTCGACGTTGTTCACGACCGTCGGTTCGCCGTAGAGTCCTTTGATGGCGGGAAACGGCGGCTTCAGCCGCGGTTCGCCGCGCTTGCCTTCGAGCGAGTTCAGGAGCCCGGTTTCCTCGCCGCAGATGTACGCGCCGGCACCGCGGTGGATCGTGAACTCCAGGTCGTAGTCGCCCCCGCAAATGCCTTTGCCGATGTACCCGGCCGCGCGCGCCTGTGCGACCGCCGCGCGCATCACCTCGAAGCCTTCCTGAAACTCGCCGCGGATATAAATGAACGCGTGGTGGCAGCCGATCGCATACGAGCCGATCAGAATGCCTTCGATGATCTGATGCGGCGTCTGCTCGAGCAGCATGTGGTCTTTGAACGTGCCCGGTTCGGCCTCATCGCAATTGCACACGAGATAGCGCGGCCGGCCGTTGTTGGGCAGGAACGACCACTTGCGCCCGGTCGGGAATCCAGCGCCGCCGCGGCCGCGCAGATTCGAACCGGTCGACATCTCCATCACCGCTTGCTGGCCGAGCTCCTTGACCGCGCGTTCGAGCTGCGCGTAACCGCCGGTCGAGCGGTACACCTCGATGTCGCGCAGGTTGAGCTCGCCGATCCCCGCAGTGAGGACCTTCGTGACGGGGCTGGCCATAGGTTAGTGATGTCCTCCGTCGCCGGTCGAGGGGCGCAACTGCGGTTCGTGCGCGAGCCGTTCGTGCGAGCGCGCCGCGAACGCCGCGTCGTTGACGATCCGGTCGAGCATGATCACGCCGCTGCGGTCGCCGACGCCGCCGGCGTTGTTGGGATTGGGAACGCCGACGCCGCCCGCCGATTTGCGTCCGGTTTCCGCTTCAACCTTCCACGAACGCCCGGGAGCCTTCGTCTGCGGGCGCGGTTTGACGTCGTAGGTTCCGGCGCGCATCGCGGCCAGCATGTCGTCGATCATCTTCGGCGTCAGGTCGTACTTGAAGCGCAAGTTCACTTGCATGCACGGCGCGCGGTCGCAGGCGGCGAGGCACTCGACCTCTTCGTACGAGAAGAGCCCGTCGGCGGTCGTCTCCAGATGACCGATCCCGAGGTGCTCCCGGAAATAGGCCATGACTTCTTCGGCGCCGTTGAGGATGCACGAGAGATTGCGGCACACCTGGAGCATGTAGCGCCCGACCGGCCGCCGGTAGAACAGCGTGTAAAACGAGATCGTCGATTCAACGACCGCCAGCGGAAGCTTGAGCACGTACGCGATCGCGGCCAGCGCGTTGGGCGACGTATAGCCTTCGTGCTCTTGAAAGAGGTGCGCCATCGGGATCAGCGCGCTGCGCGAATCCTCGTATAAGCCTATGAGCGCCTCGCACTCCGGCTTGAGCTTGGCATACAACTCATCGAACGCGTCGCCGGGGCGCGAAACGTACGGATCCCAGTCCGCGACGAGTTCGGCTTGCTCTGCGGCGCTCACCGGTCGACCTCACCGAAGACGGGATCGAGCGACCCGATCATGACGACCATGTCGGCGATGTACTCGCCGAGCGCGATCTTCTTCAACACTTGCAGGTTGTACATCGAGGGCGGCCGGGTGCGCACACGCCACGGCCGGTTGTCGCCGTTGGAGACGATGTAGTAGGCCAACTCGCCGCGCGGGCCCTCGATGGGCTGATAGACGTCGCCCGGCGGCACGCGAAACGATTCGCTGACGATCTTGAAGTGATGGATCAGCGCTTCCATCGAGAGCGCGATCGTCTCTTTCGGCGGCGGCGCGAACTTGGTGTCGGCGATCATCACCGGGCCCGGCGTGTCCAGCTGCCGGCGAACCTGCTCGATGATCCGCATCGACTGATCCATTTCGTCGAGCCGCACCATGAAGCGCGCGTACGCGTCGCCCTCGGTGCGCGTGACGACGTCGAACTCGTACTGCTCGTAGCCGCTGTACGGGAACGCGCGGCGCACGTCGTACGCAACGCCGGTGGCGCGCAACGACGGCCCGGTGATTCCCCAGGCCAGCGCATCTTCGGCGTTCAGGATCCCGACGTCGATCATGCGGTCCTGAAGGATCGGGTTCTTCTGCAAGAGCGCGCGCAGATCGCGCATGCGCGGGTAGTACATCGCGATCAGCTCGTCGACTTTGCGCAGGAAGCCGTCGGGCAGGTCGTCGCGCAAGCCGCCGATGCGCAGGTAGTTGGGATGCATCCGCGCGCCGCCCGAGAGTTCGGTCAGGTCGAGGATGCGTTCGCGGAGATCGAACGCGTAGAAAAAGCCGGAAATCGCGCCGAGATCGATGCCGCCGGTGCCGAGCCACACGCAGTGCGAGGCGATGCGGTGCAGTTCGCACAGCAGCACGCGCGCTTGTTGCGCGCGCAGCGGGACGTCGTTCGTGATGCCCAGCAGCTTCTCGACGCCCATGATGTAGCACGCCGCGTTCGAAAGCGGCGAAAGGTAGTCCATCCGCTCGATGACGGTGGAGGCTTGCGTCCAGAAAAGATTTTCGGCCGACTTCTCGATGCCGGTGTGCAGGTAGCCGATTTCGGGATCGGCGCGCGTGACGATCTCGCCCTCGAGCTCCGTCACCACTTGCAGCACGCCGTGCGTCGACGGATGCTGCGGCCCCATCGAGATGATCATGCGGCCGTCGCCCGCGTCGATGATGTCCAAGCCGGCGGGCGGCGGGATGATCACGCTCACGATGCGCCGTCTTTCGGAGCTTGTCCGCGGGCCTCGGCGATCTGACGCTGCAGCGCCGCGGCCGTGCGGCCCGACGCGGGCGTGCCGGCGGCGACGTTCGATTTGAGCGCGAACGACGGGCGCGGCGTTTTCTCGCGGGCGGGTCCGCGCAACGGATAATCCTTGCGCAACGGGTGGCCTTCCCAATCGGCGGGCATCTGAATGCGGCGCATGTCCGGGTGACCGGAAAAACGCACGCCGAAGAGATCGTAGATCTCCCGCTCGGCCCAATCAGCGGCGGGCCAGAGATCGCTGACCGTCGGCACGACCGGATCGCCTTCGGGCACGCCGCACAACACGCGCACGCGCTGCGGTTTGCCGACCGCATCCGGCGTGCGCGCCGTGGCGGACAGCGCGATCAGATGATAGACGACGTCGAAGCGCGGCTCGCGGCCCGGATAATCCACGCCGCCGACGTCGAGCAGCAACGTGAACCCATCGCGCTTGAGACCTTCGAGCGTTGCGCGCACCTCGGCCGGCGCGACGCGCACGATCCGCGCGTCGTCGATGTCCGGCCGAACGGCAGTCGGGTCGAGGGCAGTGCCCCCGGCCGGGGGAGTCTGTGAACTAGGCATGCAGCGTCAGGCCATTAAGCTCGGGCGAGGATCCCGCCGCGACCGCCTTGGCGAATTTGCTGCTGGATCAAGTTCACCGCGTAGAGCAGGCCGTCGGGCGTCGGCGGACAGCCCGGAACGTAGACGTCGACCGGGACGATCGTATCGACGCCCTGCACGACCGCGTAGTTGTCGAAGACGCCGCCCGACGACGCGCACGCGCCCATCGAGATCACCCATTTCGGGTCGGCCATCTGTTCCCACAACCGCTTGACGACCGGCGCCATCTTCTGCGCGACGCGGCCCGACACGATCATCAGATCGGCCTGACGCGGCGAGGCGCGAAATACTTCCGAACCAAAGCGCGCGATGTCGTACTCCGCGGCGGTCGCGGTCATCATCTCAATCGCGCAGCAGGCGAGTCCCATCGTCAGCGGCCACACGCTCGAGGACTGCGCCCACCGCGCCACGTCGTCGAGCCGAGCCAACAGAAACTGCCCGCCCGGCATCTCGTTCACCGCCACTGAAAACCTCCGCGTCGCCAAACATACGCATATCCGATCGCGAGCACAACGACAAACGACACCATCTCGAACAGACCGAAGGTTCGGAGCTGGTGCATCTGGACCGCCCACGGGTAAAACGATGCGGCCTCGACGTCAAAGATCACGAACAGCATCGCGATCAGGTAGAACCGCACGGGGAATCGGCCCGAAACGTCGGAAGTCGGTTCGACCCCGCATTCGTACGCTTCGGATTTGACCGCGTTCGGCTTTTTTCGCGCCATCAAGCCGGGCAACGTACAGAAGAGCAAAGCGGCGATGAACGCAACGAGGAGATAGAGTGCGACGGGACCATAGGGGGTCATGGATGGGAAAATTCTTCACGAAACCGATGCGGAGCGCCTTCGCCCTCGGATTCATCGCGGTTGCGCTCGCGGCGTGCGGCCCGGGCGGACTCGACCTCACCCGCGAGTACGCGACCGTGACCGGGCGCGTCGTCGATACCGACACCCTGCAGCCGATTGCCGGAGCGATAATCAGTATCGGAAACATTGTTTCCGTCACCGCCGCGATCGACCAAGGCGGCTTCGTGATGCGCAACGTGCCGGCCGGGTCGCGTACGCTAACGATCACCGCGGTGGGCTGGAAGAGCTACCGCGCCCAGGTCGAGACGACCGCGAACCAGACCCTCGACATCGGGACGATCGGGCTGCCGTCCTCGCTCAGCCGCTGATCCGCCGGCCCGTGGCCGTGAGGTCCACCGCGAAGCCGGCCACGACCAGGTAGCTCCGGTCCGCTCGCCCGGCCACGGCGGCCGCCGTCCGGCCCAACTGGTCCCGGAAGAGCCGCCCGAGCGGGCTCGGCGGGACCACTCCCCAGCCGGCCTCCTCGCTGACAAGCACCACATCAGCCGCCGTCGCCGCCAGGGCCCCCAGGAGCGGCGCCGAGCGCTCCGCCAGTTCCCGCGCCGCGGCCACCGGGTCGGTCAGCGCCAGCGGCTCGACCGCCAGGACGTGCGCGGCCAGCCAGGTGCCGAGCGAATCGACGACCAGCACCTCGCCGGGCCCGGCCGCCCGCAGCACCTCGACCAGGGCGGGCCCGGTTCGCTCGTTCGTTTCGGTCGTCGGGACGGAACCGCGGGCGGCCCGGTGCCGCGCGATGCGGTCGGCCATCTCGGGGTCACGCGGGTCGGCGTCGCAGGTCGCGACGTAGCGTACCGGCCGGCCGGTGTCGCGCGCCAGCTCGAGCGCGAAGGCGCTCTTCCCGGCCCGCACCGGTCCCGTGACCAGCACGATCATCGGCGAGCGTGCGCCTTCAGGAAGCGCGCGATGACGTCGACCGGCGTCGCGAAACCGATCGCGCGCTCGTCGTCGAAACGCGACTCGGCCACGCCGATGACCGCGCCGCTTTCGCCGTCGAACACCGGGCCGCCCGATTCGCCCGGAATGATCGGCACGTCGATCTCCATCGTTCCGTTGCGCACGCTCGCGATGCGACCGGTATAAAGAGAGACGACGGTGCGCAGGTGTTCGTCTTCGAAGGCGTCGGGGATCGGGTACCCGAGCACGCCGACCGCGCGACCCGGCACGACCGCGGACATGTCGCCGAACGCGACCGGCGGCAAATTCGGCGTCGCTATTTCGAGCAGCGCGAGATCGTCGTCATCGTCGCTCACCGCCAGCACGCGCAGCGGCACCGCTCTCCCCGCGTCGCCGGTGCGCGCGCGAAGGTTGCGCGCGTCGGCGACGACGTGCGCGTCGGTGAGGATGCGCGAACCCCAGGCGCCGCTGGCAACGATCGCGCCGCTCCCGTATGCCTCGTCCCACTTCCCCTTGCGCTTGGGATCGTCGGCCGGGATCAGCATCGTGATCAACACGACCGACGGATGCAGTTTGTTGTAGAGCTCGGTATAGCGTTCGGGCGGATCGCCGGGCGGGGTCGCGGCGCGCGCGCACGCGGCGAGCAAACCGGCCAGCA
>DASYOE010000177.1:0-23385 GCA_036008105.1 Candidatus Lustribacter sp. | reverse complement strand
TTTGCGGTTTAGCATTTTCCGAATTGGGTACCCGCGCAGATGAACTCAGGACGTCCGAGTTCTCATCTCAACCAAACACGGGTGACAACACTGTGAAAAACCACCGCTCGCTTCTCATCACCGCTTCGCTGTTGATGGCCGCCGCGTTTGTGGGCGTCGTTGCGCAAACCGGCACCGGCGCCACACCAGCGCTGACGAACCTTCATCCGCAACAGATGGCCTCCGCGAGCCCATCACCAGGGCCCACCTAAAGACCGCCGGCTGGCCGGCCGGTAACCGGCCAGCCCCCAGGTGTCCCGGGTGCCTTTCGACCAACATTAAGACGTAGGTCGGCTGAATCGAGGGGTTCAGTATGGGAAAGGTCCGGGCGAAGCATTTTCTCGGGCGGGCGAAAGACGAGGCCCTCTTCGCGGCCGACCTTTTTAATGCGCGCGGCGAGACGCCATACATCGACGCGTTCATCGTCCACATGGAGATCGCGTGGACCGATCTGCTCGCGGCCGTCTTCGAACGCGACGACGTACCGGAGCGGAAGAGCTGGGACCTGAGCCATAGCCTGAACGTCTACTTTCCCGACGCCGCCGATCCGGTGAAGCAAAACCTGCTCTTCTTTATCGGGCTGCACCAGAAAATCGAACAGCGTTTTTCGCCCAAAGTGCGCCGCGCGCTGGGCACGCACGTTGCGGGCCGCTCGCAAGCCCTCATCGGGAACTTCGAACGCGTGCTGGTGCGCGAGTTCGGCGCGGAAAATTCGTTGGCCGGGCAACTACGCTTTCCACTGTTTCTCTCGTCGATGACGCCCGAGGCCGCGGAGACCGTCCGCAGCGCGCGCCGGCTGATCCCGAAGACGCTCCACAATTTCATCGCCGAGTTCGACGCCAATCTCCCGCGCGAGACGCGCGACGACCAGGCATACGAGTTTCGCGTACTGCTGGTTCCCGTGCTCTCGTCGAAGACCGATGCCGATACGGCGATCACGTTCGTCGACGAACGCACGCTGACCGACGAACAGCGCGCGGCGCTGGAGAAGGTGACGGTCATCTTCCGCGACCGCCTCACCGAAGTCGTCGGCGCCGAACGCTTTCGCGTCGGTCAGGTGGTCGCGCTCGTGCGCGCGCGCGTGCCCTCGTTCAGCATCGCCCACCATACCGATGCGTGGCGCTACTTCAAGGTCCGGCCGCGAGGCGGCGACCCGTATCCCGAACGCACCGAGACGCGGTACTGCATCTACGATGTCGCGTTCAAGGCGTACACCTACACGCAGGCGTGGGTCGACCGGCTGATCGCGGAGCTGAGCGTTCCCGATCCGGCCGCCGTCCTGGCCCACTGGTACGCCGCCACCGCGCCCCCACCGAAGGGGGACCCAACCGCCCCCGCGGTATGATGGGCCCATGAAGGGCTTTCTCGCATTCCTCAACCGCGGCAACGTGCTGGACCTCGCCATCGCCGTCGTCATCGGCGGGGCGTTCGGCGCGCTGGTGTCCGCGCTCGTGAAAGATCTGCTGACGCCGCTCATCGCGGCAATCTTCGGCAAACCGAGTTTCGAGTCGCTGGTGCTGACGATCAACGGCAGCCACTTGCTCTACGGCGACTTCCTTAATGCGATCATCACGTTTCTGTGCGTGGCCGCGGCCGTCTACTACGCCGTCGTGCTTCCGGCCCAGAAGCTCGCCGCGTGGCGCAATCGCAATGCGCAGGAAACGCCGACCACGCGCGTATGCCCTGAATGTCTTTCGACGATTCCGCTCGCCGCGCGCCGCTGCATGTACTGCACGACGGTCGTCGTAGCGTAAGACATGGCCACGCCGCAAACCGGCATCTTCGCGCTCGGAGATGCCGCGCATATCTATCTCGAATTTCTGGTGAAGCCCGGAACGGATGCCGAAACGCTCGTGCGCGCCGCGCTTGCGATCCAAGAGCCGCGCACGACCGTCGGCGGCGTCAACGCCGTCGTCGGCTTTCGTCCGGAGCTCTGGCGCAAGGTCGCACCGGACGACACACCCGCCGAACTCACCGGCTTCAACGCGCCGCTCGCCGGAGCCGCCGGCTACTCGATGCCCGCCACGCAGGCCGACCTGTTTTTATGGATCGCGGGCGCGTCGTACGACGTCGTATTCGATCTCGGCGGCGAAGCGATCGCCAAACTCGCGAACGTCGCGAGCCCGATTCGCGAGCTGGACGGCTGGTCGTACCGCCACAGCCGCGACTTGACCGGCTTTGAAGACGGCACGAAGAACCCGGCGCTCATGATCGCGCCGTCGATCGCGACGGTCCCCGACGGCAGCCCCGGAGCCGGCGGCAGCGTGTTGCTCTTTCAGCAGTGGGAGCACCAAACGGCGGCATGGGAAGGCATCGGCGATGCGGCGCAAGAGCGCGTGATCGGCCGGACTAAGCCCGACAGCGTCGAGTTTCCCGAAGCAACCATGCCCAAGGACTCGCACGTGAGCCGCACGACGGTCGACGTCGACGGCACCGAGCGCAAGATCTTCCGCCGCAACACCGCCTACGGCAACGTGACGACGCACGGCACCGTGTTCGTCGGTTTCAGCGCGGACCAGCAGCGGCTGAACCTGATGTTACGTCAGATGGCTGGTTCCGACGACGGCGTGCGCGACGCGCTCACGAAATACACGACCGTTCTGACCGGCGCGTACTACTTCGTGCCGTCGCTGCAGGCGCTGCAGCGCTTCGCGCCGCCGCAAGAGGACGACTAGCCGGGCGGGACGCGATGCAGCTTCATCGCTAAACACACGCCGGTGTAGTAGCCGATCAGCGCGATCACATCGGCCAAGCCGTTGCGGCCGAGCGCGGCCACGGCGCGCTCGAACAGCTCGTCCGATGTGGGTTCGGGATCGTTGGAGGTGCGCGCGATCTCGTAGATGACGGCCTCGCGCTCGGAGGCGAGCGTCGGAGCGCGGCCGTCGCGCAATGCCTCCACCACTTCTTTCGGGTGGCCCGCCTTCTCGAGGTTGCGCAGGTGCGCATGGAGCGGAAACGCACTCGCAACGCGCCGGGCGACGACGACGACCGCGATCTCGTACTCGCGCACGCTCAGCGACGAGCTCGTATTCAGGTACGTGCCGAGGGCTTCCATCGGCACGGCGAGCGTCGGATTGTGCAGCCAGACCTTGAACGGACGCGGTACGAACCCGCGCCCTTTCTCCACCGCCGCGAGAATCGCGGCTTGGTCCGGCGTGAGCGCTTCGGGCGCGATTTCGGCGATGAGCGAACTATCTTGGGCCATGCTCGCCGCTTAGGCGGGCGGCACGTGATACCATGCGGTCACGACGTATTTGGTTCCGGCGAGCACCGGCTCCGCGCGGTGCAGCAGCAGCGGCGAAAAGACGACCACCGCGCCGGTCAACGGCGACACCACCATGGTGGGATCGGCAAACACCGTTTCGCCGCCGGTGAAGTCGTCGTTCAGATACGCGACGAGCGAGAGCACGCGCGGCGTTACCCCGAGCGCGGGCGAGTCGCGATGGTCGACGTAGCGGCCGCCGGCATGGTAGCGCACGATTTGCAGTTCGGCCAGCACGCTCTTGGCCGCGACTTCGGCCGCAATGTGCCGCGTTGCGGCGAACAGCCGGTCACGGCAGACACCGATGAGGGCCGGCGCGTCGCTCTCGAACAACACGCCGGCATCGCGCACCGAACGGTCGACGTCGAGGTTCGCATTGATGCCGGCATCGCGCCACGCCGTGGAGCGCGCCGCCGCGGCGACGATCTCCGCCGCTTCCGTCGCGGCAAAGGCGCGCACGATATGCATGCGTTCTCGTCAGTTCTCACGGCGGACGAAATCCTGCCCGCATCGAAGCCCGCCACGATGAGGTATCGCGCGTTGGGCCGCACCGGCCTCGAGATCTCCGAAATCGGCTTCGGCTGCGGGCCGACATCGGTCTTGATGGTCGACGGACCACCCGCGGATCGCCGCGCGGCCGTCGCCCGTGCGCTCGAGCGCGGCATCACGCTTTTCGATACGGCGCCCGACTACGGCAACACGCGCTCGGAGAAGCATCTCGCGCAGGCGCTGCGGGAACTCGGTGCGACGCCGATCGTTTCGACCAAAGTGGCGCTCGAAGAACCGGACTACGGCGATCTCGCCGGCGGCGTCGTGCGCTCGATCGAAGGCAGCCTCGAACGGCTGGGACTCGACGTGCTGCCGATCGTGCACATGCACAACCGCGTCGGACCCGAGCGCATGGCGAAGTCGCCCTACGGCAGCGGTGCGCTGCTGACGCTTGCCGACGTACTCGGCCCCAACGGCGTCGTCGAAGGTTTCGCGCGCGCGAAACAGCGCGGGCTCGTGCGCTTCATCGGCTGCCAATGCGTCGGCGGCGATCCGGTCATGAACGAAGCGCTGATCGACAGCGGCAACTTCGACTCGATGATCATCAACTACAGCATGCTCGACCACGCAGCCTTCGACCGTCTCGGCCCGCGCGCGGCGCAACGCGGCATGGGCATCTTCACGCTGCGGATTCTTGCCAAAGGCGCGCTGGCAACGCCGGAGCTGGTCCCGCAGGCGATCCGCTTTGGGCTTTCAACCCCCGGCGTTTCGACGGTGCTGGTCGGCATCTCGGAGGTCGCCCACGTCGACGCCGCGGCCGACGCTGCCGAAGGCGCTAGCTGAAGATTTTCGTTCGGAGATCGATGAGGGCCGGCGACAGCAAACCGTTCTCGCGCATGAGGTTGACCATCGGCTGAACGTTGGCCGCCGTCACCGCCCACCCGGCAGGAAAATTATTCATCTTTGCCAGCAGGCCGGGCTCGATTTTCGTAAAGCCCGAAACCAGTTTGTAATACGCATCGTTGCCGAGATTCGCGTTGACCCATGCCGCACCGCGGCGATAGACACGCTGAAACGCGCGGACGAGCTCGGTGCGTTGCGCGATCGTTTCCGGCGTCACGACCCACAGGCCGTTGATGCCGCCCGGAAAGACCTGCGTGGCCGGCCAGCCGAAGCTTTCCACGTCGGGATCGCCGAGCCCGACGGTCATGAACGGATCGACGACGTAGGCGGCGTCGATGCGATTCGCTTTGATCGCCGCGATTTGCGCAGGGTTGGGCAGTTCGAGAAACTGGACTTTTTCGGGATCGCCGCCGGTCTTCTTCACCCACGAGCGCGTCAGCACCCAATTGATGCCGCGCACGCCGTTCACGCCGACGATCTTGCCCTCGAGATCCTTACCGGTGCGAAACCGGTCGCTGCGCCGTTTCATCAGCGCGGAGTTTCCCGGCGGCTTATTCGGATTCGGCGTCCCGCCCAAAATGATCCGCAGGTCGATGCCGCGATCGATCGCCGAGATCGTCGATGCGACGTTGTCGAAGAGAATGTCGAACTGACCGCTGACCAGCGCCGGCACCCCGGCGGCGCCGGATTGCACCGGCTCGGTGTTCAGAACGAGATTTTCCGTCGCGAAATAGCCTTGCGCATCGGCGGCGTACAACGGCGCCACCGCAAAGATCGCAACGGTCGAAACGTGCACGCTCGTCAGCGCGGCAAAGGCCGGCGTCCGGACGGACAGCGTGGCGAGCGTCGCGCCGGCGCCGGCCAGCGCTGTCTTTCGGCTGATGGAACCAATCACAGCGCAGGGCGTTCGTCAGCCGCTCGGCTAATGCCTCACGCGTGGAAACGTTGAAGGGTAAAGTCGCGCTCGTGACCGGCGCCGGTCCGTACATCGGTCAAGCCATCGTGCGAACGCTCGCATCCAAAGGCGCGGCGGTGGTTTGCAACAATCTCGACGCAGCATTCGCGCACGAACTGGCCGACGCGGTGCAGCGCGAAGGCGGCCGTGCCGTTGCAGCCCCCGGAGACGTCACCGATCCGGAAACGGTGCGCGGGTTTCTCACGCTGGCGGAAAGCACGTTTGGACCGATCGACATTCTCGTCTGCAACCCCACGACGCCCGGCAAGCACGGGCTGCTCGAAACGAGTTTGAGCGAATTTCAGCGCGTGCTCGAAGTGGTGCTCACCGGTTCGTTCTTGTGCGCGAAAGCGGTTGCGCAGCGGTTGGTCGAGTTGCAACGGCCCGGCGCGATCGTTTTGGTTGCATCGACGTCGGGACATCGCGGCCGCCCCGATGCATTGGCGTATTGCACCGCCAAAGGCGGCACGCTGAACATGGTGCGCGCGCTGGCGCTCGATCTTGCACGCCACCGCATCCGCGTCAACTCCGCGACGCCGACGAAAACCGGGCCGCGGCACCGGTCCTGGGACGAAATCCCGCTGGGGCGTCTGGGCGACCCGCAGGATCTCGCCAACGCGGTGGCTTTTCTCGTTTCTGACGACGCCGCGTTCATCACCGGTGAGGACCTGCGCGTTGACGGCGGATCGCTCGCAACCTGGGGCGTGGGCAGCGGCCTGACCTGACCGCTCGGAGCGCAGGTTTCGCCTGACGGCGTCGAAGGAGCGATTATGGCCACGAGCACGACGACCGTCCCGAAAACCGGCACCACGCCGGCAATCCTGGGAACCGACGAGGCACGCATCGACGGGCACGGCAAGGTGTCCGGCCAGACCAAATACACCGCCGATTTCACCAAGGACGGGATGCTCTGGGCCGCGTTCGTCGCGTCGTCATACCCGCATGCCCGTATTACGAAGATCGACACCGCCGCCGCGTCGGCGATGGCCGGTGTCCGCGCGGTCCTCACCGGCGCCGATATCGGCGAGCGCTACTTCGGTTGCGTGCTCAAGGATTGGCCGGTGCTCGCCTACGAGCAAGTGAAGTTCGTCGGCGAATACGTCGTCGCGGTCGCGGCCGACACGCGCGCGCTCGCCGAAGCGGCTGCGGCCGCCGTCGACATCGAATACGACGAGCTGCCGGGCGCCTTCGATCCCGAGGCCAACATCGCGCCGGACGCGCCGCCCTTCCATCCCAACGATGCGGCGTTCAAGTATGCGTTCGGCGAGCGGCCGCCGCGGCCGCACCGCAACATGCACGGGTACGACAGTTTGCGCAAGGGCGAGCCGGAGAAAGCCTTCGCCGCCGCCGACCGCGTTTTCGAGCACACGTTCTACACGCCGCGCACGCACGGCGGCTACATCGAGCCGCGCGCCACGCTGGTGTGGATCGACGACGCCGGCGCGTACAACGTCCTCGCGACCAACAAGAGCCCGTTCGCGCTGCGCGACCAGCTCGCGATGATGACCGGGCTCCCGAAAGAGAAAGTCATCATCCACCCGAGCTTCATCGGCGGCGAGTTCGGCGCGAAAGCGCTCACGATCGAAGAATTCCCGCTCTTCTTTCTCGCGCAAGCCACCGGCAAGCCCGTCAAACACGTGCGCTCGCACGCCGACGACGTGCGCTCGAGCCACGTGCGCCATGCGGCGAAGATTCGCGTGAAGATCGCGACGAAGAAGGACGGCACGTTCGAGGCCATCGACTTGCGCGTCGTCTTCGACGGCGGCGCGTATGCGGCCGGCAAGCCGGTGCCGTGGCTGATGCCCGGGCGCATTCCGAAACTTCCGTATAAGATCGAACACGCCAACGCCGAGCGCATGACCGTCTACACGCACACGATCCCGGGCGGATTCGTGCGCGCGCCGGGCGACATTCAAACGATCTTCGCGTTTGAGTCGATGCTCGACATGGTGGCCGCCGAACTGCGCATCGATCCGCTCGAGCTGCGCCTGCGCAACGCCGCTGTGCCGGGCGACACCGATCTCGAAGGCAATCCGTTCTCGCGGCCGCGCGGGCGCGCGATGCTCGAAACCGTGCGCAAGGAGATCGGCTGGGGCAAGCCGCTGCCGGCCGGACGGGGTCGCGGCGTCGTGCTGACGGCGCGCCACATCGCCGGCGGCAAGACGAGCTTCATCGTCACCGCGCGCGAGGACGGCACGATCGCGGTCGATACCGGCATCACCGAACCCGGCGTCGGCACGCTGACCGTCATCCAGCGCGTGCTCGCGGCGGAACTCGGCGTCGATCCGAAACGCATCACGGTCGAACGCGGCGCAACCAGCGACGTACCGTGGGATCCCGGCATCGGCGGCAGCAAAGGCACGCTGCTGCTCGGTCGCGCGGCACTCGACGCCGCGCGCAAATTGCGCGCCGCGCTCGCGCTTCCGCACAACGGCCCCGTGACCGTCACCGGTGAAAGCGAGTACATGCACCAGCACGGTGATCCGATCTGGCTGAATTTCGGCGCCTACGGCGTCGATCTGTCGGTCGATCGCGATACCGGCGGGATCACGATTCACGATATCGTGTTCGTGGCCGACATCGGGACGGTGATCAACCCGATCGCGCACCGCGGGCAGATCGACGGCGGCTTCATGATGGGACTCGGCACCGCGCTGACCGAGGAATTACAGATCGAAGACGGCCGGCTCGTCAACATCGCGCTTTCGGACTACAAGCTGCCGACGCAGCGCGACATTCCGCCGTTCCGGGTGATCATGATGGAACCCGACGACGGGCCGGGTCCCTACGGCGCGCGCGCGGCCGGCGAGTTCAACACCGCCGGCGTCGCGCCGGCCATCGCCAACGCGATCGCTGCGGCCTGCGGCGTACGGCTCGACCGGCTCGGGCTCACCGCGGAACGCATCTACACAGCACTGCAACACCAAACCTCGGCCGCCTAATCGGGAGCAAAGCATGACAACGACCGACAAACCCAAAGCGAACCTGCCCTTCGGGATCGACTCCTACCAAGACTGGGTCAAACGCGAGGGGCTCCTCGTTCATCAAGGGCTCTCGCTCGACACCGTCAAGGCCGAGGTCGGCGATTGGCCGCGTTACGGCGCGAAAGGCGCGGCGGCGCACTTCACCGGCAGCGGCGACTGGTGCTCGATGTTCATCCTCGAACTGGCGCCCGGCAAATCGACCGAACCGGTGCACCATCTCTACGAGGCAATCTACTTCGTGCTCGACGGTCGCGGCAGCACGCAACTCGAGTTCGCCGACGGCCGCACGCGGCAGTTCGAGTGGGGCCCGCGCAGCATGTTCGCGATCCCGCTCAACGCCACGTACCGGCACTTCAATGCCAGCGGTGTCGATCGCGCAAGGCTCACGATGACGACCAACGCGCCGATGGTGATGAAGCTGTTCCACAACGACGACTTCCTTTTCAATCTGCCGTACGAGTTCACGGGCCGCATCTCCGGCCGTGAGGACTACTACAACGGCGGCGGCGATCTGCACATGATCGAGGCCGGCAAGAACACCTGGCAAACGAACTTCGTCGCCGATGCGGGCGAGATCGAACTAACCGACTATGCCGAACGCGGCCCCGGCTCGCTCAACATCAAGTTCGCGATGGCCGACAGCACGATGCACATCCACATCTCGGAGATCGCACCCGCGACGTACAAGAAGGCGCACAAGCACGGCGCCGGCACGCACGTGATGACGCTCTCCGGCGACGGCTATTCGCTCCTGTGGAATCAGGGCGACAAAGACTTCGAGCGCGTCGATTGGGAGTTCGGCACCGTGTTCCCGCCCTGCGCGCAGCAATTCCATCAGCACTTCGTGACCAGCAACCACGCCTCACGGTACCTCGCGACGGGACTCGGCGGGGTGAGCTACATCTTCACCGAGCAGCAGCGTCGCACGGGCGGCATCGGCAAGGAGAAATCCGCCAGCAAGACCAGCATCAAATTGGGCGGCGACCAAATCGAGTACGAAGATCAGGATCCCCGCATTCACCCGCTGTGGCTCGAAGAGATGCGCAAGCGCGGGATCACCCCCAAGCTCGACTTCCGGCCGAAAGCCTCATAGTTGAAGGCGCGCAACACCACCGTCATCGGGCACGCCGACGTGCCCGGTGGTGGACAGGTGTGGGTGGACGGCAACTACCTCTACGTCGGCCACATGAACGCGCCCAACGGCACGTCGGTCGTCGACATCAGCGATCCGCGTTCGCCGCGCGTGATCGCAAAGATCGACGACATGCCCACCGGGTGGCACTCGCACAAAGTGCGCGTCGCGAACGGCACGATGGTCGTCAACTACGAACGCCTCTCACCCGAGGCGGACAAATCGTTTGCGGGCGGACTCGGCATCTACGACGTCTCGAATCCGGCCAAACCGGTGTTGCGCACGCACTGGAAGACGGCCGGCGCCGGCGTGCACCGCTTCTCGTTCGACGGACGCTACGCGTACATCTCACCGACGGTCGAAGGCTACACCGGCCGCATCGTGATGATCCTCGATCTCGCCGATCCGGCCAAGCCGCAAGAAGTGGGCCGCTGGTGGCTGCCCGGTCAATGGACCGCGGGCGGCGAGCAGCCGACGTTCACCGACGGTCGCGGACCGCGCTGCCATCATCCGCTGCGCTTGGGCGACCGGCTGTACGTGAGCTACTGGCAGCACGGCGGCGCGATTCTCGACATCACCGATATGTCGAAGCCGCAACTGGTCGGCCGGCTCGACACGACGGCCGCATTCGCGCACCCGACGCACACGCTGCTCGCGGTTCCGCAAGAACTCAAGGGGCGACGGGTGATGCTCGTCGCCGATGAGGACGTCGACAAACGGTGGCCGTCAGCGCCGGCGTTTCTCTGGATCTACGACATCACGAACGAAACCGCACCGGTGCCGATCAGCACGTTCCAAGTTGAGGGACTCGATCCCGACGGTGCGCCGCAGCGTCCGAACACCGGCTGCCATCAGCCCTCCGAACGCTTCAACGGCACGATCGTGCCGTGCGCCTGGTTCGCGAACGGCTTGCGTTTGCTCGACATCTCGGATCCATTCGCGCCGCGCGAGGTCGGCTCGTATCTGCCCGACCCGCCCGCCGGCTGCGAGCGCCCCTCGTCGAACGACGTCACGCTCGACGACCGCGGACTGATCTACCTCGCCGACCGCCAGGCCGGCGTCGATATCCTCGAAACGAACGTGTGGTAAGCCGGTAAACGGGTATTCGCCTTACCTAGGCGAAGAAGCGGCGCGTGGCCGATCTTACGATGTTTGCCAGCGACCTCGACGCGCAGAGCTATCCCGCTGGCCACCGCTTCATTTCCGCCGGTGATCTCGGCGATCTCATGTACGTGGTTACCGAGGGCGACGTCGAGATTACCCTGCGCGGCAAGCATCTCGAAACGGTTCACGCCGGCGGCATCTTCGGCGAACTCGCGCTAATCGATCATCGCGAGCGCAGCGCCGACGTCGATGCGAAAACCGACGTCAAGGTTTCCACGATCGACCAGAAGCGCTTTCTGTATCTCGTACGCAACCATCCGTTCTTCGCGCTCGAAGTCATGAAGATCATGGCCGACCGCCTGCGCAAATTCGACGACCTGCTTTAATCTAGATCTTTCGGGTCTGATCTAGACCCTTTAGAGCAACTCGTTACTTTTATGTGTCATCATGTGTCATCCCGAGCGCGCGCCGTATGGCGCGTGGTCGAGGGACGCGTGATAACCTCGCGCTTTCGTGGCGTTGCCCTGGCAAGCAGGCTCGATCGTGGCGCGTCCCTCGACGACGCGCCTAGCGGCGCTGCTCGGGATGACACACGGGCGGAACGTCGCCTCGAGAGGTGTTTATTTTACGACGCTCAGATCACGCAGGTTCGCCGATCATTATGCGGACGACGTTCGGGAATGGGAAGGATTTGCGGCCGGCGCCGTAGCCGGTTTGTTCCAGCGTCATTTCCGGCGGTGGGCCGGGGGTTGCGAGCGTGGAGAGAATCGCCGCGCCCGTTTCGGTGACCAGTTCGGCTTCGACGTCGATTTTTCGCAGCGCGAAGCCGCGCATCAGATCGAGCGCGGCGGGGCCGGGATTGGGATGGCCGTGCGAGATGCCGTGGCCGATCGGAAACGCCGACACGCGCAGGTCCTCGATCGCGAAATGCTCGAGCGCGATGCACGTACCGGCGACATCGAGAATCGCATCGATCTGTCCGACCTCGTGAAAGAGCATCTCGGCCGCGCTCGCGCCGCGCACGCGCGCTTCCGCTTCCGCTAACCGCCGATAGATGGCGCTCGCGCGTTCGATCGCGCGCGGTGAGAGCCCGCTGCGCGCGACGATCTCCAGCACGTCGCGCAACCGGTGTCCGTGATGCGCGCGATGATGGTGCGCCCGGTCCGGACCGTGCGCGTGATCGTCTTCCCCGGGAATCAGCAGATCGAGGTACGTCGCACGAACGCCGGCGCGCTCGACCCGTTCGGTGACGAGCTCCCAACCGTCGGCGACGACCGAACGCAACCCGCGCTCGAGCTCGCGCGCGTCGAGGCCCGCGTCGACCCACGCCCCCATGAGCATGTCGCCCGCGGCGCCACCGATCATGTCGACATACGCGACCTTCACCGTTTCCACGTTTCGAGCAGGGGCGAAGGTGTTCCGGTCGTAGCACACCGCATGCACGACGATCGCTGGAAGAACGACGGCGTTCGCGTGATCCGCGCCGATCAGCTCGACAGCAACACGCCCCAGACGACGGGCATGAACCGCGCCGCCGCGATCACTACGGCAACCGCCGGCGCGCAGAAACTCTGGGCCGGCACGGTCTCGATCCATGCCGATGCGAAAACGGGCGCGCACCACCACGGCGAGTTGGAGAGCGTGATCTACGTCGTGCGCGGGCACGCGCGGATGCGCTGGGGCGAGCGGCTACAATTCGTCGCCGAGGCCGGCCCCGGCGACTTCATCTTCGTGCCGCCGTACGTGCCGCATCAGGAAATCAACGCATCGGCCGAGGAGTCGCTCGAGTGCGTCCTCGTGCGTAGCGGGCAAGACCCGGTGGTAGTCAACCTCGACATCGCGGCGGCCGAACCGCCGACCGCCGTCTCGTGGGTCGACCCGATCCATTCGCCCGCTCCCTCGGAAGGGTGTTCGCCGCCGGCGGGTTAACCCGGGGTTATGCTCCAGCGCTTTGCAGCGACGCGATTTGCCGTTGCCGCTACGATCGCTTTCGTGTCGTGCGTGCACCCCGCCGCCGCCGAACCGCCCACCGACGCCGCGAGCTACGCAACGGTGTTGCGCACCATCAACCCGCAGCTGCGAATGCACCAGAGCCTCGCCTACGCGCGCTCGCTGCTGGCCGACTCCGAGCGCACGGGACTCGATCCGAGTTTGATCATGGCGCTCGTCACCGTCGAATCGTCGTGGCGCCAAACCGCGATTTCCGTGCACGGCGCGCGCGGGCTCGGTCAGTTGATGCCGTCGACGGCCGCAAAACTCGGTGTGAACTCAAAAGATCCGGCCCAAAATTTGCGCGGCGCGTCGGCGTACTTGCGTTCGTTGATCGACCGCTTCGCCGGCCGCGGCGTCAACGCGATGCGCGATGCGATCGGCGCGTATAACGCGGGACCGTTAGCGGTCGAACGCTATCGAGGTCTGCCGCCGTATTACGAAACGCAGCGCTACGTTACCAAAGTGATCTCGCAGTGGCACAAGCTGACGTTGCGCGTCGCGAAGACGTTGGCCGCCGATGGCGGATTTGCGCCGGCCGACGAACGCCAATGGCTCGCCAACGCCGACGCGTCGGCGTTACCGGTCAGCTTACCGGAACCGGTCGAGCAGCAGCCCTAAGTTCCGGCCGGCGACGGCGCGCCCGTCGCAACCGGCGATCCGGCCGGCAGCGGCGTTCCGCTCGCGACCGGAGCGGCGCTTCCCGTAGCCGAGCTCTGCGGAGCGGACACCGGTGCGGACCCCGATGCGTGCGGGCTCGGCGACGGCGTGACGATCGGCAGCGCGTAGAGCGCGAACACCACCGGCCGGTTCGCGGTCATCTTCAACGTGGCGGCGGTACCCGCGAACGTGATGCGCTGCGGCGGTAACGTGGGCGAGGGGGTCGGCGCGGCGGGTGACGACGGACCGGTCGGCGCGCCCGAGGGGCGCGGTGAGAGCGTTGCACCGGGAGCCGGCGTGGCACCCGAGGCGGTGGGTGACGGCGACGCGGTCGCGCTGACCGGGATGGCCGTGGGCGGCGGCGGCGCCGACGGATTCGGGCTCGGTGTTGGGGGCGGCGTCGCCGTATCGAGCTCGGCCACGGCGAGTTTGAACGTCTCGTCTTTCGCGCCCGAGTTGTAGAGCGCGAGCCCCAACTCGTTCTCGCGGTAAATCGTCACGATGTCGCGCGGCACGTCGATCGCGATGCGCGGATAGGCGCTCAGCGTCACGTCGTGGGTGGCCAGCAATGTGAGATACGCCAGCGCGCGGGCCGGCCGCTCGCGCTTCTTGCCCTTCTTGTCTTTGGTGAGGAGGTTCAGGTCCGGCGCATCTTCGGGTTTCAGGACCGAGAGCGTCGCGCCGATCGCGACCTCGGCCGAGAGCTTCGGCGAGGGCACCGGGAACGCAACCGCACCGCCGTAGCCGGCGACGTTCGGCAACGGCTGGAAGTCGGCGGACGTGCCGTAACTGACGATGTTGTTGGCGGAGTTCGGCGTGGGCGTCGGCGTGGGGCTGATGCCGGCCAGGTTTCCGGACGGCAAGAGGCCGTTCGGGGGCCCCGTCCCCGAACCGAAATTCCCGGAGCACGCGGCCAGCGCGGCTCCGAGCACGATGATGACCGCAACGAGAAATCGTGCGCCGTTCATTGAGGGCGCGTTACGGCGCGCCGGTCGCCGCGGCCTCCGCAGGCACATAGACCTCGCCGCCGAGCTTCACGAACTCCTCGGATTTTTCGGCCATCCCGCGCTCGGCATAATCGCGCACGTCCTGCGTGATCTTCATCGAGCAGAAATGCGGTCCGCACATCGAGCAGAAATGCGCCACCTTGGCCCCGTGCGCGGGCAACGTTTCGTCGTGGAAATCCCGCGCGGTGACCGGATCGAGGCCGAGGTTGAACTGATCTTCCCAGCGGAACTCAAAGCGCGCTTTCGAGAGCGTGTCGTCCCAGTGCTGCGCGCCCTTATGGCCCTTGGCCAAGTCGGCTGCGTGCGCGGCGATCTTGTAGGCGATGACGCCATCCTTGACATCTTTTTTGTTCGGCAAGCCGAGATGCTCTTTCGGCGTCACGTAGCAGAGCATCGCGGTCCCGTACCAGCCGATCATCGCGGCGCCGATCGCCGAGGTGATGTGGTCGTAGCCCGGTGCGATGTCGGTGACGAGCGGCCCCAGCGTATAGAACGGCGCCTCTTTGCACACGTCGAGCTGGCGGTCCATGTTCTCTTTAATCTTGTGCATCGGCACGTGACCCGGACCCTCGATGATCACTTGCACGTCGTGCTTCCAGGCGATCTGCGTGAGCTCGCCCAGCGTGTCGAGCTCGCCGAACTGCGCTTCGTCGTTGGCGTCGGCGGTGCAGCCCGGACGCAGTCCGTCGCCCAGCGAGAACGTCACGTCGTACGCCTTCATGATCTCGCAGATCTCTTCGAAGTGCGTGTACAGGAAGTTTTCTTTATGGTGGGTGAGGCACCATTTCGCGAGGATCGAGCCGCCGCGCGAGACGATCCCGGTGATGCGCTTGGCCGTCATCGGCACGTAGCGCAGCAGCACGCCGGCGTGCACGGTGAAGTAGTCCACGCCCTGTTCGGCCTGTTCGATCAGCGTGTCGCGATAGAGTTCCCAGGTCAGCTCTTCGGCTTTACCGTCGACTTTTTCGAGCGCTTGATAGATCGGCACGGTGCCGATCGGCACCGGCGAATTGCGCAAGATCCACTCGCGCGTTTCGTGTATGTTCTTCCCGGTGGAGAGATCCATCACGGTGTCGGCGCCCCAACGCGTGGCCCACGTCATCTTCTCGACCTCTTCCTCGATCGACGACGTGATCGCGGAGTTGCCGATATTGGCGTTGATCTTCACCACGAAATTGCGTCCGATGATCTGGGGTTCGAGTTCGGGATGGTTGACGTTGGCGGTGATGACCGCGCGACCGCGCGCGACCTCATCGCGCACGAACGACGGTTCGCAGTTCTCGCGAATCGCGATGAACTCCATCTCCTTCGTAATGATGCCCTTGCGCGCGTAGTGCATCTGCGACACGTTCGCACCCGGCTTCGCGCGGCGCGCGAGGCGCTGCGACTTGAAGCGAATGGCGTCGAGCTCGCGCATCGATTCGCGGCCGATGCGGTACACCGACGACGGCTTCGCAAGTTCCACCGTGTCGTTGCGCTCGGCAATCCACGGCGTGCGCAGCGGCGCGATGCCGGCGCGCACGTCGATCGCGACGTCCGGATCGGTGAACGGTCCGCTGGTGTCGTACACCGTGTGAACCTCGCCGTTCGTCAGCGCGATCGCGCGGAACGGCACGCGGAGGCTGGGATCGGATCCCTGGGCGTAGACCTTGCGCGATCCGGGGAACGGTTCGCGGGAAATGGCCTCGTTCGGAAGTGCGGTATCCATCGTAAACGCTCTCCTCTTCCTTCGCCGGTATTATCCGGATCAGGTACGGACGCACCACGATTGGTGCTCCAACGGTCGACGAGGTGAATCCCCGCCCTCTCAGCCCTTGCGAGCTCCCGTGACGTAGTCATCGTACGCCACGGGGACCGCGAGGCCTTGTCGAAGGGCTCGGCCGTGAAGGCTCGGGCTCTCGGGTTGCTCGCCGGCGCGCAGGTTGCGATCGGCGCCGCGGCGATCTTCGCTCGCTTCGCGCTGACGGCGGCCGGGCCGTTATCGGTCGCGGCGCTGCGGATGGGCATCGCCGCGGTGCCCGTCGTCGTGCTGGCGCTCCTGCGGCGGCGGTACGTCGCCTTCGACGCGCCGACCGAACGGCGGCTGCAGCTGGCCGGGCTGGCGCTGGCGGTCCACTTCGGGACCTGGATCACGTCGCTGCAATATGCCAGCGTGGCCGTTTCGACCCTGCTCGTGTGCACGACGCCGGTGTTCACCGAACTCTGGTCGCTGGCGGTGACGCGCAAGCCGCGCCCGCTCGCGCTCGCGGGTCTCCTGCTGGCGATTGCCGGCGTCGCGATCGTCACCGGCGCGCCCAGCCGAAGCGACACGCCGCTCGGCATCGCGCTGGCGCTCTGCGGCGCGGTGGCGATGGGCGCTTACTTGCTGCTCGTGCGCGCGAGCGATCCGCGCTACACGGTGCTGGCCGTCGTCGGCCGCACGTATCCGATTGCGGCGCTCGTGCTGACGGGCGCCGCGTTGCTCGCGCACGAGGGCGTTCCGCCACCGAGCGCCGGCGGCGCGTGGGCCGGCATCTTCGCGCTGGCGCTGGTCTCACAACTGTTCGGTCACACCGCGATCAACGCCGCGGTGCGCGTGCTGAGCGTCACCTTCGTTGCGATGACCGTCCTGCTCGAACCGGTTATCGCCGCGGTCGCGGCAGCGCTCGTCTTCGGCGAACGCCCGGCCCCGTTCACCGCCGCCGGCGCGCTGCTGGTCTTCATCGCGATCGCGCTAGCAATCCGCGCCGAAGAACCCTCAGAAATGCTTGAAGGTGTCGTGCACTAAGCGGATCGTTAGCGCGATGTTGCGGCCGTCGCCCGGATCGTTGTCACCGCTCACGTTGCCGTTGAGCGTGATCGTTGCGGGCACGAACGCGCCGGCGTCGTAGAGCATCGTTCCGCGCCAGCGCGCGACCGTACCGTCGTCGTGTAAGAGATCGCGCGACACCGCGAATTCAACCAGGCCGTCGTCGTTCACGCCGAGCACCGAGAAGCGCGTGTGATGACGGCCGCCGGGCACCGGGCCCTCGCGTTCCCAGTGATCGCCGCGCGAAACGGCGGCCAGATCTTCGGATTCCATCGCCATCAACGAGCAGATCGCGTCTTCTTCGCTGGTCAACGAACGCATCGCACCGGCGCGCAGCGAGCCGCTCGGTTCGATACCGACGTACGCCTGCTGTTCGCCGAAGCTGCCGACCTCGGCGACGTTCACGTTCATCGTTCGTTCGGCGGAGCCGCTGACGAAGTCGATCGAGACGGTAGCCCGGCGGGCAACGCCGCCGCTGGTCGCGACCACCGAATATTCGAGGTGACGGGACGGCGCCTCAGCGGCTGCCGGTACGACCGTCAAGAGCGGTAACGACGAAGACAGAACGGCTGCAAGAAAGCGTCGCATTTCCCCTTGAGCAAACCAGAACGGCGGACGGCCGTCATTAAGCGCTCGCTAGAATGTCTCAGCCGGGAGAAAGGTGCACCCTTGCGGAACGCTCGGGCATGAGCGACGACTCACCAACCCTGGGCGAGCAAATGAACAACGCGCTGTACCTGGATCCCGGCTTTACCGAAGACAAGCCGAGCCTGGTCGACGCGTTACGCGACGAAATCGACGATACGACGAAGCGCGCGCAAGCGAACCTCGATCAGCAGCGCGCCAACGCCAAAGACGTCGAGGACATCGTCGCCGAGATGGAGCGCGAGCACGGTCTACCCGACAAGCCGTAAGGCCGCGATCATTTCGGCCACGCTCCACGCCTGCGCGATCGTTCCGCCCGGCGCGTGCGGCGCGTCGCCGTCGAAAATCTCGCCCAGCGTCCCCACCCCGTAACCATCGAGCGCGTCGGCGAGCGGCGCGATAAACGTGCGCGCCAGCGCCGGATCGTCGTAGACATTCAGGTGCGCTTGCACGAAGGCACCCAGCAGCCACGGCCACACGGTTCCTTGATGATAGGCGCTGTCGCGCGCATATTGATCGCCGCCATAGTGCCCCACGTATTTGGGATCGCCGGGCGCGAGCGTGCGTAAGCCGACCGGCGTCCACAACGCGCGCTGACACACGTCGACCACCGCCCGCGCGCGTTCGCGCGAGAGCAGTTCGGGCGCGAGCGCGACCGCGAAAAGCTGGTTGGGGCGGATCGCCGGATCGTTGCCGTCCGGTCCGTCGAGGACGTCGAAGCAGCAGCCGCGGTCCTCGTTCCAGAAGCGCTCGAACGACTCGCGCACGCGCGCGGCCGCTGCTTCGAACGGATGCGGATCGGCATCGCTGTGCTCCGCGAATTGCGCGGTGGTGTTGAGCGCCGCGAACCACAGCGCGTTGATCTCGACCGGTTTGCCGATGCGCGGCGTCACGACGTGATCGCCGACCTTCGCATCCATCCACGTCAACTGCACGCCCGGCACGCCCGCGCGCAAGAGACCGTCAGCCGGATCGACGCCGATGCCGAAGCGCGTGCCTTCCGTATACGCGGTGACGATCGCGCGCAGCACGCCGAACATGTCGCGCGCGAATTGCGGATTCGCCGTCGCGGTCGCGCACGCGCGAATCGCTTCGACGTACCAAAGCGCCGCGTCCACGGTGTTGTACTCCGGGCGCTGGCGGCCGGCATCGGGAAACACGTTCGGCAGCATGCCGCCGTCCACGAACGGCGCGAAGCCGCGCACGATCGCTTCGGCCACGTCGACGCGCCGGTTCGCGATGAGCAACCCCGGCAGCGCGATCATCGTGTCGCGGCCCCAATCGCTGAACCACGGATAGCCCGCGACGATCGTCGTGCGCGACGACGCGCCGGGCGCGGCCACGATGACGAACGCGTCGGCGGCGATCGCCAACTGCGCCCGCACGGGGTCGGACTCGGCGGCCGCCAACGCGGCGCCGCGCGCGCGAGCGGCGTCGACGATCGCCGGTGCGGCGTCGCCATCCGGTTCGAGCCCGACGACGATCCCGTGGCGCTCGCCGGGCGCGAGCGTGAAGCGCGCGTCGACCGCGTAGAGATAATCGTCGATCGGGTTGAGGCCGCGTTCGCTTTCGCGTGCCTCGAAGAACCCGCTCCAGCGGTCGCGGTGCGGGCTCATCACCGCTCCCGGCGCGCTCACGTGCAGGGTGCGCCCGCTATCGGGCAGCGACACGCCGGCGCGGTCGCCGGCGACATCGACGTGAAAGCGTTCCGGATCGGGGAGACCGCCGCCGTGGTGGTCGCGATCGGCGACCAGCACGCGCGCCGCCACGCGCAGCGGCTCGACCGCCCGCACGACGCGCAGCGCCACCGCGGTGCGGTCGATGCCGTAGGGCATCGCGATCGCCACCTCGAGCTCGGCGTCGCCGAGGATATAGGTCCATATCGGCACGCCGTCCGCGACGGCAAACGATTCGATCTGCCGCCAGCCCTCCGGCACCCGGCCGCCCGATGCCCACCGGTTGGTGGCCAGCGCGTAGGTCATGCCGCGGTACTGCACCTCGAGCGCGATGGTCGGAACCAGCAGGCGGCGCGCCACCGGCGGGTCGAGCGCGGCGATCAGCAGGCCGTGGTAGCTGCGCGTTAGGGTCCCGGCCACCGTTCCCATGGCGTAGCTGCCGCGGCCGTTGGTCACGAGCCACTCCCGGCGCTCGGCGACACCCAGGTCCGTACAGTCCGGCCGGCCGAGCCGTCGCATGCTCATCGAAGCGGAACTTGCCATGTGCGTCGAACCGGCCCTGCGTGGCGAATCCCGAATCCGAGCGCATCCTCGCTCTAGAACGGCGAGAAGCGCATTGGCGGCGCTGGGGTCCCTACCTCAGCGGACGCCAGTGGGGAACCGTCCGGGAGGACTACTCCGCCGACGGTAATGCTTGGGACTCGTTTCCGTTTGAGATGTCGCACCTGCGGGCGTACCGCTGGGGTGAAGACGGCATTATGGGGATCAGCGACAACCACCAGCGCCTGTGCTTCGCACCGGCGTTCTGGAACGGTCGCGACCGCATCATCAAAGAGCGTCTGTACGGGCTCAACGGCCACGAAGGCAACCACGGCGAGGACGTTAAGGAAGTCTGGTTCCACCTCGACAACCTGCCGTCGCACGCCTACATGAAGGCGCTCTACAAATATCCGCAGCGCCCGTTCCCCTACGACGACCTGCGCATCGAGAACGGCCGGCGCGATAAGTCGGAGCCCGAGTACGAACTCGTCGACACCGGCATCTTCGCCGACGAAGCCTACTTCGATATCGTGATCGAGTACGCCAAGGCGACGACCGAAGACATCCTCATTCGCCTGACGATTACCAATCGCGGCAAAAACCGCGCGCCGCTGCACGTGCTGCCGACAGTGTGGTTTCGCAACGAGTGGTCGTGGCGGGCGGGCGTCACGAAGCCCACGATCGGCGACGCCGGCGATACCAACGTCGCGATGGTGACGCAGCATCCGACGCTCGGCCGGCGTTGGATGATCGGCGACGGCAACGCGAACAGCATCCTTTACACCGAAAACGAGACGAACTTCGAGCGCGCGTTCGGGGTGAAGAACCCGCGGCAGTTCGTCAAGGACGCCTTCGGCCGGTATCTGATCAACAACGACCCGACCGCGATCAACCCCAAGCGTGCCGGCACGAAAGCGGCGTTTCATCACGTCTACATCTTCGAACCGGGCGCGACCGAAACGATTCGCCTGCGCCTCACCGACATGCCGGAAGCGCTCAAGATCGACCCGGTCGCATTCGATGCGATCGTCGACGGGCGCCTCGCCGAAGCCGACGCGTTCTACGCGAGCTTACTCCCGGCCACGGCCGATCCGCAGGACCGCACGATTCAGCGCCGCGCGTTCGCCGGGCTGTTGTGGACGAAGCAGTGGTACAACTACATCATTCGCGATTGGCTCAAGGGCGATCCGCTGATGCCGGTGCCGCCCGCCAGTCGCCTGCACGGGCGCAACTCCGGTTGGACGCACCTCTACAACGAAGAGATCCTCTCGATGCCCGACGAGTGGGAGTACCCGTGGTACGCGAGTTGGGATCTCGCCTTTCACGTCATCTCGTTCGCGCTGATCGATCCGGATTTCGCCAAACGCCAGCTGGTCGCGCTCACGCGCGAACGCTACATGCATCCTAACGGGCAGTTGCCGGCGTACGAATGGGCCTTCGACGACGTCAACCCGCCGGTCCACGCCTGGGCGGCGTATCGCATCTACAAGATCGAAGCGAAGCGCCGCGGCGGGGTCGGCGATCATCCCTTTCTCGAACGCGTTTTTCAGAAGCTGCTGCTCAACTTCACCTGGTGGGTAAACCGCAAGGACGTGAGCGGGCGAAACGTGTTTCAGGGCGGCTTCCTGGGCCTCGACAACATCGGGATCTTCGACCGCAGCACGAAGCTGCCGACCGGGGGCTACCTCGCACAGGCCGACGGCACGGCGTGGATGGCAGTGTACTCGCTCAACATGCTGGCGATCGCGATCGAGCTGGCCCGCCACGATCCGGTGTACGAACATCTCGCCAACAAGTTCTTCGAGCACTTCCTTTATATCGCCGACGCGATGAACTCGCAGCGGGACGACGACGACCAAGGGGTCGGTCTCTGGGACTCACAGGATGAGTTCTACTACGACCAGCTCTACCTCCCGACCGGCGAGCGCATTCCGCTCAAGGTCCGCTCGGCCGTCGGCATCATCCCGATCTTTGCGGTCGAAACGCTCGATCCCGACACGCTCGAAAAGATGCCGCTGCTCAAGGCACGCGTCGAGTGGTTCATCGCCAACCGCCCGGAGCTCGCGGAAAACGTCGCGCGCATCGAGGTCAGCGGGATGCGGCAGCGCCGTTTGCTCGCCATCGTCAACCCCGAACGCCTGCGGCGCATCCTGCGGCGGCTGTTTGCCGAGCAAGAGTTCCTGAGCGACCACGGGATCCGCGCGCTCTCCAAGTTTCACGACGCGAACCCCTACGTGCTCAACGTCGGCGGCGCCAGCTTTCGCGTCGACTACGAGCCGGCCGAATCGACCAGCGGGCTATTCGGCGGCAATTCCAACTGGCGCGGTCCGATCTGGTTTCCGCTGAACTACCTGCTGATCGAATCGCTGCAGAAGTTCCACTACTATCTCGGCGATGATTTCAAAGTCGAATTTCCGACCGGCTCGGGCGAGATGCTCACGCTCTGGCAGATCTCGCAAGCGCTCTCACGCCGCCTGATCGCGCTCTTCCGCACCGGCCCCGACGGCGTGCGGCCCTTTCAGCGCCGGCCGGACTCGGCGTTCGAACACGACGTGCACTGGCGCGACCACATCCTCTTCCACGAATACTTCAACGGCGACACGGGCCAGGGGCTGGGCGCATCGCACCAGACCGGCTGGACGGCGCTCGTCGCGAAGCTGATTCAGCAAGTCTCCGATTACGACGCGCCGGCGCATCCCGCCGTGGGTCGCGATTTCACCGTGAAAGCCGCCCATTGACGACGACCCACGTGCCGGTTCTCGGCGACCTCGATGCCTATCTCTTGGGCGAAGGAACGCATCTCCGGCTCTACGACGTGATGGGCGCGCACGTCCGCACGATCGACGGGGTGACGGGCACGGCGTTTGCGGTGTGGGCACCGAACGCGCGGCGCGTCAGCGTGGTCGGCGACTTCAACGACTGGGACGGCCGCACGCACCGCCTGTGGCTGCGGCGCGAGTGCGGTGTGTGGGAACTGTTCGTGCCCGGCGTCGGCGCCGGGGCGCGCTACAAATTCGAGCTGGAAGACAACGCCGGCCATCTGCTGCCGCTGCGCGTCGATCCGATCGCGTTCTTTTCCGAAACGCGTCCGCAGAACGCGTCGATCGTGTGGGACGCGCCGCCGTTCGGGTGGAGCGACGGTGCCTGGATGTCCGCGCGCGGCGCGCGTCAGCACCGCGCCGCGCCGATCTCGATCTACGAGGTGCATCTCG
>DASYOE010000176.1:0-4065 GCA_036008105.1 Candidatus Lustribacter sp. | reverse complement strand
ACCGCCGACTTCTCCGAGATCAGCAAGAAAGCGCCGGAGAAGTCGCTGCTCGAGGTCAAGAAGAAGCATTCCGGCCGCAATAACAACGGCCACATCACGACGCGCCATAAGGGCGGCGGCACGCGCAAGCAGTACCGCATCATCGACTTCAAGCGCGCCAAGGACACCGTGCCGGCCAAGGTCGCGGCGATCGAGTACGATCCCAACCGCACCGCCCGCATCGCGCTGCTGCACTACCGCGACGGCGAGAAGCGCTATATCCTCGCGCCGGTCGGGCTCGAAGTCGGCGCGGTCGTCGTGTCGGGCTCCGATGCCGACATCAAGATCGGCAACGCGCTGCCGCTGGCGAACATTCCGCTCGGCACCGTGATCCACAACATCGAGTTGCGACCCGGCGAGGGCGGCAAGCTCGTGCGTTCGGCCGGTTCGTCGGCGCAGCTGATGGCCAAGGAAGGCGCGTACGCGCAGGTCCGCATGCCGTCGGGTGAAGTGCGCAAGATTCAGATCGTCTGCCGCGCGACCATCGGTCAGCTCGGCAACCTCGAGCATGAAAACGAAGTGATCGGCAAGGCCGGCCGCCAGCGTCACCTCGGTAAGCGCCCCTCGGTGCGCGGCATCGCGATGAACCCGGTCGACCATCCGCACGGCGGCGGCGAAGCACGCTCGACGTCGGGCCGTCCGCCGACCACGCCCTGGGGTCAGATGACGATGGGCAAAAAGACGCGCCGCAACAAGCGTACCGCCGGCATGATCGTCCGTAAGCGGAAGGGCAAATAATGGGCCGTAGTCTCAAGAAGGGGCCGTTCGTCGCGGACCATCTGCTCTCCAAAGTGGAGAAGATGAACTCGACCCGCGAGAAACGCGTCATCAAAACGTGGTCGCGCGCGTCGACGATCGTGCCGCAGATGGTCGGTCACACGATCAGCGTCCACAACGGCAAGGCGCACATCCCGGTGTTCATCACCGAGAACATGGTCGGGCACAAGCTCGGCGAGTTCTCGCCGACGCGCATCTTCAAGGGCCACGCCGGCGACAAATCGGCGGTGAAGGCATGACCGCCGTCGCCGACGCGCCGCAAATGGCGGTCGCGCACCTCAAGTTCGCCCGGATGGGACCGCGCAAGCTGCGCCGCGTCGCCGATGCGATTCGCGGTAAGTCCGTGCGCGAAGCGCTCGTGCTGCTGCAATTCTCCGGCGTGTTCGCGTCCGAGCCGTTGGAGAAGCTGCTCAAATCGGCCGTGGCCAACGCCGAGAACAACCACAACATGTCGGGCGACGGGCTCTTCGTCACGAAGATCACCGTCGACAGCGGACCGGGCGGTGGGATCACCAAGCGCCTGGATCCGCGCGCCCAAGGCCGCGCGAACTTCAAGCGTAAGCGCATGTCGCACGTGACCATCGCCGTCAGCCCGACGCCGCCGAAACGCGAGCCGCGTCAGCGTTCCGGTGCTGCGATCGCCCTTTCCACCGTCGAGTCGCGCCGCGCGCAAGCCGCGTCGGCTAAGCCCACCAAAACCCGCGCACCGCGCAAAAAGAAAGAAGCCGCGGCCGCGGCCGGAGCTGCTGAGTAATGGGTCAGAAAATCCACCCCGTCGGGCTGCGCCTGGGGATCACACGCACTTGGGACAGCCGCTGGTTCGAGAAGAAGAACTACCAGGCATGGCTCCATGAAGACGTCGCGATCCGGAAGTACTTCGGCCGCATGACGCGCGCCGCCGCGATCTCGAAAGTCGAGATCGAGCGCCGCGCCAACCAAGCGCGCGTGATCGTGCATACCGGCAAGCCCGGTATCATCATCGGCAAGCGCGGCGTCGGCATCGACGAGATCCGTCGCAACCTCGAGAAGCTCACCGGCAAACAAGTCCAGGTGAACGTCGTCGAGATCAAGGTACCCGAACTCGACGCGCGTCTGGTCGGCCAGAACATCGTCGATCAGCTCGAGAAACGCATCGCGTTCCGTCGCGCCATGAAGCAGGGCATCATGCGCACGATGAAAGCCGGCGCGCGCGGCGTGAAGGTTCAAGTTTCGGGCCGCCTCGGCGGCGCGGAAATCGCGCGTACCGAACGCAACCACGACGGCAAGGTGCCGCTGCATACGCTGCGCGCCGACATCGACTACGCCCACGTCGAAGCGTTCACCACCTTCGGCCGCATCGGCGTGAAGGTCTGGATCTACAAAGGCGAAGTGCTGCCGGATCAGCCGCGCGGCGAACGCCTCACCCCCGGTGCCGAGCGCCCGGCGCAGTTCCGCGAGAACCGTCGCGGTACGCGCGGCGGCCGCGGCCGCGGTCCGGGTGCCGAACGTCCCGCACGCGCGGGCGGCGGCCTCGACACCGAAGCGGCGATGCATGCGGCGACCGCCGACGGTCAGTCGGTGGATTCGATTATCGACGGCGCGCCGTCGGTGGCCGGCAACCTTCCCAACGAAGCGCATAGCGGTGCGGTGACGCACGACGTCCCGGCCGAACACGGCCACGGCGTCACCGCCGAAACCTCCGCGATCGACGCAACCCCGGTGGAAGCCGCGGTAGCAACCGAAGTTGTCACCCCAGTTGAGGTAGATACAAATGCTGACGCCTAAGAGAGTCAAATGGCGCCGTCAACACCGGGGGCGCATGCGCGGTAAGGCGATGGTCGGCAACACGCTGACCTTCGGCGATTTCGGTTTGCAAGCGCTCGAGCCGGTTTGGATGACCAACCGGCAGATCGAGGCCGCTCGTATCGCGATGACCCGTCACATCAAACGTGGCGGCAAGGTCTGGATCAAGATTTTCCCCGACAAGTCGGTCACGAAGAAGCCGGCCGAAGTCCGCATGGGCTCCGGTAAAGGCAATCCGGAGTTTTGGGTCGCCGTCGTGCGCCCGGGCCGGATCATGTTCGAGCTGGCCGGCGTGGAAGAAAAGGTGGCGCGTGAAGCGCTGCGACTGGCTGCGAATAAGCTGCCGATCGCGACCAAGGTCGTGACGCGTGCCGACGAGCAGGCGGTGTCGGCATGAAACGCACCGATCTGCGAAGCTTGCGCGAGCTAACCATCGGCGAGCTCGAAATTAAGGCTCGCGAAACCAAAGAAGAGTTGTTCAACCTGCGCTTCGCGCTGCGCACCGGCCACCTTTCGGATTTCTCGAAAGTCAAAGCCGCGCGCCGTTCGTACGCGCAAATCCAAACCGCGATCTCCGAGAAGAAGATCGTTGAGGCACGTCATGGAGCAGCTTAACACCGTGGACGCCGCGACGTCCGAACGCTCGCGCAACCGCCGTCGCATCAAGCAGGGCCGCGTGGCGAGCAACAAGATGGACAAGACGATCGTCGTCGTGGCCGAGACGCGCGTGCCGCATCCGGTCTACAAGAAGGTCGTCCGCCAGTCGCGGCGTTTCAAAGCTCACGACGAGCAGAACACCGCCGGCATCGGCGATCTGGTCCGGATCCAAGAGTGCCGTCCCTACTCCAAAGAGAAGCGCTGGCGCTTGCTCGAGATCGTGGAGCGCGCGAAGTGATTCAGCAAGAGACGCGGCTCAAGGTTGCCGACAACAGCGGCGCGCGCGAGCTGCTCTGCATCCACGTGTCCGGCGGCAGCCGGCATAAGTACGCCTTCGTCGGCGACATCATCGTCGGGACCGTCAAGTCGGCGATCCCCGGTGCGGCCGTCAAGAAGGGCCAAGTCGTCAAGGCCGTCGTCGTGCGGACGTCGGCGCCGATGCGCCGTCCTGACGGCTCGGTTATCAAGTTCGACGACAACGCGTGCGTCATCATCAAGGGCGATAAGGACAACCTGGATCCGCGCGGCACGCGCGTGTTCGGGCCGGTGTGCCGCGAGCTTCGCGACCGCGGCTTCCTCAAGATCGCGTCCTTGGCGCCCGAGGTGCTCTAGCATGGCGAAGGCACACGTTCAGTACGGCGTCCGCAAACCGAAGATCGTGACCGGCGATACCGTCATGCTTCGGCGCGGCAAGGAAAAGGGCAAGCGCGGCATCGTCAAGGCCGTGTTCCCGAAGGACGGCGCGGCGACCGTTGAGGGTCTCAACGTCGTCAAGCGCCACACCAAACAAGGTCAGGACGGCTCGCGCAC
>DASYOE010000175.1:0-3405 GCA_036008105.1 Candidatus Lustribacter sp. | reverse complement strand
CTGCGCAAACTGCGCCATCCCAGCCGCGGCAAAGCCTTAAAAGACTACTGGTCGAACGAATAAAAAAACCGCACCCGAAAGTGCGGTTTTTTCGTTTGGTCAGGAATCACATCGCGCCGGCCGGCTTCGGCGGTGCCTGTGACGGCTTGACGTTGGGATTCGCGTCGGCCCAGGCGCCGTCGGGATTCGGCAGTACCCACGGGATCAAGTCCCACATCGCGGGATGCAAGAAGACGAACTTCACTTGCGAGGGATCGGTCAATCCCGGCAGTCCGGCTTTCACGAGCGCGGCTTTGTTCGCGGGAATGTCCGGCACGTTCTCGCTCGGCGTGCCGCCGGCATCGGTGAATTTTTGCACCGGCATCGCGCCGAGTTTCAGCGAGCCGTCAGGCATCGTGTAACCGTAGTGCATGTGCGCGCCGCGGTGAACCCAACGCGAAGGATCGATCGCGTAGCCGAACAGCGTCGTCGGCGCCTTCGGCGATTGCGATTCCAGAATGGTGTAGTCGACGCCGAGCAATCGGCCGTTGACGTCGTACCAGAGCTGGTTGGGCATGTCGAGGTCGATCGAGTTCCAGACCTTGAGGTTGACGTAACTGATGGCGCCGGTCTTGTCCTCGCCCGTGTATTGGAAGAAGCCGGCTTTTTGCGCCGCCGCGATCGTCGCGAAGCGCGCCGGAATGTCTTTCTGAATTTTGGCGATGAACGGTTGTTCGGCAGCCGTCGGCATCGGCGACATGGGGGCCGGCGTCGCCGCGGGCGCCATCCCCGGCATCGCCTGCGCGAGCGCGGGCGCCGGCGCGAACGCACCCAGCGCAATGAGAGTGAGAACGGCAATTCGATTCATAGCTGCCTCCAATGCTACGTTACGTGACTGTCCTTCGACTACGCTCAGGATGACGTGGGGACCTAGACGACCGCGTCGAGCGGGAGCGTCGCAGCGCGTGGGGCGTAGGCGGCCCAAGCGGCGGCCAGACGGTCCACGCCGGCCAGCAGCACGGCCGGGTCGAGCACGAACGGGAGCCGCAGCCGGCGCGCGTGCCGTTCGGCCGACGAGAACACCGGTCCGGCGGCGATCGTTACGCCGAACCGCGCCGCTTCAACCGCAAAGCTGGCCGAATCGCCGTGCGGCAGTTCGATCCACAACGACGAGCCGCCGCACGGTTCGTTGCGGCGCCACGACGGCAGTTCGCGCTCCAGCGCGCCGGTGAGCGTCCGATAGCGCACGGCGAGTTGCGCGCGGCGTTCGTTGCGCACGCGGTCGCGCAACGGCAGCAACTCGGCGCACAGGGCCTGTCCGACGAGCGACGTGCCGAGGTCCGCGACGATCTTCAGTGGCGCGATGCGGCTGATCATGTGCGCTTCGCCGCGCACCCAGCCGATGCGCAAACCGCCCCAGAAGAGTTTGCAGGCGGATCCGATCGAGAGCACCGTCGCGCCGCTGCCGAGCGCCGCGATCGGCGCGGGCGGCGCGACGTCGTGCATCGAGATGTCGCACAACGTCTCGTCCTCGACGATCGTCCAGCCCTCGCGCTCGGCCATGGTGGCCAGCGCCATGCGCCGTGCCATCGAGAGCACGGTGCCGGTCGGATTGTTGTAGGTCGTGGCGCTGTACACGGCGGCCGGCAGGCGCGCGGGCGGCAGCCCTTCGAGTTCTTCGACGTTGGCGCCGTCGCCGTCGACCCCGATGGCCACGATGTCCGCTCCGGCCGCTCGGAAGGCGTCCAGGGACGCCGGATTGGTCGGGTCCTCCATTGCGACCCGGTCGCCGCGGAAGAGCTGCGCGACCAGCGCGATCGCCTGCTGCGCGCCGCTCGTGACGATGATCTGGTCGGGGTCGGTCGGCAGGCCGCGGCTTTCGTAGGCCCGCGCGATCTCACGGCGCAGCGCGGGCAGCCCTAGCGGCAGATAGCCCGGCGTCTCGCGCGAGAGTTTCTGCAGCTGCTTAGCGAGGCGTTCGCCGGCCGGCGCGATTTCGCGCGACCCCGGCAACGCGGCGATCGTGAACTCCACCGTTTGGCGTGGACCGTCGCGGTTGTCGACGATCGATACCAAGTGGCCTGGTGTGAATCGCCCGCCGCGGGTCAGCGGTCCGGGTGGTCCGGCATACGTACCGCTGCCACGCTGGGTGTGGGCGCGGCCCTCGACCTTTAGGCGGTCGTAGGCGGCCACCACGGTGCTGCGGCTGATCCCCAGCCGCTGCGCGAGCTCGCGCTCCGATGGGAGCCGGCTGCCGGCCGCGATCGTGCCGCGCAACACCGCGGACTCCAGCGCGGTGGCCAGCCGGGCCAGCATTGGACCCGAACCGCGAGTCCAATCGGCCAGCGCGGCGGCGACGTCGGCGACTTGCGCGTGAGGGGTGGACCCGGCCGGGCGATCGAGTGGCATGGTCCGACTCGTTCGCTGGCGTGCTCGGGCATTCCATCGTGCGTGTTAGGATGGGCGATATGTCGCTCTGGGCGGACTTTCAAGGCAACGGCGAGCGCCGCGTCATCCACAAGTGGAAGCACTACTTTCCAATCTACGAGCGGCACTTCGCGCCGTTTGTGAACCGCTCGGTCGCGCTGCTCGAAATCGGCTGCGGCGACGGCGGTTCGCTGCAGATGTGGAAGCGCTACTTGGGGCCGCACGCGCAGATCGTCGGCATCGACATCGAGCCGCGGTGCACGGAATTCGAAGAAGACCAGATCGCGGTGCGCATCGGTTCGCAAGACGATCCGGCATTTCTCGACCGCGTGGTTGAGGAATTCGGTCCCTTCGACATCGCGATCGACGACGGCAGCCACGTGCAAGCACATGTCGCGGCGTCGTTCGAGCATCTGTATCCCGGCCTAACGAAAAACGGCGTGTATCTGGTCGAAGATTTGCACACCGCGTATTGGCCGGATTTCGGCGGCGGGCTCGGCAAGCCGGGCACCTTCGTCGAGACAGCAAAAAAGTTGGTCGATGAACTGAACGCAGATCATCAACGCGATGCCGACGCCGCGACCGGCTTCACGCGTACGACGCACGCGATCTGCTTTTACGATTCCGTTATCGTCTTCGAGCGTGGGCTGTGGACGAAGAAGTGGGCGCCGCGCATCGGGCGCGAGGCTGTTCGGAAGCGGGGCTGAGGCAAAACGGAGGGTGCACTGCGCCGCGACCACGACGGTGGCGGCGCGTGCGAGTTCGGGTTTAGGAGGCTTTCTTTTCAGCGGCCGCAGCGTCGGCTGCAGCCTTCTTGCCCTGTTCGATCAGGGCTTTGACCTTCTGGCCGCCTTTTTGGCCGATCTCTTCGTAAAAAGCCGGGCCGTAACGGTCGCGAGTCGCCTCGCCGCCTTTTTTGCCGCCTTTTTTACCGATGGCCTCGTAGAAAGCGTGGCCATGGGCCTTTTTCGTAGCCTGACCACCCTTGCGGCCGATCAT
>DASYOE010000174.1:0-14293 GCA_036008105.1 Candidatus Lustribacter sp. | reverse complement strand
TCATGCGAGCGGCCGTTCACGGTGATTCTGATACTCAACGCTTGCTCCAGGGGTTGAAAAAAAGCTTCAGCCGATATTAGCCCACCTCGGCCCTTGGAGCCTCTGTCGGCCGGGGCGCGGGATGGTGCAACGTCTATAGGGGAAAAGGGGTCGAAGGGCCGGGGGAAAACTCCCTCCGGTCCGCTCGCGGACGCCGTGGCTCGGTAGCTCAGTGGTAGAGCGGGGGACTCATAAGCCCTAGGTCGTAGGTTCAAATCCTACCCGAGTCAATTTTCTCGAGGTAACCTTTATGTCGACGATCCCCTGCGATTTCTGCCCGCACCCGGTTGACCGGGCGCAAATGGAAGAGATTGAAATTTCACACTACGTTCCGGACAGTTCAGGGGACGATCTCGCGTACGCGCGGACCTATTTCTTCGGGCATCCCGATTGCGTGCGCAAGTTCTACCGCGGCCTCGTCGACCACAAGCTCGACCTGTTCAAACACATCCCCACGTCAGCGCCAGGACCCGAGGATAAAGGCGCAGCGTAAGGGGCTTGCCGCTCCCGTGGCACAATTGGATAGCGCGTCGCCCTCCGAAGGCGAAGGTTGCCCGTTCGAGCCGGGCCGGGAGCACCATTTTTCCGCCGACGATGAGTCCGGCATCCAGACCGCGATGCTGTGCGCCGAGCGCGCGGCGGCGGCCGGCGACGTTCCGATCGGCGCGCTGTTGCACGTCGACGGTTGGATGTTCGAGGGTTGGAACGAGAAGGAAGCGCGCCCCGACCCCACCGCGCACGCTGAGATGATCGTGTTGGCGCAAGCGGCCCGCGTGCTCGGTCGCTGGCGCATCGGCGGCACGCTATACGTGACGAAGGAGCCGTGCGCGATGTGCGCGGGCGCGATTGCCGCGGCGCGCATCGAGCGTCTCGTATTCGGCTGCTCCGATCCGAAAGGCGGCGCGGCCGGCGGCGTCGTCGATCTGCTTGCGTCGCCGGTGCTCAACCACCGCGTCGACGTGACCCGCGGCGTTTTGGCGAGCGAGACAGCCGCTCAGCTGCGCGCGTTCTTCGCGCTACGCCGCAGCCGGCCCCAGGAAGCGGACTGACGGCAGGCTGACTGGAGGAAAGGGGGAGATTCGAACTCCCGGTCCCCGCAAAGGGACTCCTGATTTCGAGTCAGGTGCAATCGACCACTCTGCCACCTTTCCAAATGGTCGACTCCCCTGATTCGCAAGGCCGCCCGATGGGCCTTTTTTTATTTCAGCCGGCCGTCCACCGGTGTGTCAGGAAACGTGAACGCGCTGTAGACCGCATCGGTGGTAAAGGGCGTGTTCCCGCGCGTGCGGCTATAGCGAATGTGGTTGATGAGCCAATGGTTCCCCACCATCCCGTAATCGAGTATGAAATTCAGCGCCGGACCCGCGTACACGATGCGGGTCGGCAGTTGGCTGGCCGTGTCGACGTACACGTCTTTGAGGTAGTACGTCGAGTCGTTTCCGGCCGTGAGCGGCTTGAGCGGAACCATGACGATGTGCGCGAGCTGGTCGGTGGAGTCGGGCGCGTACTGTGCCTTGTAATTGCGCAAGAACGGCACGACCAGGGCCACGTCGGGGCTCGAGGCGTTGCCGATGCCGAAGTGCAGCGGTTCGGGCGGGAAGAACGGACGGTCCGCGACCATGTTGATGTCGGTGGTCGGAGGTTTCGTGTCGTCACCGGGATCGAAGAAAAACTCGAAGTAACTCAGCGCATCGAAGGCCGGCGGCACCGGAAACGCGGTGGCGACCTGGTTATCGCCTTGCGGGAGATCTTGCAGCACGGCGAGGTCGTCCTCGGTGCGGGTCTCGACCGCGCGCGAAATTTTTCGCGAAAGTTTGAGGGTCGGCACCTCGGTGTCGACGTCGACCTGATAGGCGATGTACGGCGGCGGATGCTGCCATGCGGCGAAGGCGGCGTTCGCTGCCGCGCGGAACTCGGCGTCAGCTGTCAGCATGGCAACTGATTCGCATGTTCCTGGCGCGAGCCCCTTTCACCGCAAGCGCGCGTCAGCCGGGGTCGCAGGAAAAGAGAAGCCGCTGTAGGCTGCCTCGGTCGTCCAGGAACTGCGGCCGATGTGCAGCGGCGCGAACACCGTCGCGCGGTAGCTGGCATGCTGGATGACCCAGTGGCTTTCCACCGTCGTGTAGTCGACCGAAAAATCCGCAGCCACGCCGGAATAGACGACGCGGGTCGGCAGATCGGTGGCCGTGTCAAAGTAGACGTCTTTGAGGAAGAAGGTCGAGTCGTTGTCGCGGGTGAGCGCCGGCAGCGCTTGCAGCGTGATGTGCCCGATGCGGTCGTTGGAGTCGTCGGCGTACTGCGCGTAGTAGTTGCGCAGCGTCGTGACGACGACCGCGACGTCGGGGCTCGACGGTACCGGATCGCTGTAGCGCAGCGGCTGGGGCGGCAAGTTCGGTGCGGGAGCCAACAGCGTCACCGCGGTGAGCGGATTGTGCTGGCGCATCGGGTCGCCGAGCCGGAAGTCCATGTGAAAGTAGCTGAGCGCATCGAACGTCGGTGGAACCGGGAAAGCGCCGCCGAGCTGGTTCTGCCCGCGCGGCAGATCTTGGAGTACGGCCAGGTCGTCGCGCGTGCGCGCTTCGACCGCGCGCGAAATGCGGCGAGATTGCTTGAGCGCCGGAACGTCGACGTCGACGTCGACACGATAGGCGATATACGGCGGCCGCTGCTGCCAGGCGGCGAAGGCCGCGTTCGCGATGGTCCGGAACTCGGCGTCGGCCGTCAGCACGGGAGGGCGAGCCGAGTCGCAGAAGGGGTGCTGGTCATGTCGTCACACTCGGTTCGCGAATTTTCCTCGTTCTCCGTCGGTGAAGCGGCGTCGTTTTCTAAAACGGTCACCGAAGCCGATATCGTGCTGTTTGCGGGGGTGAGCGGTGACACATTCCCGCTCCACGTCGATGCGGAATACGCCAAGACAACGCGCTACGGACAACGCGTCGTCCACGGCATGCTCTCCGCGAGCCTGCTGTCGACCGTCAACGGCCTCTTGCTCGGTACGCCGGGCGGCATCTACGTCGAACAGTCGCTGCACTTCTTGCGGCCGGTGTTCATCGGCGACACGCTGACCGCGCGGTCGGAGATCGTCACGATCGACCCGGAGAAGCGACGCCTGCACTGTGCGACGACCGTCCAGAATCAGCACGGCAAAAACGTCATCGAGGGCGCGGCGGTACTGCAGAAAGACCCCTAAGCGAATTGCCGCCGCCCGGCTCGGGCACTGCGGGCGGTATGCCGGTCCTGCGCATCGTTGTGGCCGAAGACGACGCCGCTATTCGCGAACTGCTCGTGCACCATTTGGCGCGCGAAGGTTTTCGCTGCACCGAGGCGAGCGACGGGCCGTCCGCGCTGCGCGCCGTGCGGGCCGGGACCGATCTCATGATCCTCGACGTCGGTTTGCCGGTCGTCGACGGTTTCGACATCGTGCGCACGTTGCGGCGCGAAGGGCGCGCGCTGCCGGTCGTCATCGTTACCGCGCGGAGCGATGAGGTCGATCGCGTGATCGGGCTCGAACTCGGTGCCGACGACTACGTCACCAAGCCGTTTTCGCCGCGCGAAGTCGTCGCGCGCGTGCGCGCGGTGGCGCGTCGCGGCGGACTCGCGACCGATGCCGCACCCGTGCTCATGCGGTTCGGCCGGCTCGAGGTCGACGAGGCTGCGCGGGAGGCGCGCGTCGACGGGCGCGACGTGGCGCTCAAGCCGCGCGAGTTTGCGCTGCTGCTGCAGCTGGCGAGCAATCCGGGCGTGGCCTTTTCGCGCACCACGCTGTTGCAGACCGTCTGGGGCTTCGACTTCGATGGTGACGAGCGAACGGTGGACGTGCACGTGCGCCGGTTGCGGGCGAAGCTGGAAGATGAAGCAGCGCTGCCGCGGCTCGTGCAGACGATCCACGGTTTCGGCTACAAGTTTGCGCGTAGCTGAGGTCGACGCGCGGCTGGTCGCGCTGGCCGGCGACGGCGTGCCGCTGCTCGTGTTCCGTCTCCCGGCACTCGAGCGAACGGCCTGGCGCAACGGTTTGCGAGCGGCCCGCTCGATCGAGCGCCGGGCGAGCGCCGCGTTCGCGGCCGCCGCCGCGCGCATTCTGCGTTCGAGCGATCTCACCGGGCACGACCGCGGCGCGGATGCATTCGTCGCGGCGTTGATCGCGCCGACGCGCGATGGCCGGCGTTGGCCGGCCCCGGTCGACATTCGGAGCACGCTCGCGCGCATCGCTGCCACCATCGAAGGCTTGACGGCGCTCGACGTCGATGCCGGCTGGACACGTTACGATGCCCAGAGTGCGCGCGGCATCGAGGCCGCGATCGCCGCTGCCCTCGTGCGCGGCGCGCAAGAACGCGAGCGTTATGCGTTTTTCTCGGCGTTAGGGCACGAATTGCGGACGCCGCTGGCATCGATCCGCGGGTATCTCGAAACGCTGCTGGCCGAGGATGCCGATCCCGCCACGCGGCAGCACTTCGTGCGCATCGCGTACGGCGAGTCGCTGCGCTTGCAACGGCTGCTCGAAGGGATGTTCGAGATCTCGCTGCTCGATCTCTCGGCGACGTTCCCGCTCGGCGCCGACGGTCTGCTCGACGCGGCGCTTTCCGGAGCGGCCGATGCCAGCGCTGCGCTCGCCACGGAGCACGGCGTCGCGCTCGCGCTCACGCCGGGTCCACCGGTCCGCGTCGCGATGGACGGCGACCGCCTCATGCTCGTGCTGATAAACTTGATTGCCAACGCGATCAAGCACGGGCGGCGCGGCGGCCGCGTCGCGGTGACCTCCGAACGCGACGCATCGCGCACGGTCACGATCCTGGTCGACGATGACGGCCCCGGTATCCCGCCGCACGAGCGCGAGCGCGTCTTCGCGCTCGGGGCGCGGGGCCGCACGCGGGCCGGCGGTTCTGGGATTGGGCTGGCACTCGTACGAATGATTCTCGAGCGCGCCGGTGGCCGCGTGGAGATTCGCGGCAGCCCGCTGGGGGGCGCGCGCTTCGCGGTCACGGTCCCGCTGGCGGACAGCGTTCCCGGTCAGCGCAACGGCGCGCCTGCTTTGAGCGTTATGCGGGCTATGGGAACGGACTTTCGCAACGGCCGTGATTTTCCGCGCCGGGGACGTGACGGGATCGACGGTTTTCTGTGGTTAGCGCGCGTCTTCGATAAAGCACGCGCGGCGCGCATCGACGCGCTCCACGATTACATCTACCCGTGCCCGATGGATCGGGGTGTGTTCGATCGCTGGGGAATTACGTCGCGCATGTTCGACGCCGCGCTCGATTCGTGCGACAGCGACGATGCGATCCTGAGCTGGGTACGCGCGCGCGTGACCGACGAACGCCGCGATGAGGCGAACCGCTGGCTGCTCGAAGAGCGGTCGGCCAACCTCGACCGCTTGGACGCGGAAGAAGGCTTCGTCGCCGTCTAACCCACCGCGCGTCGTCGTGGCGCCGGACAAATTCAAGGGCAGCTGCACCGCGCGTGAAGCGGCCGACGCGATCGTGCTCGGACTGCGCGATGCCTGGGGCGATGGACCGCTTGTTACGGTGATTCCGATGGCCGATGGCGGTGAGGGCACGGTGGCGGCCTTCATCGACGGCGGGGCCGTCGCGCAGCACGTCCCCACCACGAATGCGCTGGGCGCGCCGGTCGACGCCACCTACGCGCGCTTGGGGCCGACGGCGATCATCGAGATGGCGGCGGCCTCGGGTTTGGCGATGCTGGCGCCGCCACTCGCTCCGCGCTTGGCCACGACCTATGGCACCGGTACGATGATCGCCGATGCGCTCGCGCGCGGCGCGACGCGCGTCGTGCTCGGGATCGGCGGATCGGCCACGACCGACGGCGGCGCGGGGGCACTCGCGGCGCTGGGGGTCCGGTTTCTCGACGCCGCCGGGACGGCGTTGGCACCCACGCCGGCGGCGCTGGCTCGCGTGGCATCGATCGACGCGGCGGGTCTGGACCCGCGCCTGGCGGGGGCCTCGATCGAGATTGCCGCCGACGTCCACAACCCGCTGCTGGGGCCGAATGGGGCCGCCGCCGTCTACGGGCCGCAGAAGGGCGCCACACCGGACGACGTGGCGTTTCTGGACGGGGTCCTGGCCCGCTTGGCGGATCTCGCGACCGCGGTTACCGGCCGCGATCTGCGCGACCGGCCCGGGGCCGGAGCCGCGGGCGGACTGGGCTGGGGTCTGGCCACCTTCGCCGGCGCCCGCCTGGTCGGCGGGTTCGATGTGGTGGCGCAATTGACGGGCCTCGCCGCGGCGCTCGCGGGTGCGGCGCTGTGTGTAACCGGCGAGGGGCGGATCGACCGTCAGTCGCTGGATGGAAAAGTGGTGGCCGGCATCGCGCGGTTAGCCGGCGCGGCGGGGGTCGAGGTGCTGGCGATCGGCGGCAGCGTCGATCCGCAGGTGGAGCCCGAGTTGCGCGCGCGTGGCGTCACCTGCATCGCGCTGATCGTGGACCCGGCCGAACGTGAGCGCGCGATGCGCGAAGCGCCGGCGTTTATCCGCGCGGCAACGGCACGCTGGGCTCGGGGCCGGCCGGTTCCGGCTTGAATTTCACGTACGACGCACGCCGCGCGATCTGCTGATCGATCACGCCGATCACGACCGCGGCGAGCTTTTCCGGATCGTGCCGGACCGTGTCCGTTTCGCTGATGACGGCGGCGCGCACCGTCTGCACGCCCAACCGGTCGAGCCGCGTCTTATCGAGGACCACCGGCAGTTGCCGTTCTTCGGCGTAGACGTCGAGCAGTTTGCGCGGCATCTCGTCGTTGACGATCACGATGTCGCAAACGCGCGCCTTGGCGTTCGCGAGCAGCGCCTCGACGTGCTTGGACGCCGAGTAGTCGCCGGTTTCGCCGGGCTGCGTCATGACGTTGCACACGTAGATCTTGACCGCGCTCGATGCTTCGAGTTCGTGGGCGACGCGCTGCACGAGCAAGTTCGGCATGATCGAGGTGTACAACGACCCGGGCCCCAGCACGATCGCGTCGGCCTCGCGAATCGCTTCGATCACTTCCTGGAGCGGTTCCGCTTGGGGCGGATCGAGAAAGACGTGATCGATCGGCGCGGATGACTTGGAGATGTTCGACTCGCCCTCGACCAGTTCGCCGTTGCTCAATTTCGCGCACAGCTGCGCGACTGCCAGCGTCGCGGGCAACACGCGGCCCTTGATGTTGAGCACGCGGCTCGAGACCTTGATCGCATCGTCGAAGTTCCCGGTGATACCGGTCAGCGCGGCCAGGAAGAGGTTGCCGAACGAATGTCCGGTGAGGCCGTCGCCCTCGGTGAAGCGATAGCGGAAGAGATCGGTGACGAGCGCCTCGTCGTCGGCCAAAGCGACGAGACAGTTGCGGATGTCGCCCGGCGGCAGCACGCCGAGTTCTTTCTGCAAGCGGCCCGAACTGCCGCCGTCGTCGCTCACCGTGACGATCGCGGTGAGGTTTGAGGTACGTTTCTTGAGCCCGCGCAACAGCGTCGCGAGGCCGGTGCCGCCGCCGATGGTCACGATTTTGTAGCCGCGCTTCAGGCGCGTTTCGAGCAGCGCGTCGATCATGCGCTCGGTGCCGTACGGGCGCACGGCGCTGACGATCGAGTTGAGCCACCGCCAGATGCCCAGCGCGACCAAGATGAAACCGAGAATCAGAAAGACGTACGAGAGATCGGCGGGCGGAAAGAAGTCGCCCACCATCCAGTCGACCAGCTCGTTGATGCCGACGTGCGCGCCTTCGTCGGTGAGCCAGCGCGAGGCGCCGTTGACGAAGAGCACGGCGCCGAACACGGCGACGACGAGCCAGCGTTTGACGCCCAGGCCCGGCATGAACCAGCGCACGAAGTCGATCGGCCGCTTCATCGGTGCAAGTCGCGTTCTTCGACCGCGGGCGCATCTTCGCCGCTTTCGATCAGGTGTTTGGCCAGCCGCCGCGCGACGTACACGGAGCGGTGCCGGCCGCCGGTGCAGCCGATCGCGAACGTCAACTGCGACTTCCCTTCGGCGCGGGCACGCGGCACGACGAAATCGATCAGCGCGAACAGCCGTTCGAGGAACGGTTCGAGATCGGGCGAGGTTTCGAGATATGCGATGACTTCGGGATCGTTCCCATTGAGCGGCCGCAGCGTCAGCTGGTAGTGCGGGTTCGGTAAGAAGCGGACGTCGAAGGTCCAATCGGCGTCCAACGGCACGCCGTACTTGAAGCCGAACGCGATCACGGTGACGCGCGTGTGGCGCGCGCCGTTGCCGACGAACGTCGCGGCGATGTGATCCTTCAAGGTCGCCTGGGTGAAGTTCGTCGTGTCCCAGAGGAAGTCGGCACGGTCGCGCAGCGCGGCCAGCGAGGCGCGTTCGGCCGCGATCGCCTCGACCAGCGTCGTCGCCGTGCCGTTGAGCGGATGGCGGCGGCGGGTTTCGCTATAGCGGCGCACCAGCGTCTCGTCGTCCGCATCGAGGAAGAGGACCTCGGGCTGGAGCCCCTCGTTGAGCAGCCGTTCGAGCGTATCCGCGGCGTCGCCGAACGCGCCGCCGGTACGCACGTCGAAGGCCAGCGCCGCCGTGTCGCGCTCGCTGGCGCGAACCAGGTCGACGAACGCCGGAGCGAGTACCGGTGGCACATTGTCCAGGCAAGCGAAGCCGAAATCCTCGAACGATTTCATGGCTTGGCTCTTGCCTGCACCTGAAAGCCCCGTTACGATGACGAGACGCCGCATATGCATGTCTTTTCGCCCGAACGAGCCAACGCCCTCATTCCGGTCCTCACACCGCTGGTCGAACAGCTATGGGAGAAGCGCCGCGAGCTTGCTATTCGGCTCCTAGAGAGCGATCCGGCGCTGCGCGCCGCGCGGAACGTTCCGGCCCGCCGGCCGGCGCGCCGCTTCACCGATCTGAAGGCTGAGGTGGTGCACCTCATCAACCGGATCGAAGCCTACGGCTGCGTCGTCAAGGACATCGACCTCGGGCTGCTCGACTTCCCGTCGATCCGGGACGGGCGACCGATCTATCTGTGCTGGAAAGCGGGCGAAGCCCAACTGACGCACTGGCACGGCACCGACGAGTCATTCATGGATCGGAAGCCGCTCGAAACGTAGTTACGCGGAGGCGGTTTCGGCCTTGATGAAGTCTTCGGCGAGCCCTTGCAGGCGAACGTCGCCGAACTCGACCGTGTAGGCGCCGGCGGCGAAATCGGTCACTTTGCCCAGCTCCGGAACGCCCGCTAGCTGCGGGATTTTCGAGCGGATCTCGTCGGGCAGACGCACCGCATCGCCGACCTCGAGCGCGGGCTGATCGAACAGCTTTTCGAGGTCTTCCATCAGCACGTTCAGCGGGATGCCGTAGCCTTCACTCACCTGCTCGATCGTCTCGGTTTCGCTGATCGAGCAATTGGAGCAGCCGCCGAGATGAAAGCGGGCGAAGACGCGGCGCGCCCCGGCATGCGTTTTGAACGCTTGCTCGACGGTGAGAGTTTTGTCGAAATGCGGCATGGTATTCAGTTCGCTATAACGCGGTAGCCACCCCGCCGGTTGCGGTCCGAGGCCGAGGGCCCCGCTCGGCAGCCCTATTTTGATTCCATGCGCTCGATACCGTCCCAGCTGACCAGGGCCGCCGTCACGCGCAACGTTGCAGCCCGCTCGCGGAAGTATTCCGCCGCGCCGTCGCGGCGATCGGCGTTCGCAATGTCCGTGAAAAGACGCTCCGCGGACGCAAAGTCACCCGTCTCGTAGGCCACGCGGGCGCGTTCGAAATCGGCCAGCGTCCGGATTTTGTGTTCGCGCAGATCGACGGCATCGGCGTCGCACACCTCGTAGACGCTCACCGCGTGTGTCGCGCCCTTGGCCTGAACGTTGCACAGCCGGCGCAGGTGATACGCCTGCGGCGTGATCCGTTCGACGACCTCGCCGCTGATCAGGATCAGCGCGCGAAAATGCTTGGTGAGGCTCTCCAGCCGCGAGGCGATGTTGACGGCGTCGGCGATGACGGTGGTCTCGAACCGCTGCTCCTCGCCGATCGTTCCCATCATCAGCTCGCCGCAGTGGAACCCGATCCCGACCGAGATGGCCTCGTGACCGGCTTGAACGCGGCTGCGATTGTAGGCCACGAGTTGGCGTTGCATCGCCACGGCGGCCCCGACGGCGTCCGGCGCGCGCGGAAACAACCCCATCATCCCGTCGCCGATGTACTTGTCGATAAAGCCGTGATGCTCGCGAATGATCGGGCTCATCTCCCGGAGATAGGAATTCAGGAATTCGAACGTCGCCTGCGGCGTCATCGTGCCCGACAGTGTGGTAAAAGAGCGGATGTCCGAGAACATGATCGTCATCTCGCGCAAGGCGCAGTCTCCGAGCTGGAGCGAGATGATGTTGGAGCGATCGAGCTGCTCGAGAAACTCGCGCGGTACGAAGCGCGTCGACGCATCGTTATATTGCTTGATGTGCCGCCGCATCGCGCCGAAGGTCTCCGAGAACTCGGCGATCTCATCGATGTGAGATGGTTGACTCGGCCGCTCGCTGAAGTCGAGTTCCCGCAGTGCGGCGGCATCGTTGCGCAGACGGCGAATCGGCCCCGCGATATACCCGCCGAGCACGAACGACACCGGAATCAACAGCACGATAAAGATGATGCTCAAGATGAGCGCCTGCGTCCGGGCACGTTGCGCGGATGCGAGCAGTTCGGCTTCGGGAACGATGAGAAAAGCGGAACGTGCCGAGCCGACCCGCCCGCTTGACGGCGAAATGCGATAGAGCCAGTTTTGGCCGTCGCGGTCGCGGAAGGAGCCTTGGACGATCTCCGTCGGCGACCACGCTTTGAACGCCGCCGAAAGCGGCTCGGAGCGAAAGTCCGCGACTTTTTGTACGCGGCCCGCGTTCAAGTTCGCTACCGGTGGTCCGGCGTACGAGAGCACGTTCCCGCTTTGGTCGACCACCGCCGCGATCGAATGCGGTGTCGGGATGACCTCTGAGATGATCGTCGACAACTCGGCCAAGGTGAGGTCAGCGGCAAACACCGCACCCGACGACGCCCGGACCGCGTTTGTGAAGCCGATCTCTTTCGTGGTGAAATACTCGTAGGGGTCGGAGACGAACCGCTGATTGAGCCGGACGCGATACCACGGCCGGGCCCGCGGATCGAGACGGTACCCCGGCACGACCCGGGCTGCGAGTTCGTGCAGCCCCCGGTCGTAGAACGTGTACGAGCCGCGCACGGCGGGCCGTTCGACCGTTTGCAGCACGAACGCGGCGCGCGGCGGCGCGCGAAAGACCGTGCGTTGCGCTGCGCTCAGCGGGCGCAGCAAGATGATGTCGCCGTCGGGGTAACCGACGTACGCTGCGACGATCGATGGGTTCGCCCGCAGTACCGCGGCGAGGACGCCGAAGGCCGCGACGCGGTCGCGAAAGGTCGTCGCGGTAGCGAGTTTGCTGTACGTCGCGACCTCGAGCGAATCGAAGAGCTCGCTGCGGGTGTCCTCGATGACCCGTGCGATCAGTGCCCCGGTTCGATCGAACACGAGATCGGCGGTTTCGAAGAGCGCGTCCTTCATCCGGCTGTAGAACAGCACGGTCATGGAGACCCCGATCAGCAGGGTCAAAATGACCACGGCGCCACTGATGTAAACGCGGAGCGGAATTCGTCGCACTCGTGGACACCCTCCCCGAACGTGCTGCCGATTTCTTTGTTCGCGGCGGTGCGGCGTGACCTGCCGCGAACGCGCTAGCCCGGAGCTACTGTGACGTCCGTACGCGTCATGAGGGCTTCCAGTTCGCGGCGCATCACGACCGTCTGCAAGGCATCCAGTGCCATGCCCACGCGCTGCGCGAGTTCCGCCAGTAGCGCGACCTCTTCGGGGTCGTAGGCTTCCCCCGACCGCTTGGCGCCGAGCACGAGCGCGCCGACCAGCGTCGCGCGCACGAACATCGGGAATCCGATCTCGGCTTCGAGATCGCTGCCGGCGTCGCGTGCCAACTCGGCGCGCCGGGAAGCGCGCATGCGAACGAATAGCGGCTCGTTTTCGCTGAGCTCCGCGGGCAGCCCGTCGGCTTCGACCCCGGCGGCAAGGCCGAACACGCCGTCGGCGATGAGATACAGCGCGACGTTGCCGGCATCGGCGCTACGGCCGACGACCTCGACCGTGCGTTCGAGCGCAACGTCGGGATCGGTGATGAAGTAGACGTCGCTGCCGAACGTCTTCAGCGCTGCGAGCGCCCGTTGGCGACGGCTGAAGAAGATCCGATCGATGACGCGCTCGATGCGTGCGTGCAAACCGCGCAGCGAAAACCCGAGACCTAGCGCGAGCGCGATTTCGAACGAGCGGCTCGCGATGTGCGAGGCATCGATGAAGAGTTTTCCGAGCGCTCGTTCGAGCAAACCGAAGGCGAGGATGACCAGCGCGGAAAGGACGGTGAGTACCAGCGCCCGGCTAATGACGAAACCGATATCGACGGTGCGGTGCCGCAGGATCGTGTAGGCGAGGCCGGCGGGCATCGCGATCAGCGTCAGCGCGAGAAACTCGATCCATTCATCGCTGCGCGCGAAGCCGATTTCCAGCACCGTAACGACCACTGGGCCGGAGAAGCCCACGCAGATGGATCCGGCCGCCCAGTACAGGCGCTGGCGGTCGCGCCCGGACGCAGCGGCTGCGGCGATGCCGAACGCCACCGCCATCGCGGGAATGAAGATGATCGGCGACCAGTCGACGACGGTCACCAGCCCGCCGAGATCGGGCATGCCGTTAGGGCTGCGGATCCAGATGCTGAATGTGATCGCGGCGCACACCGTAACGAGCGCGTACCACGGATTGATGAGGCGCAACCACGCGCGCAGGCCGCGTTCGGATGCGAACGGGAAGATGCACGCGTACTGCAGGCCTTGGGATAGGCTGAAGATCTGGATCGGCCCGCGCAGGAGGCGCCAAGCCGCGAACGCCGGATCCGGCAGCCACGCGCCGCCGCCGGTGAGCGTCAGCGCGAGGGTGACGAGAAACGTGACCAGCGTTCGCGCCGCCGGAACGTCCGGGCGTCGCGCGGCGACCACCATCGCCATCAGAATCATCGCCAGACGCACGACGTTGAAAATTTGGTAGAGCATCAGAACGTTGGCGGTGACCGGCGAGACCACGGTCGAGGTCGTGAACCGCGCATTCCCGCGTTGCACGCTCCAGCGGTACACCGTGCCGGCCGGCTCGCTGCCGAAGCCATACATGCGCGACGTCATCGGGTCGAGCGGCGTGATGATGTCGCCGGGGCGCAGGCCGCCGTTCTCCACCGTCGAGCCGGACACGCTGTCGACGCGCCGGTGGGCGTACGAACGGCCGTCGGCGCTTTGGGTCGTCAGGTGATCGTCGGTATAGCCGCGGACATCGACGGTGTCGGCAACGACGAAGGCGAGCGCGATCAACGCACCCGCCAGCGCCAGGACGCGCCACAGCCCGCTCGACATTGCCGCGCAATTCGACGCGTAACGGGCAAAATCGTGTGCGAAGTCCGCCTGTAAGCCGGATTCTGTCCCGCCAGGCGGTGGTCATCATCTCTCTGGGGCCGCCGTTACCGGAGACCTCGGTGCGATGGTGCTCGTTGGGCCGGGCCGGCCCCCGCGCACGAGGCGCGGTATGCGAGCGATCTTGCTTCGGGTGGGGTTTACCGCGCGAACGCGTCACCGCGAATCGCCGTGAGCTCTTACCTCACGATTTCACCATTACCGGTTGCCCGGCTGTATGTTTCTGTGGCACTTTCCTTCGAGTCGCCCCGACAGGACGTTATCCTGCACCCTGCCCAGTGAAGCCCGGACTTTCCTCGACGAACGAATCGTCGCGATGACCCGGCGAACTTCGCGATTCGATGGTGGAGGCAAGGAGACTCGAACTCCTGACCCCTTGCATGCCATGCAAGTGCTCTACCAGCTGAGCTATGCCCCCGCGACCGAACCGCCGACCATTCGCGCCCTCCCGCTCAGGCGCCTTGCGCGTGCTCGGCGTCACGCCGGAATCCGGTGGCAGAACGAGAAGAGGGCCCGGGAAAGGCGGTGTCGCGGTGGTCCACTATATTGCACTTGAGTTGCCCGGTCTTCGCTTGCCGAACGAAACGCAGGCGCTGGAGACCGCAATCAAGTCGATGGGTGACGCATACCAGTTTCAGAAGTTCGCTTGGATCGTCGAGGCCGAGCTGACCAACACGGAAATCTCGGAGCGCCTCATTGCGGTGCTGAGGCCGACTGATAAGCTGCTCGTCATGCGCGTCCACAAGGACTGGGTTGCCGCGAACGTGCCGCAAAACGAGCTCGACTGGCTCAGCGC
>DASYOE010000173.1:0-7854 GCA_036008105.1 Candidatus Lustribacter sp. | reverse complement strand
ATGACGATCCGTTCGCGCGCCACGACCGGCGCATTCCGTTGCAGGCCCCGCCCGCGGATTACCGGCCGACCCGTCCGCTCAAGCCGATCCTGATGCAGTTCTTCGGCGGCCCGCAAGTCAGCTAAGGAGCATTCCACGATGCCGGCCACGTTCGTTTTGGTTCATGGCGCGTGGCACGGCGGCTGGTGTTACGCGCGCGTCGCCGAGCGCTTGCGCGCGCGCGGCCACCGCGTGGTGACGCCGACGATGACGATGAGCGGCGCGACGTTGTCCTCACATGTCGGCGAGATCGTCGACGTGATGCGGAACGACGACGTGCAGCACGCGGTGCTGTGCGGACACTCCTACGGCGGACTGGTGATCTCGGGTGTGGTGGAAGCGGTGCCCGAGCGCATCGACGCGTTGGTTTTTCTGGATGCGTTCGTGCCCGGAGACGGCCAGTCGCTGCACGATCTCGTGGCCGAAGCGCAGCGCGAACGGCAGATCGCTGCGGCCGCCGCCAATGGCGGCCTCGTGCCGCCGAATTCGGCCGAGCTGTTCGGCGTGAACGAGGCCGACCGCGCGTACGTGGATTCGATGTGCGTTCCGCAGCCGCTGGTCACGTTTCGCGAAGGCTTGCGTCTCACCGGGGCGCGCGAGCGCGTGGCACATAAGACGTACCTGCGTGCCGGCAACTACCGGTCGATCCCGTTCGATGCCGCCCGCGACGCCGTCACCGGCGCGCCGGGCTGGGTGGTCGAATCGATCCCGAGCGGACATGATGTGATGATCGACGCGCCTGAGGAACTCGCCGCAGCACTGGTGGCGGCAGCCGAACGGGCCGGTCTCGCCTAGGCGTCGCCGACGGGTTGACTCGGGGCAAAGAAGTTATTATCATAACGAAACCGGCCCGGCCGGCCTTTGATGGGAGAGATGCATGGGAACGTTTGTCATTCACACGCACGGTCGTCTTCAGGAATGGGTCGCCGAGGAGAAGGGCTACTACGCGGCTGAGGGTCTGACGGACTACGTTCTCAAGAAGAACGACCTCGGCCAGCCCGATCCGGCCAAAGTCATGACCGCCGAAGGCAAGAAGCACGGCGCCTACGAGTCCTACGAAGAGGGCCGCGACGCGACCGTCAGTTGTGCCTGTCATTGGACGGTCAACATGGCGGCGTCCGCCGATCACGGCACGCTGTGGGGCGACTGCTACTCGATCTCACCGGGCGCGATCATGGTCCCGCCCGAATCAAAGATCACGCGTCCGGAAGAACTCGCCGGCGTAGAAGTGTACGTCGGCTACCATTCCGGCAGCCACTACGCGACGATCCAGTCGCTCGAAGAATATTTATCGGCCGATCAGATCAAGTTGCGTTTCGGCGGGTTGCCGGACGAACGCGTCGACGCGATGATCTCGCGGCAGGCGTCCGCGGCCAACGTGTTCGGGATGCAGCGGTACGTTCTCGAGCAACTCGGTTTCCGCGTCATCACCGATACGACGTTCATGATCGCCGGGATGGTCGCCAAAGACGCCGACCTGGGCGACGTGAAGAAGTACTATGCGGCGCTGCGCCGCGCGCAAGCCGACATCGACATCCGCCATCAGCGTTACGTGCACTACTATGCGAACGAACTGCAAGAGCGCTTCCGCAAACTCGTCGACGTGAAACGTTTCGGTCCGGGCGAACGCCTCGTCTTCGAACCGTATTCGAAGACGATGTACGAAGAGACGCACCGCTGGGTCGAAGAGCGCGGCATTTTCGACGCTGATAAGGTTGGCGCGGGGGCATTCGAAGAAGCCGTAGCCGTAGCGCGGTAAAAATCGAAAACGAGCTCGATTTCGAGGCGGAGCACCGGGTCGGGCATTTGCTCCGGCGCGCGTATCATCGCGCTAAGGGCAACACGACCCGGTTGCTCCGGGACATCGGCGTTACGCCGATGCAGGCCGCCACGGTGATGACGCTGCATCGGCGCGGTCCGCTTTCGCAGGCCGATTTGGGCCGCGCGATCGGGATGGAACCCGCGAACGTGCACGGCCTCGTCGCGCGGATGAAGAAGCAATTGCTGATCGACGTCGAGGAACACCCGACGGACCAGCGTCAGGTGATCGTCGTGCTCTCGCCTCAAGGCGAGCGCCAGGCCGGTGCGATCGCCGCGCTCAGCCTGCAGTCGGCGGCCGAGACCCTGGAGCCGCTGACCCCCGCGGAGCGGGATCACTTGTTGGCGCTTCTGGCCCGCATCGCCCTGGATTAGGCGCGCCAAAGCGGCCTTCACGCCGCAGGGCGAGAAGTTTAGGTCCAATGCTAGCCGGCCTGTTCGGTAAGAAGAAACGCGCGGCCGCAGCGCCGGCGCCGAAGCCTATCGCTCCGCCGATGACGCTCGAAAGCGATCTGCTCAGCTTCGTCCCCGGCTTCACTACGCGCCGCGCGATCGAACGCCGCATGGGACCGGCGATTCAGTACCCGGCGCCGGGCTGGAAAACGTGGGCAGCGGCGGGCACGCGCAATCAGCGCTGGGTGCTCTCGGCGATCTATCGCGGCCAAGTACTGATCGGCATCGAGCACTACATTGCCAAGACCGACCTGTTGCCGCGCGACACGCCGCCCGCGAACGGTGTCTTCGTCGTGCAGCCCGGAGACATCGCGCTGGGCAATCGCATCGCCGGGCTGCCGGAGTACTTCATCTCGGCGGCCGGCAAAGACGGCAGTGCGCGTTCGATGGTCTACCAGCATGCCTTTCAGGCGCGTTGGCAACACGGGATCGCGATCATCAGCGGCAACGACGGGCGCATCGAACGGATCGCGCTGTATGCGAATCACGAGATGCCGACGCTGCCGGAACCGCCGCCGGAGCCACAAGACCCCGGCGATCGTTTAGTGTAGAGCGAGCACCCGCTCGGGTACAAGTACGACTTTTCCGGTCACGACGCGTTCGTTCACGAGTCGATGGGCTTCGGCGACTTCGGAGAGCGGGAGCACGCGGTCGATCGCCGCGCGCAGCCGGCCGCTCGCGGCGCTTTCGATCGTGGCCTCGATGTCTTTCGGATTGGAGCCTGCGCCGCCGATCACGCTGAGTTTGCGCCGGTAAAGGCGTTTCACGTCGAGTTCGACGGTGCCGCCGCCGTGCGCGCCCGCGGTGACGAGGCGTCCGCCGCCGCCGAGGCTGTTGAAGGCCGGCGTCCAGAGATCCGGCGCGCCGATGTTCTCGAACACGACGTTGACGCCGCGGCCGCGGGTGAGTTCGTTCACGCGCTTTTCGAGATCTTCGGTGCGGTAATTCACGCCGTCGTCGGCGCCCAATTCGCGCGCCAGCGCCACGCCGGCGTCGGTGCCGGCGGCGCCGATCACGCGCGCGCCGCGGTATTTGGCGACCTGGATCAACGCGTTGCCGAGCCCGCCGGCAGCGCCCATGACGAGCGCCGTCTCGCCCGCTTTGAGACCCGCTTTCGTATCGAGCAAATGGAACGCGGTCGGGAAGTGGCGGAAGATGACCGCCGCTTCGGCAAAACCGAGATTGTCCGGCAGCGGCATCGTGCAGTTGGCCGGAATGCGCACGTATTCGGCATAGCCGCCCCAGCGGTGGATGCCGAGATGCTGCGTTGCGACGCAGTCGTTGGGCCGGCCGGCTTCACAGGCACCGCACGTTCCGCAACGCACCGAGGCCGCGGCCGCCACCCGTTCGCCGATGCGCGATTGCGGTACGTTCGCACCGACTGCGACGATGATGCCGGTGGGATCGACGCCCAGCACCAGCGGCAGAACCGGGTTGCGTCCGTCGCCGGACTCGCGCACGTGAATGTCGAGCGCGCGGTTCACGGTGACGGCATGCACTTCAATCAGCACGTCGTCGGGACCGAGTTCGGGCGTCGGGACGTCACGGTATTCCATCACTTCGGGACCCCCGAAGCGCTCGATGACGACGGCCTTCATGAACCTAGTAGTGATCCGGTAGCGGCCGCGCGACGGCGTCCTCGAGCGACTTGACCCGGTCGAACTGTTCGGGCGGACGCACCTTGCCGTCCGGTCCGACCTGATCCATGTCGGCGTAGATCTCGAACGTGTATCCGTCGGGATCGGTGAACTCGACGCCGGTGTTGCCGCCCGGCCCGCGCCGGCCGTCGTAGGTGATCTCGATGCCGCGCTCGCGCAAGAAGTCGCGCGCGCGGAAGAGCACGTCGACGCTGTCGACCTCCATCGCGAGATGGTGGAACTGCAGCCCGGCGTCCTGAGCCGGCCGCGCTTTCTTCTTTGTGGGCACCAGGGCGATCGAGTGGTGATCGCCGGCGCTGCGCAAGAAGACCATGCCGAATTCGTTGAGATCGGAGACCGTGAACCCCATGATCTCGGTCCAGAACTTCGTCGAGCGCTCGACGTCGCTGACCTCGTACACGAGGTGGCCGAGTTTACGAACCTGGATCGGGGTAGTCGTTGCTTTGGCGGCGGTATCGGTCATCGTAGACGTTCCTTTATGCTATGCGACGTCGCGCCACGCGGCGAGACGCAGTTCGTACGAGCGGAGGATGGCGGTCAAGATGATGCCGGCCAGCGCCAGCGTCACGACGGCCACGAACAGGGTGGGCATATCGAAGACGCTGCTGGCGGTGGTGATGATGTTCCCAAGACCCGCTTTGGCGCCGAAAAGTTCGCCGATGACGACGCCGACGAGCCCGCGGCCGACCGATTGCCGCATGCCGGAAACGATGAACGGTGCGGCCGACGGGAGCGCGACGGTGTAGAACGTCTTCCAGCGCGAGGCGCAAAACGAACGTGCGACCAGCAGTAAGCGCCGGTCGACCGATTCGAGTCCCGCCTGCGTGTTGATCACCATCGGGAACACGACCATGATGAAGACGACCGCCACCTTCGACCAGAGCCCGAAGCCGAACCAGATGATGAGCACCGGTGCGAGCGCCACGATCGGCGCGGCATAGAGGGCCGAGATCCACACCGCCAGCGCGTCGTCGACCATCTTCCACTGCACCATTGCGGCGCCGACGACGATCCCGACCGCGACGCCGAGAATGAAGCCCCAGATCAGCTCTTGCAAGCTGACCCAGCCGTTGTAGAGCAGCGTCCCGTCGAGCAGCATCTGCCAGAAGCGCACGGCGACGATCGAAGGCGGCGCGAGAAACGCGGTGTTGTGCACCGCGAAGCGGGCCAAGAGTTCCCACAGCGCCAGGCCGCCGACGATCGAGAGCACCTGCGTCGTCGTGCGCGAGCTCAGCGCGCCTGAGCGCGCAGCTTGTTTGCGCGGCAGCGGCGCGTCGTCGGTGACGAGGCCGGCCGTCGTTTGCGTCAATTGCGTCATGCGGTAACGACCTCGGCGTGCGCGCCGTCGATCAGCGCCCCGACCACGGCCTCGATCTCGAACATGCGCGGATCGCGCCGCGCGCTGGCCGGCCGGGGCCGGGCGATCGGCACTGGAACGATCTCTTTGACGCGGCCGGGGCGCGCCGACATCACCACGACGCGGTCGGCCAAGTACACGGCCTCGCTGATCTGGTGGGTAATGAAGACGGCGGTTTTCTTGGTTGCGTCCCACACGCGCAGCAACTCGGTCTGCATCAGCTCGCGCGTCTGCGCGTCGAGCGAGGCGAACGGTTCGTCGAGCAAGATCACTTCCGGGTCGATGACCAGCGCGCGCGCGAGGTTGACGCGCTGCTGCATGCCGCCCGACAGCTCGCCCGGGTGGCGGTCCTCGAAGCCGGTGAGGCCAACCAGATCGATCATCGCTTGCGCGCGCGGAATTGCCTCACGGAGCGGAACGTTCTGCAGTTCGAGTCCGTAGGTCACGTTGCGCACGACGGTGCGCCACGGCATCAGCGATGCGCTCTGAAACACCATCGCCCGGTCGTGGCCGGGAGACGTGATCTCGCGGCCGTCGATCAGGATCCGGCCGCTGGTCGGGGTGTGGAGCCCGTCGAGACAATGCAGGAGCGTGGTCTTGCCGCAACCGCTCGGCCCGACGATGCAGATGAACTCGCCCGGCGCAATGGTGAAGGACACGTTCTCGAGCGCGACGGTCTCACCGCCGCCGCGCCGCTGATAACGCACACCGACATCGACGAACTCGATCAAAGCCACGAAGTACCGGTACGGCGGGGGGAAGCGGTCTCCTCGCGCTAAATTCGGATTCCCGGCGTCATTGGGTGCGCCGGGAGCGGCCGGAGGGCCGCGCGCTATGGAGAAAACCGCATGATCGTTCGCAGGTTGATCTCGCTCGGATTGCTGGCCGCCCTGGCTCTCATGGCCGGTCCGCCGGCGGTCGCGCAAACCCCGCTCACCGAGTTGACCTTCGGCATCCTCACGCCGACGGCGTCCGAATGGCCGGTCTACATCGCGCAGGCGCAAGGCTTCTATAAAGACGAGGGACTCAACGTCACGATCGTCGAGGGCAACACGCCGCCGAACGTCATCAACATGGTCGCGACCAACGGGGCCAATCTGGTCGACAACGGCTGCGACAGCGAGATCGCGGCGGTCACGCACCAACTGCCGCTCAAGATGATCGCACCGATGTTCGGCGTGAACCCCTACTCGCTGGTCGTGCTGCCGTCGATCAAGTCGTGGGCCGACCTCAAGGGCAAATCGGTCATGCTGGGGACGAAACAGGACGTTACGGCGATCGCGCTCGGCGCGCTGGCCGCGGCGCACAAGCTGACGCTCGACGATTTCCAGATCGTGATCGGCGGGAACAGCACCGCCCGTTACGCCGGGCTCGCCAGCGGCAACGTGCAGGGGTCGATGCTTGGCCAGCCGTTCGACTTGCTGGCGGAATCCAAAGGCGACGTGATTCTGGGCACGGCGAGCGACGTGATCAAGGATTGGGCGTTTACGTGCGTCGCCGCCAACAACGACTGGGCGTCGAAGAACCGTCCGACCGTGCTGAAGTTCTTGCGCGCGTTGCGCAAAGCGATTCAGTACGGCTACGCGAACAAGGCCGGTTCGGTCGCGGTGCTCGTCGACAAGACGAAGGTCGATCCGGCGATTGCGGCCCGCGCCTGGGACCTCGACTTCGGCAAGTGGAAGGCGTTCAACCCGACGCTGAAGCTTTCGATCCCGGCCGTTCAATCGGTCGGCAAGTATCAGGTGCAGTTCGGCGTTATTCCGGCGATGCCGCCGATGAGCGATCTCTACGATCCGTCATTCGTGGCCGACGCGTTTAAATAAGGAGACCAGCAGTGATCCAGACAAGTGCGGCTACCTTCGACGTCGGCGGCGTGCTGCTCGAACGTCCCTTCAAGATTCGCCGCCTGGGCCACTTCGGCTTGAACGCGCTGCGGTTGGAAGACTGTCTGCGCTTCTACACCGAGGACGTGGGGTTGCGCATTTCGGACCGCCGCGACATGGCCGAACGCATCGAGAACAAAGCGGACATCGCGTCGTTCGGCGATCCGGGCGGCTACTTTTTACGCCACGGAACCGACCATCACAGCTTCGTGTTGTTCAACCGCCGCGTGCGCGAGTACGCGGATACGCTGCGCCGCTTCGCACCGGGCGTGGTGATCAACCAAATCTCCTGGCAAGTCGGCAGTTTGGCGGAAGTGGACAACGGCCGCGCGTGGCTCGGCGAAGAGGGCATGACGATCCAGCGCAGCGGGCGCGACATGCCGGGTTCGAATTGGCATACGTACTTCTACGATCCCGACGGTCACACCAACGAGCTGTACTACGGCATGGAACAGATCGGCTGGGATGCGCGCAGCAAGCCGGTCTCGATGTGGGACCGCGTCATGCGCGAAAAGCCGAGCTTGCCGCAGATCCCCGAAGACGCCGAAGTGCGCGCCGACGCGGCGCGCGGCGTCGACATCGATTCGGGTTCGGCCAACCGCGACGCGCTGCCCGATGCCACTTACGACGTCGAAGGCATCATGTT
>DASYOE010000172.1:0-13678 GCA_036008105.1 Candidatus Lustribacter sp. | reverse complement strand
GCGCGGAGCGCGACGGACTACGGCCACATCGATTGGTACTACGGCTACCGGGGGATCGGCGCTACGTCAGTTCGCTAGCCCGCCCAGTGCCCGTCGACCCAGTAGCGGCCTTGCGGTCCGTAGCGCCAGTGCCCATCGACCCAGTGACGGCCGGGGTTCACGACGATATAGGGTCCCGCAGACCACGCCCAGCGGTCGCCGGTACGGTACCAGTGACCGGTACGCCAGACATACCCGGGCCGGTCGGGATGCGGCTCGTAGCGCGGCGGCGGCGGCGGCGGTCCGCCGTACCATACTTGCGCCGTCGCAAATCCGGGACTGCCCGTAAAAACAAGGCCGGTGAGCGCCGCGCCCGCGCCGAGTCGTTGAAGGTGTTTGCCGAAAGATTTCATGGGCACCGGTTTCCCACCGGCGGGCCCGGTCAAAATCAGTCGGCGGAAATTTTTATGCCCATTTTATCTTTGAGCTTTTCGGCGTCTGCTTCCACTGCCGTGCCCTTGAAATAATCGGGATTCGTTCGCAAGTGCAGCGAGGCCGGATTCGTCCACGTCAACGCGGTGAAGTCGGCCGGCGCGAGCAACCCCGCCGTAACGAGCGAGTAGGCTTCCGAGAGGATGCTTCCCGCATCCATGACGTCCCAGTGACCGATGTCGGAACCGAACACCGCCTTGAGCGGCCGCCCGACCGGACTGAGTTTGCGGTTGAAACCGACCGCCATCATGCGGTCGTCCGCTTCGCAGCCGAAGTAGAAATTATCGCAGAACAGCCGGCCCAAGTCGGCCACCTCCTTCATCCCGGAGGCGGCGAATTCGTCGAAGAGTGGCGGCCGTTGCGGATCGGAACTGCGCGAGTGCGGCCGCTCGCGAACGCGCGCGCCGGTGATGCGGTCATCGCCGTATTCATCGGCCAACCGCGCCAGCAGCTCGACGTCGAGTTTGCCGGGATCGAGGCTTTCCACGAGATCGGTGACGTTGCGTTTTTCGAAGTGTTCGACGATATCGTTGAGCAACGTCACGGCCCACGCCACCCCGCCTTCCAGCAAACCGAAGTTGAGCTCCGGAAACCGGTTCGTCACGCCGCCGAGGAACAGCGCCCGGCAAAAATGCTCGGAGCCGCCGGCAAACATGCCGAGGTGGTTGAACACGTAATTCGACGGCGAACGCCGGTGCTGCGCGCCGATATGCGAGGTGTGGCAGAGCGGCGCCACGCCTAGCTCGACGCAGCGGCGCCAGAACGGATCGTAGTCGTGCGGCGGATCGATCGCGATCGACTGCCAGCGTTCGGCGAACTGGCCGAACTGCGGCGCGTCACGGAAGACTTCGGGATAGGGCTTGCGGATCTCGGTGCCGACCATCACGGTCTTGTGCCCGAGTTCGAGCACCGCGTGCTCGAGTTCGCGGATCGCCTCTTCGGGCGTGAAGGTCGGGATGACGGCGGCCGGCCGGATGCGGTCCTGCACGTCGCGGAACATGTCGGCGTACATCGTGTTGAGCGCGCGGCAGCCGGCCGCGCGCAACTCGTCGTCGCGCACGTACAACGTCGCGAGGCCGGCCGTGGTCAGCATGTGGGCGAAGTCGATGCCGCACGCTTCCATCCGGGCGGCGAAATATTTCGGGAACATCGACATCGCGCGGTCGGCGGTGTGGGCCGCGGAGGGATAGCCCCACCAGATCATCTTGGTCGGCCCGTACGGCGCCGGACGCTTCATCCAGCGGGCTTGGATCTCGGGACCCGCGACCTCGCGAACGTATTCGTCGAGCAGCCACTCGCATTCGATGACGTGACCGTCGGCATCAACGACCGGATGGTCGAGCTTCGCTCGAACGTCGCTGCCGGGAAACTCCGCGTGGCCCGACATCGTGCGCGGTTAGGCCGGCGGACGAACGCGCGCTTGCGCGGCGGCCAGGCGGGCGATCGGAACGCGGTAGGGCGAACACGAGACGTAGTCGAGGCCGAGCTCGTCGCAAAACATCACCGAGTTCGCGTCGCCGCCGTGCTCGCCGCAGATGCCGATCTTCAGATCGGGCCGCGTCGCGCGTCCTTTGGCGATGCCGATCCGCATCAGTTCCCCGACGCCGATGCGGTCGAGCACCTGGAACGGGCTCTCCTTGAGAATCTTCTTCTCGATGTAGGTCGGGATGAACGTCGTATCGGCGTCGTCGCGGCTGTAGCCGTAGGTCGTTTGCGTCAGGTCGTTCGTGCCGAACGAGAAGAATTGCGCGGTTTCCGCCAGCGCGTCGGCGACGACGCACGCGCGCGGCAACTCGATCATCGTCCCTATGCGGTACGGTACCGGCACGCCGGTCTCGGCGATAACGGCATCGGCGACGGCCTTGGCGGCGTCATAGGTCACGCGCATCTCTTCGGGCGTGCCGACGCCGGGAATCATGACGTCGGGCTTCGCGTCGACGCCGCGCTGGCGCAATTCGGCGGCCGCTTCGAACAGCGCGCGCACTTGCATCGCGTAGATGTGCGGCGCGACGATGCCGAGCCGGCACATGCGCAGCCCGAGCATCGGATTGACTTCGTGCAGTTGCCGCACGCGGGCGAGCATCTTCATCTCGGCACGGTATTCGGGCGACGATTCGCCCTTCGTCAGCCGCAACTCCGTCGTCTCGGCGACGAGGTCTTCGAGCGAGGGCAAGAATTCGTGCAGCGGCGGGTCGAGCAAACGCACCGTCACCGGATAGCCGGCCATCGCTTCGAGGATGCCGAGGAAGTCTTCTTTTTGGAAGACGAGCAGCTTGGCCAGCGCTTCATCACGCTGCGCGGGCTGCTCGGCGAGGATCATCTCTTGCACGATCGGCAGCCGGTTCTGCTGCATGAACATGTGCTCGGTGCGGCACAGTCCGATGCCCTTCGCACCCAGATCGCGCGCCTTGCGCGCATCCTCGGGATTGTCGGCGTTGCCCCACACCATGAGGCGTTTGATCTCATCGGCCCAGCCGAGGAACTCGGCCAGCCAGACCGGTTGCTCCGACGGGGGCGGAATCAGGTTGAGTTTGCCGAGCACGACGTGGCCGGTCGTGCCGTCGATCGTGATCCAGTCGCCCTCGTTGAGCACCGTCGTGCCGATGGTAGCGGTTTTGGCGCGCAGATCGATCGCCATTTCTTCGAACCCGCACACGCAGGGCAGGCCCATGCCGCGCGCCACGACCGCCGCGTGCGAGGTCGCACCGCCCTTGCACGTGAGCACACCTTTCGACGCGATCATACCGTGCACGTCGTCGGGTGCGGTGTCGTTGCGCACGAGGATGACGGCCTTACCGCGTTTGCCCCACTCGGCCGCGGTATCGGCGTCGAAGACGATTTGTCCGGTCGCGGCACCGGGCGACGCGTTGAGCCCCGAGCCGGCGACCTCGTATTTGACGTCGGGGTCGATGCGCGAGAAGAACAGCGCTTCGAGCTGACGCGGCTCCACGCGCGAGATCGCCTCTTCTTTCGAGATGAGGCCGTCGTGCACGAAATCCAGCGCGATCTTGACCGCGGCCTCGGCGCTCCGCTTGCCGCTGCGCGTTTGAAGCATGTAGAGTTTGCCGCGCTCGACCGTGAACTCGAGGTCCTGCATGTCGCGATAGTGCGTCTCGAGCTGTTTGGCGATCGCGATGAACTGCGCGTAGACGGCGGGCTGGGATTGCTGCAGGTCGGCGATCTTCTCGGGCGTGCGGATGCCCGCCACGACGTCTTCACCCTGCGCGTTGCGCAGATACTCGCCGTACAACTCGCGCGCGCCGGTGTTGGGATCGCGCGTGAACGCGACGCCGGTCCCCGAGTCGTCGCCCATGTTGCCGAACACCATCGAGACGACGCTGACCGCCGTGCCCCAGTCGTCGGACATCTTGTTGTAGGCGCGATAGTCGATCGCGCGCTTGGAATTCCACGAGTTGAACACGGCCCCGATAGCGAGGTCCAACTGCTCGAACACGTCTTGCGGGAAGTCGCGCTTCGCGACGCGCTTGACGACCTCGAGATATTGCGGGATCAGGGCCTTCCAATCGTCCGCGCCCAGCTCCGGGTCGTTCTTGACGCCGAGCTTGGCTTTGGCCGCATCCAGCAAACGTTCGAAATGGTCTTTGTTGATCTCCAGCACGACGCTCGAGAACATCGTGATGAAGCGCCGGTACGCATCGTACGCAAAGCGTTCGTTGCCGGTCAGTTTGGCTAGACCGGCGACGGTCTGCGCGTTCAGTCCGAGGTTGAGGATCGTATCCATCATGCCGGGCATCGATACGCGTGCGCCGCTGCGCACCGACACCAGCAGCGGATTGGCGGCGGTGCCGAAGCCCTTGCCGGTTCGCGTCTCAAGCTCGCGCATCGCCGCGCGCACGCCGTCCGCCAGGCCATCGGGGAACTTCCGTCCGGCGCGGTAGAACGCGAGGCAGGCTTCGGTCGTGATGATGAAGCCCGGCGGCACCGGCAGCCCGGCCCGCGTCATCTCGGCTAGTCCGGCACCCTTACCCCCGAGGAGATCCTTTTGGTCGCCCGTGCCCTCCTCAAAGAAATAGATCGCCTTCGTCTTCGCAGGCGCGGCGGCCCGAGCGGGCGGCACGAGATCGTCGGACAACGGATGGTCTCCCTAGCGGCTGCGCTATAAACTATTTTCCGTCCGCGGCCCGGGCGGAAGCATATCTTGACCCTACGCTACCAGCGTTTGAGGGACGCGTCTACGGCCGAAGTCTTATGAGGCCACCAGTTCGGTGCCCGCCCCCGCTAGCGCGGCGGCGATCCCGTCGCGAACTGCGGCCCCGATCACGGCCCGCTGCGCTCCGCCCGAGACGGCCTCGATCGCGGCCAGCATCTTCGGGCGCATGCCGTCGTTGAACGTCCCGTCGTCGATGAAGCCTCGGGCCTGGGGGATCGTGAGCCGCGGGATCACCGACGCCGGATCGTCGCGATCGCGCCGGACGCCGGCGACGTTCGTCAGCACGACGTAGGCATCGGCGGCCAGGGCGGCGGCGATCGCGCCGGCCACCGTATCGGCGTTGACGTTGAGCCCGGCGCCGTCGCTCGGGTCGAGGCCGATCGGCGCGATCACCGGCAGCACCCCCAGCGCCAAGACGCCGCGCAAAAGGCCGGCATCGACCCCCACCGGTTCGCCGACGAAGCCGAGGTCGCGGCCGCCCGCCCGCATGCGCCGGACGGTCAAGAGTGCGGCATCCTGGCCCGAAAAGCCGAACGCCCGGGCGCCGCGCGCCAGCAGCCCGCGCACCAGATCTTTGTTGACGCTGCCGCAGAGCACGGCTTCGACGACGTCGCGCGCGGCCGCCGACGTCACGCGCAGCCCCTCCACGCGTTCCTCGGGGATGCCCTGCGCGCGCAGCGCGGCATCGATCTGCGGTCCGCCGCCGTGTACCAGCACGACCGACATCCCGCCGCGAGCGAGCGCGGCGATCTCGTCGAGCACCGGGTCGTCCGTCCCGGCCGTCATCGCGTTCCCGCCGTACTTCAACACGATCAGCATGCAAGCTGACGTACGCCCCGCGGCGCAGGTCCTCCGCCGCACCTGGGGTACGACTCGTGCGGTGAAGCGCGCTGCAGGCCGGCTCGAGCTGATGGACGGGCCGGTCGACGAACCCGGCGAGCTCGAGCACAACCTCGCCGACATCGAGTTCGCGAACCGCTGGCTGGGCGGGATCGCGCCGATTCTGCGCGAGGTGCGGCGGTCCGGCGCCCGCTCGATCCTCGACGTCGGCAGCGGCAGCGGCGACGTCCCGCACGCGCTCGTCGGCGACGGCCGGCGGCGCGGCGTCGAGGTCCGCGCGACGTGTCTGGATCGCAGCGACGCGATGCTTGCGATCGCGCGCCGCCGCACCGGCGGCGACGAACGGCTGACGTTCGTGCGCGGCGACGGTGAACGGCTGCCCTTCGGCGACGGTGCGTTCGACGTCGTGACGTGTTCGCTCGCGCTGCACCATTTCGAACCGCCGGCGGCGCTGCAGTTGTTACGCGAGATGCGGCGCGTCGCGCGCCTCACGCCGATCGTCGGCGACCTCGCGCGCTCGCGCGTGGCGTTCGCGGCGACCTGGTTGTACGCGCGCGTTACGACGCGCAACCGCCTGACGCGGCACGACGCGCCGCTGTCGGTGCGCCGCGCCTACGAACCCGAAGAAGCGTTAACATTGGCTCGCGACGCGGGTTGGCGGTCCCCGCGCGTGCGGCGCGAACCCTTCTTCCGCATGACGCTGGTCGATGAGTAGCCGTGGCTAGCGCCAAGATCGATGCGGTCGTCGTGGGCGGCGGACCGGCCGGCTCGACGTGCGCGTTGCTGTTGGCGCGGGCCGGCCTGGCGGTGACGCTCGTCGAGCGCGCGAACTTTCCGCGTCGCAAAGTGTGCGGCGAATACCTCAACTCGGGCGCGGTAGCCGCACTCGACCGCATCGGCGTGCTCGGCGACGTGCGCGCGCAGGCGTTCGGACTGCACGGCGTCCGGCTGATTCCACCGCGCGCGCCCGCCGTCGAGCTGCCCTTCGCACACGGCGCGCTCGCATGTGAGCGCGAAACGCTCGATGCGCTTTTGTTGCGCGCCGCGGTGTATGCCGGCGTCACCGTCGTGCACGGGCGCGTCGAGGACCTCTTGCGCGATCGTGGACGCATCGACGGCGTGTGGGTGCGCAACGACGACGGGTCGGCATATGAAGTGCGCGCGCGCTGGACGGTCGGCGCCGACGGATGCGGTTCGCTCGTGGCGCGCCGCGCCGGTTTGACGCGCCGCGCGTGGCGCACGCCGCGGTTCGCGGTCGGCGGACATTACGCCGGCTTCGGCGACCTCGGCGGGTTCATCGAGATGTACGTCGGCGCGGGCGCTTATTTCGCCCTCAACCCTTTGAGTCAAACTACCACCAACGTGATGGTTGTGGTTCCGAAGACCGCCTTGGCCAAATGGTCGGGCTTCGTCGACGAAGGGGTTGCCGGCAAAGCGGCCGAGCTTGGGCGCGGACACCGCTCCTTCGCCGGTGCGCACCGCATCGGCGCGCGCGCGGCGGCCGGACCGCTCGCGCATAGCGTGCGCGCACCGGTTGCGCGCGGGCTCGTGCTGATCGGGGATGCGGCCGGCTTCCTCAACCCGTTCACCGGCCAAGGCGTCTTCCTCGCGCTAACGTCGGCCGAAGCGGCCGCGCACGCGATCGTCACGAGCGCCGGCAACATCGCGCGCGAGACGACGGCGTTTGCGACGTATGCCGGCGAGCGCGGCGCGGACTTCGCCGCGCGCAAGCGGCTGAGCGCGGCTATCGGCTGGATGATCGACGTTGCGCCGTTGGCGCGCCGCGCGGCCGCCCGGCTCGCGCGCCGTCCAACGCTCGCCGATGCGCTGGTCGATGCGCTGGCCGGGATGCGCGCGCCGCAAAGCGCGCTCAGCGCGAACGTGCTCGGAAAGCTCATCCTCTGATTACCACCGAGAACCGGATCGACATCGCCGCGACGCCCGGCGCGATCTACCGGCTGGCAGCGGCGACCGAACGCTGGCCCGAGTTGTTGCCCCACTACCGCTCCGTGCAGGTGCTGGCCGCGAACGGTCCGGCGCGCACGGTCGAAATGGCGGCGCGCTACGGATGGGTGCCGCTGCGCTGGACGGCCGAACAGATCAACGATCCGATCCGGCCCCACATCGCGTTCCATCACGTTGCCGGACCGACGCGCGGTATGGAGGTCGAGTGGATCTTCACGCCGCTCGATGCGAATCATACGCGCGTGCAAATCGTGCATCGGCTCGCGTTCCGCTTTCCGGTGGCGCCGGATTTCTTCGGCAAGTACGTGGTGAGCGACATCTTCATCCACGGCGTTGCGGGCCTCACCTTGGCCCACATGAAACGCCTCGCCGAAGCGGGTGCCGCATGACGCACCGCGTCGCGGTTACCGGCCTCGGCGTCGTGACGCCGCTGGGGATCGGTCTCGAACCGTTCTGGACGAACGTGCTGGCGGAGCACGTTGCAATTCGCACGATCACGCGCTTTCCGACGGACGGCTATTCATCGACCGTCGCCGCCGAGATCGCGGACTTCGATGCGGCCGCATTCGTCGGCGGCAAACGCCTGCGTTGGACCGACCGCTTCTCGCAATTCGCGCTGGCCGCAACGCGGCTGGCGCTCGAAGATGCGCGCTTCACGGTCGCGGGCGACGGGACCGATGTCGGCGTGTTCATCGGATCGGCCCTGGGCGGACTCGCGTATGCCGACGAGCAGCACGACGTGTTTCGCGCCGAAGGCCTCGACGCGGTGCGGCCGCTGCTCGCGATCTCGGTCTTCGGCGGCGCGGCAACGTGCAACGTTGCGATGGAGTTCGGGATTCGCGGCCCGAACGTCGCGAACGGGAATTCGTGCGCGTCGGGCGCGGTTGCGATCGGCGACGCGTTCCGGGCAATCGCACGGGGTGATATCCGCGCCGCAATCGCCGGCGGCTGCGAAGCGCCGCTCTCACCGCTGGTGTTCGGCGCGTTCACGGTCATTCGCGCGATGTCGACGCGAAACGACGATCCAGCGGGCGCGTGCCGCCCCTTCGATCGCGACCGCGACGGTTTCGTGATGGCCGAAGGTGCGGGGATGCTGGTGCTCGAGCGCTACGACGACGCCATCCGCCGCGGCGCGCACATCTATGGCGAGATCGCCGGGTTCGGACTCACCAACGACGGCTATCACATGTCGGCACCGCAACCGGCCGGGACGTTCAACGCGCTCGCGATGCAGCACGCGTTGGCTGACGCGCACCTCGCGCCCACCGACGTCGATGCGATCAACGCGCACGGCTCGGGGACGCCGCTCGGCGACAGCGGTGAAGCGGCCGCGCTGCGCATCGTCTTCGGCGAACGCACCCCGCACGTGCCGCTGACCGCGACGAAAGGCCAGCACGGACACGCGCTCGGCGCCACCGGTGCCTGGGAGGCGGTGCTCTCGCTCCTCGCGATCGAGCGCGGCATCATTCCGCGCATCGTCAACTGCGACGTTCCCGATCCCGCCTGCGCGGTCGATGTGCTCGCCGAGCCGCTGCTGTTCGCGCCGCGCGTCGTGCTGAGCAGCTCGGCCGGGTTCGGCGGCATCAACGCCGCGCTGGTGTTCGTCCGGACCGGCGGCTGAGACGTTTGGCCCGCGGAACGACTACCGGATGGTCCACCGGGGTAGGAAGGATGTGGGCAGTCGAGCAGAATGCAGACTCGGCACCCTTTCCGAGCGGCGGATCGTCATGAAGCTCGTCCTCCTCGAAGCCTTGATCGTCATGACCGGAATACGAGCCGTGCTCTCGTTGATGGGCCACGTGCCGCCCTGGCCGACGCCGGTCTGGGAATTCTTCGCGGGGCTGGCGCTGGTGGCGATCGCATCGATGTGCGTACAAGCTGCGCGCGAGCGCATGCCGCGCACCACCGTTGCACCGCCGCACATCCCGCTCGAGCGCATCGGGCCGTTCGAGGCCGAAGCGATGCTGGTCCGCTTCGGCGCCCGCGGCAACCACGACATCAATTTGAACTGAGCTGAGTTAAACGGCGGGCATCGCTCCGCCGTCGACGAGGACCTCGGCGCCCGTCATCGAGGCCATGCGGTCGGACACGATCAAGGCCGCCATCGAAGCGATCTCGCTGGGCTGCGTCATGCGCTGCAAGGGAATGCCCGCGACTCGCAGCTGCCGGGCTTTTTCGAGATCATCGCCGGGCGCCACCGACGCTTTGAGTTGCCGCTCGCTGCGCTCGGTGGCCGTGCTGCCCGGTGAGATCGCGTTGATTCGAACGTTGTGCGGCGCCAGTTCCTTGGACAGGCCGCGGGTGAAGTTGAGCAGCGCCGCGTTCGCCGTGCTGCCGGTCAGGAAGGTGGCCGTCGGGGCGCGCCCCGCACCGCCCACGATGTTCACGATGCGGCCGTCGCGGCGGGCGATCATCGGCGGTATCACCGCCCGCGTCATGCGGATATAACCGAGCAGCTTCAGCGTCCAAGCGTCGAGATACGCTTGATCGGGCACCGTGAGGAACGGGCCGCCCATCGCGGAGCCGGCGCAGTTGATGAGGATGTCGATCCGTCCGAAGGCCTCGACCACGCCGGCGGCCGTTCGCTCGACGTCCTCGGCGCGGCTCAGGTCGGCGGGGATGGCGAGCACCCGCGGGGCTTGGGCCCGTTGTGCGCCGGCCGCGTTGAGCGCGGCTGAGGCCGCCGCGAGGCGGTCGGGGTCGCGGCCGGCGATCGCAACGTCCACGCCCTCCGCGACGAGGAGCTCGGCGCAGGCGAAACCGATGCCTGCGCTGCCGCCGGTGATGAGGGCGGTCTTTCCCGCTAAGGCTAAGTCCATGGCGTCGGCTTCCGCGCACGGGGCTGAACCCTTGTTTGACGTGGACCGGTCCAATGTGTTAGGGTAGGTCGGTTTTCACCTAGGAGAAAGTTTGTACACCGAGATGGCGGCGATGCCGCATGAGTAAGTTGAGCGTCGAGGAGATCAAGCGCCAGAGCCACGGCTTGCGCGGCTCGCTCCCCGAAGAACTCGCTGCGCCCGTCGACCACTTCACCGAAGAGTCGATCCAGCTGCTGAAATTTCACGGCGTCTATCAGCAAGACAACCGCGATGCGCGCAAAGCGAATCGCGCGAGCGGCGGCGGACGCGATTTCAGCTGCATGATCCGCACCAAGTGCCCGGGCGGCTTTCTCGCGTCCGACTTCTACCTCGCCGTCGATAAACTGACGGAACTCTACGGGAACGATTCGATCCGCGTCACCACGCGCGGCGCGCTGCAACTGCACGGCGTGCGCAAGTCCAACCTCTACGCCGTCATCCACGACATGAACGAGCATCTCGGCTCGACGCTGGCGGCCTGCGGCGACGTCAACCGGAACGTCGTCGCGACGCCGTATCCGCTGCGCCGGCCCGACTACGATGCCGCGCGCGCCGCCGCGTTTGCGATCGCCGACGCTCTGACGCCGCGCACCCAAGCGTATTACGAAGTGTGGCACGAGGGCGAGCTCGCCTATTCGAGCCAAGCCGAACCGGTCGCAGAGCCGATCTACGGTGCGGCCTATCTGCCGCGCAAGTTCAAAATCGCCGTCACGGTCCCGGGCGATAACTCGGTCGACCTCTACACGAACGACATCGGCGTCGTGACCATCGTGGCAGACGACGGGACGCTCGAGGGATACAACCTCACCGTCGGCGGCGGCCTCGGCAGCACGCACGGCAAACATGCAACCTATCCGCGCCTGGGCGATGAATTCGCGTTCGTTCCGGCCGAGCAGCTAATCGCCGCCGTGCAAGCGATCGTCATCGTGCAACGCGACTACGGCGATCGCACGAATCGTAAGCACGCGCGACTGAAGTACACGATCGACGATCGCGGACTCGACTGGTTCCGCACCGCGGTCGAAACGCAAGCCGGCTTCGCGCTGGGCAGGTGGCGTCCGCTGCCCGCCTGGTCGCAGCCCTCATATTCCGGCTGGGCCGAACAAGGCGACGGCAAGTGGTTTTACGCCCTCGACATCATGAGCGGCCGCATCGCCGACCGCGGTGAGGCCAAGCTGAAGACCGCGTTGCGCGAAATCGTCGCGCAGACCGGGCGCAATCTCGTCGCCACGCCGGACCAGTCGCTGCTGATCGTCGACATCGACGACGCGCAGCGCGCGACGATCGACGCGATCTTGAAGGCGAACGGCGTGCGCAACGACGCCGACGAGTTCCAGCGCAAGGCACTGGCATGCCCCGCGCTTCCGACCTGCGGGCTCGCGTTGGCCGAAGCCGAGCGCTTCCTGCCGCGTTTGCTCGAGATGGTGCGCGAGGTATGGTCTGCGGCGGGTCTCGGCGACGGCGTCCCGACGATTCGCGTCACCGGTTGCCCGAACGGTTGCGCGCGTCCGTCGACCGCCGAGATCGGCATCGTGGGCATGAGCCTCGACTCTTATGTGATCTCGGTCGGCGGCAGTGCCGGTGCCACACGGCTCAACACCGTCTATCGCGAGAAGGTCAAGGGCGAGGAGATCGCAGGCGTGCTTTCGGAACTGTTCCGGACGTATGCCGCAGACCGACGACCCGGCGAAGATTTCGGCGACTTCTGTCACCGCGCCCAACCCGCCCTCGTCTGACGCGGTCGCGCTTCTAGCGCATCGCCTCGCGGCGATCGACGCCGCCGACGTGCCGGCGGAGATCGCTGCGCTACGGCTCGGCGACACCGTTGCGGCGTTGCTCGCCGGGCGCCAAACGGACGACGGGCGGCGCGCGGCGCGCATCGCCGGCGAACGCGTTGCGACGCCGCGGCAACCGGCCGCATTTGCGGCCACGATCCGGCACACCGAGATCGACGACATCCATCTCGCGACGTGCGTCACCACGAGCGCGGTCGTGATTCCCGCCGCGCTCGCCGTTGCGTCAAGCACCGCGATCGACGGCCCCACGCTCCGGCGCGGTTTGGCAGCGGGCTACAGTGCGGCAATTCGCTTCGGCACGGCCGTCGGCGGCGCGCGCGTGCTGCGCGAGGGCACGTGGCCGACGCTCGCGGTCGCACCGGTCACCGCGGCCGCGGTCGCCGGCGTCATGCTGGGGCTCGACGCCGAAGCGTTAGCCAACGCGTTGCGCATCGCGTCGCTGCGCAGTTTTTCACGCATCGGCCGCACGGCGGAACGTTCGGCGCGCTGGTACTTATTCGGCGCCGCCGTCGCGAGCGGGATCGAAGCCGCCGGCGCTGCTGCGGGCGGCCTGCGCATCGACGGCGTCGTGCCGTTGCCGAACGCGCTCGATGCCGAACTCGCGGACCGGCCGATCGGCGACGGTGAAATCGGCACGTTATCGCAAAAACCGATCTGCACGTCGCGGCAAGCGCTGAGCGGGGTCTTCGCGTTTCTCGCTTTGATGGACCAGGAGCGCTTCGATCCGGCCCGCGTCGCGCACGTGCGCGTCGAGGTGCCGCGCGATTACGCTTGGATGATCGACGTTCCCGTACGCAGCGGCGAACGTTTGTCGACCGCCATCAGCCAAAGCTTCCTCATCGCCGCCGCCGCGCTCGATCGTCCCGTGCTCTACGACGTCACGCGCAGCGGACCGTTCGCCGATACGCTCATCGACTTCGCGCAGCGCGTCGAGGTGGCAGCGACCGATGCGTTCGACGGGCAATATCCGCGCGTGTGGCCGGCGCGCGTCACGATCCGGCTCGACGACGGACGCGAACGCGCATTAACCCTCGAACATCCGCCCGGCGATCCGGACCGGCCGCTGACGTTTGCCGATCTGCAAGCGAAGTCGCCGAGTTATACCGCCGCACTGCACGATCTCTGCCGGCGCGCGGTCGACGAAGGACCGTCCGCGCTGCTCGCAGCGCTCGACGCACCTTAGCCCGCGAGGGCGGCGGGAGCTTCCCCTCGGCGGTGTCCGCTCACTTCGGCGCCCGCATCCGGCGCCAAGCGCGTGAAGCCGGCCGCCGACACGAGGGCGAGCAATGCGGCCGCTGCGAACGCGATGCGGAAATCGCCCAACGTGAACTGCTGCGCCCCACTGCCGTTTGACAGCGCCGCAAGGTGCAGCACGAGCGCGCTGAAGGCGACGCCCAAGCCGAACGCCATCTGCTGGAGCGTGCTCGCGAGCGAACTCGCCGAGCTCATCTTTTCCGGCGGAATGTCGCCGTACGTGAGCGCGTTGAACGAACCGAACTGGATCGACCGCAGCAGGCCAATGACGAACAGCAGGGCCGCGATTCCGATGATGGGCGTCGCCGGGCTGAACGCCGCAC
>DASYOE010000171.1:0-9109 GCA_036008105.1 Candidatus Lustribacter sp. | reverse complement strand
GTTGTAACCCCTCTCTCAGCGACCGTCGAAATTCTCAGGGCTGCTGGCGAGCCCTTCCTCTGTCGTACGCAAAAAGAGTGACGTACGACGACGTTAGCGCCGCGGTTTGTGGGTACAACTCACGTATCCCCGCATTGAGAGGCCAAAGCTGTGAGAGCTGCACTGAACGCCGCAAAAGCCGGCGCCGCGCTCCTCGCGATGAGCGCCGCTTTCTCGGTCGCCGTCGTTGCGGCACCGGATGAGTCCAACGCCCCGCAAATGACCCTGGTGAGCACCGACACCGCCGAGGCGTATCCGTTCGCGTCGATCGTCGTCGGCAAAGACACCTACCACGTGACCGAAGGCGACCTGCTGAAGGGCGTCTACATCCGCCATATCTTCCCCGGCCGCGTGACGCTCTCGGACGATCAGATCCTGGTCGCCGGCCAACCGACCCGCATCGACCCGGTGCCCGGGCAAGAGGTCGCTCGCGCGAACGGACGTTAGCGCCGGCGGCTAGTCATCCAAGAACCCCCTCGGCGGCGTACGAGGGGTATGAAACTGCACATCCTCACCGCCTTGGCGGCCGCCCTCCTCATCGGGCTGCCCGTCGCCGCCCCGGCCGCAGACGCGCCGGCGGCGACCACCGTTCACATCAAGAACTTCATGTTCGTTCCCGCGACGGTGACTGTGCCGTTGGGGACGACCGTGACGTTCGTTAACGACGATCAAGAACCGCACACGGTCACGTCCAACGATAAGTCCTTCGATTCCGAAGGGCTCGATACCAATCAGAAATTCACCCACACGTTCGCCAAAGCCGGCACGTACATGTACTTCTGCGAAGTGCACCCGTACATGCACGGCACCGTCATCGTGAAGGCGTCGCAATGAAGCGCGCGTCATTTCTCGAGCACGTCAGCTGGACCGGCGCCGGTATCGCCTACGCGATGACCGCGACCGGTACGTTCGCGGCAGCGGCACCCGGCAGCGACTTCACCTTCGTGCAGATCAGCGATAGCCACATCGGCTTCACCTTACCGGCCAATCCCGACGTGCTCGGCACGCTCAACGCGACGGTCGACCGGATCAACGCGCTGCCGCAGCAGCCGGCGTTCGTCATGCACACCGGCGACGTGTCCCATCTCTCCAAAGCCGAACAGTTCGACACGGCCAAGAGCGCGCTGAGCCGCCTCAAAGCACCGCTGTTCGTCATTCCCGGCGAACACGACGCCATCGGCGCCGACGGCGCGAAGCGCTTTGCCGACGCTTTCCCGAACCCCGCGGCGCCCGACGGCTGGTGGTCGTTCGATCGCAACGGCGTGCATTTCGTCTCGCTGGTGAACGTCTTCAACTTCGAAACGATGGGCGTCCTCGGTTCGAAGCAACTCGATTGGCTGGCGAAAGATCTCGCAGCCCAAAAGGCCGACACGCCGATCGTCGTGTTCGGACACGTTCCGCTCTACGCGCTCCATCCGGCCTGGGGGTGGACGACCGAGGATGGCGCGAAGGCCATCGCGATGCTCAAGCGCTTCTCGGCCGTGACGGTCTTGAACGGACACATCCACCAGATCATCACGCAGCGCGAGGGCAACATCGCGTTCGCCACCGCGGCGGCAACCGCGTATCCGCAACCGGCACCCGGCACGGCACCGGCCCCCGGACCGCTCACGGTCCCGGCACCGGAACTGCTCGGCCACCTCGGCTACCGCAACGTATCCTTCACCGGCATACACGCGGCGGTCAGCGATCGGTCGTTGCAAACGGCGTGAACGACGACCGCGAGCTCGACGCGGCGTTCGCCGCGCATGCCGACGGTGCGCTTGAAGAAGCGTATCGCCGGCATGCCCCGGCCTTGCAGGCCGCGGCGCGTCACGTCTTAGGTACCGCCGGTGACGCCCGCGACTGCGTCCACGATGCGCTCGTGCGCGTGTGGTCGAAGGAAGGGGCCTACCGGCCCGAACGCGGCGCGCTGCGCGCGTTCTTGATCGTGTGCGTTCGCAACGAAGCGATCTCACGCAAACGCAGCGCGGTCCGTCACGTCGCCTCCGAGCAACGGGCGGCCGTGGCCACGCCGGCCTTCGGGATCGACGTCGCGGAACGCGTCGCGATCCGGTCGGCACTGGCAACCCTGCCGCGCGAACAGCGCGACGTCATCGAACTCGCCTACTGGGGCGATTACACCCAAGCCGAAATTTCTTCGCGACTCGGCATTCCGCTCGGCACCATCAAGAGTCGCGCCGCCCTCGGACTCCGCAAACTCGCTCGCAGCTTGAACCAACAGGACTTCGCATGAACCACATCGACCAAGAGGCCGAACTCTACGCCCTAGGGATGCTCGACGACGAAGAGCGCGCGCGCGTCGACGAACATCTGCTCGCGTGCGAACCGTGCACGGTGCTGGTCGGTCAAGCCGAGGCGACGGTCGCCGCGCTGATCGATACGACGCAACAGCGGCGCCCGCAACGGCGCGGGGCATGGTGGCCGATGGCGGCCGCGGCGGCCTTCGCGGTGGCGGCCGGCGGATTGCTCGCGCAGAACCTGGTCCTGCACACCGCGCTCGGCACCGACGGGAATTTGCTCGCGACGATGGTCGACAGCCATTTCGATCACGCCCAGTTTCAAGCGCCGGGCGGGACCGAACTCCAGGCGAAAGCGATCTACGAGCGCCACGGTAAGTGGTACGAGATCTTGGCCGCCGGAACGCCGGCGTGGCACGTGGTTTTCGTGCGCCCCGACGGTACGCGCGATCCGGCCGAAGCGGACTTCGCTCATCGCGGTGCGGCCGAGGTCGTCTATCTCGCGCCGGTGACGCCGGTCAAAACGATCGATCTCGAAGATGCGGCCGGCCACGTGGTCGGCAGCGTCCACCCGGCGCTGCAAGCCGAAACGGAATAAGCGCTTAGGCCACGGCTTCGGCGCGCAGCGCGCGCACGGATTTCTTCAGGAGGCGGGTGAGGTGTGCGCTCGGGTCGCGCGCCGCAATGCGTTCGATGAATGCGATTAATTGCGACTCGTGCGCGATCTTCTCGAGCGATCCGGCGAGAAATTCATCGATGATCGCCGGAAAGATGTACGACTTCTTGCTGACGGCGGGCGTGTTCCCGAGCAGTTTCGCGACGGCCCGCACCGCTTCGACGACGGCGGCCTTGGCTTCGAGTTGCGAAGCGGCGTGGATCGGTGAGAGCTCGCGGGCGCAGGTCAGGGAGGCTTCCCACGTACGGAAATCTTTGGCCGTGAAGTCGTCGTCCGCGATCGCGCGAATGTAGGCGTTCACGTGGGTGGAGTCGACCGTCACCGGCTTACCGTTCGGGTCGAGGTAGCTGAACAGTTCGTGGCCCGGGATGTCTAGGCAGCTGCGTACGATCTTGGCCAGACGCTTGTCGCGGACGGTCACGGTATGCTCGACGCCGCTCTTGCCGCGGAAGTGAAAGCGGATCGCATCGCCACGCACGCGCACGTCATCGTCGCTCATCGTGGTCAGGCCGTGCGAGTCGTTCTCCCGCGCGTACTCTTCATTTCCGACCCGAATCATCGTTGCTTCGAGCAGCGAGACGACGGTGGCCAGCACTTTCTCCGGCGGCAACCCGGTCCGGGCGAGATCGCGCCTCACTGCGGCCCGCATCTTCGGCAGCGCTTTGCCGAACGCGAGCATGCGGTCGAACTTGTTTTCGTCGCGCACCTCGCGCCAACGCTTGTGGTACCGGTACTGCTTGCGTCCACGTGCGTCGCGGCCGGTGGCCTGCAGGTGCGCGTTGGGGATCGGCGCGATCCAGACGTCCGTGTAGGCCGGGGGGATCGCGAGCGATTTGATGCGCGCGATCTCCGCCTTGTTCGTCAATGGCTTGCCGTTCGGAGCGACGTAGCGAAAGCTGCGGCCGGCTTTCAGCCGCCGGATCCCGGGGCGGTCGTCGGTCATGTAGCGGAGGCCGGCTCGGCGGGCTGAATCCAGGGGCTCGCTCGCAATCACAGCGCGTTCGTACCCATGTCCCCCAGGGCTAACTCGAAGGGCGGATATACCAGCAGATCGCCCTCCCGGCGGACCTCCGGGGTGAGGACGTGGGTCGCCCGGGAGTGCGGGGTGAGGTGAACGACCTCGAATCCGGCCAGCAGAACGGCCGCATCGGCGATGAGCCGGCGATGGCACTGCCACCATAACGTTTCGGCGCAGAAGATCGCCGTGGTGCGCTCGCGCGCGAGAGCAAGAAGAGCGTCGAAGGCTTGCCGGAACTCCGGTGTCGCCATGTAGTCGGCATAGCCGCGGAAGCCGCTGTTGCGCAAGCCGGTGTTCGGCGAATCGGGCCGCGGCACGCGCCGGCCGCCGAGCTCGGTCAGCCCCCGATACTCGATCGACGCTTCGCCCAGCCAGCCGCGCATTTCGGCTGCGCCGAACTGCGGATGCCGACGGCTACCCGCGAAACGTCGCACGTCGGCGGCGACCGTCACGTTTTCCGCGCGCAAGGTCGTGCGAAACACGTCGGCCTGCAGCGCGCCGTGCCCCATGGTGTAAAAGCGGTCCCCGTTCATCCTAGACAGGCGTCTCCTGAAGTATGTATAATCCGACGGTTCGCCAAACGGGCGCGTAGCTCAGTGGGAGAGCATCCGCTTCACACGCGGGGGGTCGTTGGTTCAATCCCAACCGTGCCCACCATTTCTGGACCGTTTGGCGCAGTAGCTCAGTTGGTTAGAGCGCCGCCCTGTCACGGCGGAGGTCGAGGGTTCGAGCCCCTTCTGCGTCGCCAGACTCCAGCGCGCCGGGCCTTGTACGAGGCTCGGCGCGTTGCTATGCGAAGGCGGGCGTTCGTGGCTTCCATATCGGTCGAGCACCTTTCCAAGCGCTATCCGTCCGGAACGCTGGCCCTCGACGACGTCAACCTCGACATCGGCGAGGGCGAATTCGTGTCGGTCGTCGGTCCCAGCGGCTGCGGAAAGAGCACGCTGTTGCGGATCATGGCCGACCTCGACACACCGACCGACGGTCGCGTCCGCACCGAAGCGGCCGCATCGGATGCGCCGTCGAGCTTGCCCAGCGCCGTTGTGTTTCAGGAACAGTCGCTCTTTCCGTGGATGCGCGTGGCGGAAAACGTCGCGTTCGCGTTCGATAGCATGGGCTTACCCAAGAGCGAGGTCGAGCGACGGGTGGCGAAGGAGCTCGCGCTCGTCGGGTTGACCGAGTTTGCGCAGGCCTATCCGCACGAACTTTCGGGGGGCATGAAGCAGCGCGCCGCCGTCGCGCGCGCGTTTGCCGTCGACCCGCCGGTGCTCTACATGGACGAACCGTTCGGAGCGCTCGACGAGCAAACGCGCGTCGGCTTGGCGGGCGAACTGATGTCGCTGTGGGAGCGCATGCGCAAGACCGTCGTGTTCATCACGCACGGCATCGAGGAAGCGGTCACGCTCGCCGACCGCGTCGTCGTGCTCTCGGCGCATCCGGGCACGGTGAAGGCGATCATTCCGATCGACTTCCCCCGTCCGCGCGATCCGGTCGCGCTGCGGGGTGACCCCAAGTTCGGTGCATACGTCGTCCGCATCTGGGACTTACTGCGGTGACGCGCGGCGAACGCGCCGTCGCGATCGCGGCGCCGATCTCGATCGTCGTGGTGTGGCAAGTGGCGGTGTCGACGCGGCTGCTGAACCCCGGACTGTTCCCGCCGCCGTCCGAAATCGCGGCGAACTTCGTGGCCTACGCATCGAGCGGCGAGCTCGCGACCAACACGGCCTGGACGCTCGGGCGGTTGATCGCCGGCTGCCTCATCGGCGGGATTCCGGGCACGCTCATTGGCCTGGGGATGGGGATGAACCGCTGGGTGCGCGCGTACTTCCAGCCGGTGATCGCCCTGCTCTATCCGATCCCCAAGATAGCGATCTTACCCTTGCTCTACTTTATCTTCGGAACCGGGGAGCAGGCGAAGTGGGCCGCCGTCGCCGTCGGCGTGTTTTTCCTGATGGCGATCAATACCGAGGCCGGCGTACGGCAGATCGACCCGATCTACCTCGACGTCGCGCGCGCCTACCGGATCCGGCCGGCGTCGTTCTACTTCCGGGTCTTGCTGCCGGGCGCGCTGCCGAATATTTATGCCGGCATTAAGCTCAGCATCGGCATCGCGATCGTGCTGGCGGTTGCGTCGGAATTCCAGCTCACGCGGGTCGGGCTGGGTTTCGCGATCTTCAACGCACAGCAACTGCTCGACGTCGACCGCCTGTACGCCGCGCTGGTGGCGGTCTCGCTCCTCGGCTGCATCCTGACCTACGGGCTCGACCTCACGGAGCGGTGGGCGATCCCGTGGCGAAGAGCGCGTAAGTAAACGCTTCCTTACAATTGGCCTCGAAGTGTGACGCAGGCCTCAGCTAGGTAGCGAAACGAACCCTCGTTCGAACGTGGAGGTAAGGAACCGTTAACGCGGTGACGCCAATCTCGATCGTTCGCGCACTGTTCGTGTCTAATGACAGCGAGCGGCGCGAGCGTTGGATCGAGCATGCAAACTTGTCGCTCTCGGTCAACGCCGCAACCGCGGCGTCGACGCGCGAGACGCTGTTGCATTTGTCGGAAGAGCCGGTCGACGTGATCGTCGTCGGCCCGTCGCTCGACGACGGAACGCGCGACGAACTGCTCAACGAACTGCGCGCGCGCCACGCGACGATTCCGCTGATCGCGATGGGCGGGCCGAACGAGGCCGCACCGCTCGGCGCGCTGGCGTACGGGGCGATCGAAGCGTTGGCCGACGACGAATCGCCGCGCTTGAGCGCGACGATGCTGCGCGCCATCCGCGACGCCGGCCTCGGCCGCGCGCTGCGTGCCGCGCACGATGAATTGCAGAGCGTGCTCACGGCGAGCGACCGTCATTCCTCGCTGCTCAGCAACGCGCCGGCGCTGATCTGGTCGACCGACGAAACGCTGACGCTGCGCGGGATCGAGGGCGCCGAGGCCGGGCGCGGAGCCGTCGGGCTGCCGGTCGATGAGTGGGACCGCGCGGCTACGTCGGCCGATCGGGTGCGCGTCGTGGACGCGCATCGCGACGCCCTGGCCGGCGCGACGACGACGATCCGGGTGACGTGGCTCGGCCGCCCGCGCTATCTGACCGTTTCCCCGATCTCCGAAGGCGACCGGATCGTCGGCACGGCCGGTGCCGCGCTCTCCATCGCGCCGGGCGACGGCGAGGCCGATCTTACCGCGCCGGTGCTCGATACGGTCACGGATCTGCCGAACCGGGCGATCTTCGAGCAGCGCGTCAGCGCGGTATTGCGCGAGTGCGAGGCGAGCGGCGAGCGCGCGGCGGTGCTGTTCATCGACGTCGACCATTTCAAGACCGTCAACGACATCGGTGGCCACGCGGCCGGCGATACCGTACTGCGCGCGATCGCGCACCGGCTGCGTCGCACGATCGGCGAACAGGATGCGATCGCGCGTTTCAGCGCCGACGAGTTCGTCGTGCTGGCCGTCGGTCTCGACGATCCCAAAGTTGCCGAGGAACTGGCCGCCGAATTGCTGGCGACGTTCAGCTCGCCGTTCACCTACGGAGCGCACGAGTTTCACCTCACCGCCAGCATCGGTGCGAGCGTCGGACCGGACGATGCCGATAACGCGGAGCGCTTGATCGCACACGCCGAGTCCGCGTCGTTCGATGCCAAGCGCATGGGGCGCAACGTCGTGCGGCGTTTCGCTCCGGCGATGCTGGCGACGCCGTCCGAACGGCATATGCTGCACCGCGAACTGCTGCACGCGATCGAACGCGGTCAGCTCGAACTCGTGTATCAGCCCGTCTACGACGTCATCAGCGGCAGCATCGTTAGCGTCGAAGCGCTCGTGCGGTGGCGCCATCCCACGCTCGGCATGATCGTTCCCGATCGCTTCATTCCCATGGCCGAAGAGTCGGGCTTGATCTCAACCATCGGTGAGTGGGTGATCTCGCGCGTGTGCGAGCAGATTCGCGCCTGGTGCGATGCGGGACTCGAGAGCGTGCGCGTGAGCCTCAACGTGTCGGCGCGCCAACTCGACCGGCTGGCGCTGCACCGCTTCATCGGCGATGCGATTCGGGCCAACGGCATCGATCCGGCGATGCTCGAGATCGAAGTGACCGAGACGTCGATCTTGCGCGACGTCTGCGGCGCGACGTTGCTGCTGCGCGAACTTCGCCGCATGGGCTTGAGCGTGGCGATCGACGACTTCGGCGCGGGCTTCACCTCGCTTGCGTTCTTGCGCGATCTGCCGATCGATCACCTGAAGATCGACCGCTCGTTCGTTCGTGATGTGGCCACCGGCAACTTCGACGGGGCGGTCGTGCGCGCCGTGGTCGGGCTGGCCCGCAGTCTCGGGTTACGGACGATCGCGGAGGGCGTCGAAGATCACGCCCAGATGAACATGCTGCGCGAACTCCGCTGTGATGCCGTGCAAGGCTTTCTCTTCAGCCGGCCGCTGCCGGCGAACGAGTGCGCGTCACTCTTTGGATTGAAGATCGCCTAGGTCGTCCTCATCCGTGGGCTTGCCTTTTAAAAACGCCAGCGCCATGTAGAGCAGTACCGGTACGGCGACGGCGGCAACCGACGCGCCGACTTTGCCGAACGGCGTGCGCCCTTCGCGCAGCATCTCGAGGATGTTCGCGATATCGAACGCTGCGATCGGTTCGTTCGCGGCCGGCTCTTCCGGCACGGGTTCCGCCGCGACCGGTTCCGGGGCACGAGGCGGCGGCGGTGCCGGCGCCGGCGGCGGCGGCGGTTCAGGCGGCGGCGGAGCCGGCATTGGTGGCGGCGGCGGCGGCGGCGGTGGCGGAGGTGGCGGTGGCGGAGGCGGTGGCGGTGGCGGTGGCGCTGCTTGCGGCACGGGCACTATGCGAGCCTCGGCATGCTGCTCGTAGTCGGGTTCCGGAATCTGCGGCGGATCCGGATCGTCCTCAACCGGAACGTACGGCTCGAGATCGTGGTGATCGAAGAGTCCCTCGGCGGCGAGCGCCGAGACGTCGAACGAGAACGGCAAGCCGTTGAGGGCCTCGATCTTTTCGCAGTCGACGCCGTGGGCTTTCAGATCGTCGTCGCGCAGGTACATGCGCGCGACGACGTTGTCGCCCGGGCGATTCCCGTGTCGCGTTTGGATCGTGACCGTGGCCCAAATGCGGTCGAACGCTTCGACCTCGAC
>DASYOE010000170.1:0-17268 GCA_036008105.1 Candidatus Lustribacter sp. | reverse complement strand
GCCGTCGACGCCGACCTCAACGCCGGCCTGATCACCGAAGCCGAGGCGCGCCAGCGCCGGCGCGATATCCAGCGCTCGGCCGACTTCTACGGCGCGATGGACGGTGCTTCGAAGTTCGTCCGCGGCGACGCCGTGGCGGCGCTGATCATCGTGTTCGTCAACATCATCGGCGGCTTCGTCATCGGAATCGTGCAGCAAGGCTTGACCCTCGCGCAATCGCTGCAGACGTACACCTTGCTGACGATCGGTGAAGGTATCGTCACCCAGATTCCGGCGCTGCTCGTATCGACCGCCACCGGTATCATCGTCACCCGCGCGGCGGCCGAGTCGTCGTTCGGTGAAGAGCTGACCAGCCAGCTCGTGCAAGAGCCGCGCGCGCTTGCGATCGCGGCCGGGTTGCTCATTTTGTTCGGCCTCTTCGGGTTGCCGCCGATCCCGATGTTCGTCATGGCCATCGCGCTCGTCTTTCTGTTCTTCCGGCGGCGTGCGGCGATTGCGAAGGCCAATGCGAAGCCGGCGCTCGCGCCCGGCGGCGCGACGAATCAGCCCGCGGTCAAACCGGCCGAGTCGGTCGTGCCGCTGCTGTCTTACGATCCGATGGAACTGGAGATCGGCTTCGGCCTGATCCCGCTCGTCGACGTCAGCCAAGGCGGCGATTTGCTCGAGCGCATCACGATGATCCGCCGCCATGCCGCGCGGGAACTCGGGATCGTCGTGCCGCCGATTCGCGTGCGCGACAACTTGCAGCTCAAGCCGTCGACGTACGTCGTGAAGATCTACGGTCTCGAAGTGGCGCGCGCCGAAGTTATGGTGAGCCGGCTGCTCGCCATGAACCCGGGCACCGCGACCAACGGCATCGAGGGCATTCCGACCGTCGAGCCGGCGTTCAACCTGCCGGCGCTGTGGATTCCCGAAAGCGGTCGTGGCGACGCGGAGCTGGCGGGCTACACGGTCATCGATCCGACCAGCGTCATCGCGACGCATCTGACCGAGCTGATCAAGACGCACGCGCCCGATCTCCTCGGCCGTCAAGAAACCTCGGCGCTGCTCGACAACGTCAAACAGCACTACCCGGTCGTGGTCGACGAACTCATTCCGAGCTTGCTCACGGTCGGCGAAGTCCAGCGCGTCTTGCAGAACCTCTTGCGCGAGCGGATTCCGATTCGCAATCTCTTGCTGATCCTCGAGAACCTCGCCGACGGCGCGCGTCAATCGAAGGACGTCGACTTCCTGACCGAGCGCGTGCGCGCGTCGATGGCGCGTCACATTTCGGCCGAGTATACGGAGAACGGACTGTTGTCGGTCATCACGGTCGATCCGCGGCTCGAGACGCTGCTTGGGGAAGCGGCGCGGCGCGGCGAGGACGCCTACGCCTTGCTCGACCCCAATACCGTCGCGAAGATCTACGGGTCGCTCACGAAGCAAATTCAGCACGCGCAGCAAGCGGGCTTGCAGCCGGTCGTGCTCACGTCGCCGCAGACGCGCCTCGCGCTCAAGCGCCTGACCGAGCGCGCGGCGCCGCAGCTCGTCGTCCTGTCATACAGCGAAATCGCGCCCGGCTTGCGCGTTGAGTCGATCGGCCAAATTTCGACCACCGCTGAGGATTCGATCGAGCCGGCCGGAGTGTCATAGTGGGTTTCCTCGGTATGTTCGGGATCAAGAAGGGACCGTCGCCGAAGCAAATCCGCGACATGTTGCCGTCGCTGCACAGTTTCGTCGACGTGCAGGTGCGCAACGGCCCGAAGGGGTCGGTCTGCTTCGAGAACTCCGGCATCAGCACGTTCGTCACCAGCGTGCTGCCCGGCATGTCGCCCGGCCAAGTCGTGAATTTTTTCTACTCGACCTCCTCGGGTAAATTTCGCTTCAGCACCTCGGTCAAAGCGGTCGACGCGAAACAGGCGACGTTCGAGATTCCGGACAAGATCGAAACGCTGCAGAAGTTCGGCGGCGCGAAAAAACGCACGAACGTGCGCATCGATACGACGATCACGAGCCAGTGGCGCTATTCGTCGACCGGTAAGATCGAGAGCGAATGGCAGAAGGGCGTGCTGAGCGACATCAGCCGCACCGGCTCGTCGCTGGCGACCGACAAGGTCATCAAAAGCGGCACGGTCCTCGAGCTCAAGATCCCGCTGAAAGCGGATGGTTCGACGATCAGCCTGCGGGCCGAGGCCAAGCGCGTCGACAAGATCGAGAACACGCAGAAGCACAACGTCGGCTTGGCGTTTCACCCGCTGTCGGCCGACGCCGACCGGGCGATCATCGAGTTCATCAATCGCCGCCAAGTCGACCTAAGAAACCGCGGCTTAGGATAATTTAGGCCGCGCGGCGAAATAGAGTGCCGTGACCGAGACGCAGCTGAACGGCACCCCGCCGCCTTCCGCCGAAACGCCGGCCGGGAAAGGCCCCAACGTTGCCGCGCGCACCGCAATCTGGACCGGCGTCGCGCTGGGCGCCGCCGCGACCGCGACGATCGCGTTTTTCGTCGTGCGCGCGATGTGGCAGAAGCGCCCGCCGGACGAGACGTCCGAGCGCATACAGTCGTTGATCGACGAAGCGAACCGGCTGATCCGCACGCTCGAAGAGAAAAAGTAAATGCTGACCGGCCTCAAGCCGGGGGCTGTCGGAACGGTCGAGTTTTCCGATCTGTTGGCTAACGGCCAGGCAGTCGGGCGCTTCGAGGGTATGGTCGTGTTTGTCGACGGCCCGCTGCCGGGCGAACGCGCGCGCGTTCGCTTGACCGACGTCAAGGCCAAGTACGCGGTGGGCGAGGTGCTGGAGCGCGAGACGACGTCGCCCGACCGCGCCGTTCCGTTCTGCCCGGTGTTCGGCGCGTGCGGGGGCTGCCAAGTGCAGCACCTCGATTATGCCGCGCAACTGGCGTGGAAGCATCGTATCGTCGCCGACGCGCTGGTGCGCATCGGCGGCTTCACCGGCGTCACCGTCCAGCCGCCGATCGGCATGGACGTCCCGCGCGCGTACCGTAACAAGATGGCCCTCGTCGTTGAGGGTCCGGCACCTGTCTTTGGATTTTATCGCGCGCGCTCGCACGATCTCGTCCCGATCGATCACTGCCCGATCGTGCTCGAGCCGCTCGATGCCGCGATCGGCGGGCTGATCGAGGCCGCGCGTGCGCCGGACACGGCGGCGGCGTTCGGCGGCGTGAAACACGTGGTGATGCGGGCGGGACTGAGTTCGCCCAACGGCGTGCTCTCGCTGACGACTGACGCCAAATCGCCGGCCATCGCGGCCGCCGCACCAAAGCTGGCCGAACGTATTCCGGGCGTGGGCGGGATCAGCAATTCGTACGAACCGGCCAACGCGAACGCCGTGATCGGCCGCCGCATGGACTTCGTGTGGGGCAAGCGCGAGATGGAAGAGACGATCGAGGGCGTGCGCTTCCGCGTCTCGCCGGCCTCGTTCTTTCAGATCAACGGCGCGATGGTCGCTTCGATCTTCCGCACGCTGGAGCCGCTGATCGCCGGCACCCCACGCATCGTCGACCTGTACTGCGGCGCCGGGACGTTCGCCATCTACTTCGCGTCGCGCGGCGCATCGGTCGTCGGCATCGAGGAGAACGCGTCGGCCGTCACCGAAGCCCGCGGCAACGCGCGCTTGAATAAGGTCGAGGAGCGCGTGCGCTTCGTTCAAGGCCGGGTCGAAGGAGCGCTCGCGAACGCCGAGGGGCGGACCGCGCTGCGCGAGGCCCAGATCGTGTTTCTCGATCCGCCGCGCAAGGGGAGCGACGAAGCGACGCTGGCGGCGCTCGCCGATGCCGGCGTGCCCGCGATCTGGTATCTGTCGTGCAATCCGGCGACGCTGGCGCGCGATCTGCGCTACCTTGCGGGTCGCGAGTACCGGATCGGCTCGGTCCAGCCGTTCGATATGTTCCCGCAGACCGGACACGTCGAGACGCTCGTCACCCTCCAACGCTGAGGCCTGACGGAACGCGGGCGTTCCGAGGCGAACCAGTACGGGCTATGGCCACGGAACGGATCGACGTGCGCGGGGTCGCGCGCTTGGCGCGATTGGCGCTCAGTGATGAAGAGGTCGAGCGCTACGGCGCTCAGCTCGAGGACTTGTTGAAGCACGTCGACGACTTGAAACAGCTCGATACCTCCGACGTCGCGGCGACCGCGCAAGTGATCGAATCGCGCAACGTCACGCGCCCCGACGTCATCACGCCGTGCCTCGCGCACGAGGTCGTAATGGCCGGCGCGCCGCAGGCGCAGCACGGCTTTTTCCGCGTTCCGAAGATCATCGCCGAGGCCGAATGATGGATCCGGTTCGTGCGAGCGCCCGCGAGATCGCGCGCGCGGTCAATGCCCGTGAGGTTTCGGCGCTCGAAATTGCCGAGACGATGATCCCGCATGCCGCCGCGGTCGACGAACACCTGGGCGCCTACTTGACGTTTACCCCCGACCTGATGCGCGAGCACGCGCGCCGCGTCGACGCGCGGGTCGCGGCCGGCGAGACGCTTCCGCTCGCCGGCGTTCCGGCCGCCATCAAAGACAACATGTGTTTGCTCGGCACGCGAACGACGTGCGCGTCGAAGATTCTCGAGCAGTGGATTGCCCCGTACACCGCGACCGCGGTCGGGCGATTGCTCGCTGCCGGCGCGCTGCCGATCGGCAAGACGAACATGGATGAGTTCGCGATGGGCAGCTCGGGTGAGAATTCCGCGCTCGGCAAGACGAAAAATCCTTACGATCTCGACCGCGTTCCCGGCGGCTCGTCGGCCGGCAGCGCCGCCGCGGTCGGCGGGTTTGCGGCGACGATCTCCACCGGCAGCGATACCGGCGGTTCGATCCGCGAGCCGGCCGCGTTTTGCAACGTCGTCGGTTTCAAGCCGACCTACGGGCGCGTTTCGCGCTACGGGCTGATCGCGTTCGCCTCGAGCCTCGATCAGATCGGGCCGTTCGGGCGCACGGTCGAAGATGCGGCATTGACCTACGATGCGATGGGCGGCCACGACCCGATGGACGCGACCAGCGTCGACCGCGCGTTCGAGACCACCGCGGATCACTTGCGTGAGGACCTGCGCGGCGTGCGCGTGGGCATCGTGAAAGAGTTCGCCACCTCCGATCTTGCGCCCGACGTGGCGGCCGCGTATGAAGCGGCCTACAACGATTTGGTGAAGCTCGGCGCCGAACTGGTCGAGGTGGAGTTGCCGACCGCGAAGTACGGCCTCTCGACCTACTATCTGATCGCGCCGGCGGAGTGCTCGTCGAACTTGGCGCGCTTCGACGGCGTGCGCTACGGGCTGCGCGTCGACGGGGCCGACGTCGGCGAGATGTACGAGAAAACGCGCGCCGCGGGCTTCGGACCCGAGGTGAAGCGCCGCATCCTCATCGGCACCTACGCGCTCTCGAGCGGCTACTACGACGCCTACTACGTCAAAGCGCAGAAGGCGCGCACCCGCATCGCCGCCGATTTCCGGCGCGCGTTCGAGAAGTGCGACGTCATCGCGTCACCGGCCGCCTCCGCGCCGGCCTTCACGTTCAACGCGAAGAGCGACCCCTACAGCATGTACCTGATGGACTACTACACGATCCCGGTGTCGCTGGCCGGCCTGCCGTCGCTCTCGGTTCCGTGCGGTTCGGCGACCCCCGAGGGCGGCGCGCGTCCCATGCCGCTGGGGCTGCAACTCGCGAGCCCGCTGTTCACCGAACGCGCGCTCCTCGGCTACGCGCACGCGTACGAACGCGCGACGCAGCACGCCGCGAAGGTAGCACCGGTGCAGGTCGTCACCTCATGAGAGACGCCTACGAAGCGGTGATCGGCATCGAGTGCCACGTCGAACTGAAGACGCATAGCAAGATGTTCTGCGGCTGCGCGAACGAGTTCGGCGGGGAGCCGAACACCAAGGTGTGCCCCGTGTGTTTGGCGTTACCCGGAGCGCTGCCGGTGCCGAACGCGCAGGCGATCGAACTGATGGTCAAGGCGGGGTTGGCGTTCGACGCCGAGATCCCGGCCTTTTCGAAGTTCGACCGCAAGAACTACTTTTATCCGGATATGCCCAAGAACTATCAGATCTCGCAGTTCGACATGCCGCTCACGCAAGGCGGCGTCGTGCACTACTGGCTGTCGGACGGCACGAAGAAGTCGTGCCGGCTGACGCGCATCCATCTCGAGGAAGACACCGGCAAGTCGACCCACGCCGGTTCGGGCGATGGCCGCATCGCCGGTTCGTCGTACTCGCTGGTCGACTTCAACCGGGCCGGCGTTCCGCTGATGGAATGCGTCGGCGAACCGGACATCCGTTCGGCCGAAGAAGCCGTTGGGTACCTGGAGGCGCTCAAGCGCACCTTCGTCGAGCTGGGCGTCTCCGACGTCAAGATGGAGGAAGGCTCGCTGCGCTGCGATGCCAACGTGTCGGTGCGCAAGCGCGGCGCGACCGAGTACGGCACGAAGGCTGAGATCAAGAACATGAACTCGTTCCGCAGCGTCCACGACGCGATCGAAAGCGAGATCGACCGCCAGATCGCGGTGCTCGAGGGCGGTGGCCGCGTGATCCAGGAAACGCGCGGCTGGGACGAGGCGGCCGGCGTCACGCACTCGATGCGTTCCAAAGAACAAGCGCATGACTATCGCTACTTTCCCGAACCGGATCTCGTGCCGCTCGAGCTCGACCGGGCGCTGATCGAGCGCATCCGGGCGTCGATGCCGCCGGTGCCGTTCGAGCGGTTCGAACGGTACACGGAGCAGTTCGGGATCTCGGTCAAACAGACGACGCAGCTGGTCGACAACCCGCCGTTGGCGGGGTATTTCGATCGCGTCGTCGCGATCTGCAACGCGCCGGGCGCCGCGCTCAACTTCGTGCTGGGTGACCTCTCGCGGTTGGCCAACGAGAGCGGCACGCCGGTCGCCGAAGGCAAGGTCACGCCGGCGGCGTTGGCCGAGCTGATCGCGCTGACCGAAGCGAAGACGATCAACTCCAAGATCGCGAAGGACGTGCTCGTCCGGCTGTGGAGCGACGGCGGATCGGCTAAAGCGATCGTTGAGTCCGAAGGGCTGGCGCAAGTCTCCGATCCGGGCGCGATCGCCCAGTTCGTCGACGACGTGCTCGCGGCCAACGGCGACAGCGTGGCGCAGTTCAAGGCGGGCAAGGAGAACGTTCTGAAGTTTCTCGTCGGGCAAGTGATGAAGGCGAGCCGCGGCAAGGCGAACCCCGAACTCGTGGAAGCGCTCTTGCGGGAGAAGATCGCGGCGCGCTGATGCTCGCTGATCCGCGGTCGCTCGAAGCGCTGGACTTCGCGCGCGTGCGCGAACGCGTCGCCGGGCAAACGCACGCCGCCCAGGCGCACGTGCGCGCGCTGGCGATGGAGCCCACCTCGGATATCGGCACCGTCCGGCGGCTCGTGACCGAGACCGCGGAGATGCGCACCCTCGTGCGCAACCAGAACTTTTCGCTCTCGCGCATCGAGGACGTCGAGGCGTCGCTCGAGATCGCGGAACGCGGCTCGTCGCTGCCGCCGGGCGAGCTCCGCGCCGTCGCCGACGCGCTGGCAGCGGGCGGCGCGGCGGTGCGCGCGATTCGCGAGGCCGAGGCAATTCCAGGGTTGCGCGATCTCACCTCGGCATTCCGGGCGCTGCCGAACGTCGTCACCCGCATCACCGACGCCATCGACGAGCGCGGCAGCGTGCTCGACCGCGCCTCGCCCGAGCTGGCCCGCGTGCGGCGTCAGATCGCGCACGCGCAAGATGACGCGCGCGACCGCACCGCCGCCCTGACGCGCTCGGCCAAGTACGCGCGCGCGATCCAGGATGCGATCGTAACGCTGCGCAATGGGCGCTACGTCATCCCGGTGAAGGCCGAATTCGCGGGCGAGTTTCCGGGCATCGTCCACGACACGAGCGCGACGGGCCAGACGCTCTTCATCGAGCCGCTCGAAACGCTCGAGACGAACAACCGGGTCCGCGCCCTGCGGGCGGCCGAAGAGCACGAGGTCGCGCGCATCTTGGCCGAACTCAGCGCGCTGGCCGGCGGCGAAGCGGTGCAGATCCGCACCAACGTCACGATCTACGTGGACCTGGACCTCGCGTTCGCGCGCGCGGCGGTGGCCGACCGCATGAACGCGGTCGAGCCCACGATCGTCGATGCGGCCGTGCTCGACGTGCACGACGGCCGCCACCCGCTCTTGGACGACCGCGCGGTGCCGCAGTCGATCACGCTGGACGACGACGTGCGCGTGACGATCATCAGCGGCCCCAACATGGGCGGCAAGACCGTCACCCTCAAGATGGCCGGCCTGTTCGTGGTGATGGCCGGCTGCGGCATGCACGTGCCGGCCGTGTCGGCGACGATCGGCCGCTTCACCCGCGTCTTTACCGACATCGGCGACGATCAGTCAATCGCGCAGAACACCTCGACGTTTTCGGCGCATCTCGGCCGGCTCGCCGAGATCGTCGCGCAGGCCGATGCGCGGTCGCTGATCCTGATCGACGAGATCGGTTCGGGCACCGACCCCAATGCCGGTGCGGCGTTGGCCGTCGCCTTGCTCGAACGGTTCCTCGAAGTCGGTGCGTGCGCGATCGTCACCACGCACGCGACCGAGCTGAAACTCTTCGGCGCCGAGCGCGCGCACGTGCGCAACGCGAGCGTGCGCTTCGATCCGCAGACGTACGCGCCGACCTACCAGCTCGATCTCGGCTCGCCCGGACAGTCGCTGGCATTTCCACTCGCCCGCGCGATGCATCTCGATCTGCGCGTCATCGAGCGGGCGGAAGCGCTGCTCTCGGAACAGGAGCGCGACTACGAGCGTGCGTTGGCGGAGCTCGCCGTCGAGCGCGAGCGCACGAGCGCCGAGCGTGCGGGGCTGGCGACCGAAAATAAGCGGCTCCGGGCGCTCGAAGACGCGGCTCGTCAACGCGTCGAGGCGCTGGAGCGCGAACGGCGCACCTTCACGCAGCGCGCGGAGGCGCAGTTGGCCGCCGCCCTGCGCGGTTTCTCGGCCGAACTCGAGCGGCGTGCGGCCGGCAGCGGCGAACGCACGCGGGCCGGCCGCGTCACCCGCGGGCAGAGCGAACTTCTTGGCCGCACGATCGATGAAATGCGTGCCGGACTGGGTATCACCCGAACGGTGCCGGCGGCGCCCGAGCCGCCGGCGCCGACAGGTATTGCCGTCGGCGACCGGGTCCGCGTCCGCTCGCTCGACACCGAAGGCGTGGTCGTCGAAGACTTCGGCACCGATGTCATGCTGCAACTCGGAGCGCTGCGCATGACGGTGCCGAAGAGCGATCTCACCGGCCGTCAAGCGGCCGCGGCGCCCCGTCCCGCGCACGACGGCGGTGCTGCAAAGCTCGCCGCGGCGACCGCTGCGCGCAACGAAATCGACGTGCGCGGCAAGCGTTTCGTCGACGCGCAACCGATCGTCGAGCAGTGGATCGACGAGTCGATGCTGGCCGGTGCCTCGCCGTTACGGTTGATCCACGGCAAGGGGACGGGACTACTCGGGCGGGGCTTGCAACAGTACCTGCGCGCGCACGCGAACGTCCGCGACGTCCGCTTCGGTAACGCCGAAGAGGGGGGCAGCGGCGTCACCGTGTTCGAACTGAAATGACGATGACCGAACGAGCCGGCGCCGCTGCGCGCGAAGCGGCGCAGGCGTTGGCGGACGGCTGCGATCACGTCGAGACGTTCGACGAGCTGGCCGCCCGCATCGCGACGGGGAAACGCCTCAACGTCAAGCTAGGCCTCGATCCAACGACGGCCGACTTGCACATCGGGCACGCCGTCGTGTTGCGCAAGCTGCAGCAGTTCGTCGACGCCGGTCATAACGTGACGCTGCTGATCGGCGATTTCACGGCGCGCATCGGCGACCCGACCGGACGGAATACAATGCGCCCGCCGCTCACCGACGAAGCGATCGAAGCGAACATGGAGACCTACGCGAAGCAGGCCGGCAAGGTGCTCGACATGGACCGCATCACGCTGCGCTACAACTCGGAGTGGTTGAGCACGCTCTCGTTCGCGCAGCTGATCAAACTGCTCGCGCAAACGACGGTCGCGCGCATGCTCGACCGCAACGATTTCGCGCAGCGTTACGCCGACGGCACGCCGATCTCGATGCACGAGTTTCTGTATCCGGTCGCGCAAGCGTACGACTCGGTGGCCTTGGAAGCCGACGTGGAACTCGGCGGTTCGGATCAGCTCTTCAACCTCTTGATGGGGCGACCGTATCAACAGCATGCGGGACAAGCCGCGCAGATTTGCCTCACGGTGCCCCTGCTCGAGGGGCTCGACGGCAAGGCGAAGATGTCCAAATCGACCGGCAACCACATCGCGCTGACCGACCCGCCCAACGATCAGTTCGGCAAGGTGATGCGCATCCCGGACGAGGCGCTGCCGCGCTACGCGCGCCTCGCGGCCGGCTGGTCCCAAGACGAAACCGATCGCCTCGTCCGCGACCTCGGGGCGGGCTCGGCCAACCCGATGGACGAGAAAAAGCGTATCGCCGAGACGGTCGTCACGTTGTATCATGGGGTCGACGCCGCCCGGGCGGCGCGCGACCACTTCGAACGCACGATCCAGCGCGGCGAGTTGCCGGCGGAAATCGCGGAACGGCGGTTCGAGGGCGCGCACACCCTGGTCGACGTCGTCGTCGCGGCGGGTTTTGCCGACAGCAAGCGTGCCGCGCAACGGTTGATCGCTGAGGGGGCGGTGAAGATCGACGGGAGCGTCGTCACCGACCCGAAAACACTCTGGGACGGGTCCCGGCCGGCGGTTTTACAAGCCGGCTCCCGCAAATTCGTTCGCGTTCTCGCCGAGAAAGGCTGACCTCGATGGCCGCCATCACCTATACCTCGCAACAAGGCACCTCCGGGCCGACCTTTACGTGCCCGCGCTGCCAGCGCGTCTACCCGTTTCCGCGCCATGAAGAGCGGCCGATCCGTTGCGAATGCGGTTGGTGGTACACGAACGTCGGCAACAGCACGATCGTCGAGGAGTTCCGGCCGCGCATCGGCGGCTCCGACCCCGACGCTCCGCAGTACGATTAAAACGCGCGCCTAGTCCAGGCGCGCTAACAGCCCCTCGACGTCGGCTGCCGTGAGCACGTAGCGGCGTTTGCAGAAATCGCACGTCGCTTCGGTTTCGGGCTGTTCGCGGGAAATTTTCAGCAGCTCGTCGCGGCCGAGGCCGACGAGCGCGCGCTCCACGCGCTCGCGCGTGCAGCGGCAGTCGAAGCGCGCTTCGTATTCGTACTCGTGCGGCCGCAGCTCCAAGCCCTCCGCGAGCCGTTCGATCAGCTCGCGCGCGCCCGCTCCATCGGCGATCTGCGTGGTGACCGCCGGCATGGCGGCGGCGTTCGCTTCGAGCCGGGCCACCGTGGCGTCGTCGACGCCGGGCAGCAGTTGCGCGATGATCCCGCCGGCGGCGCGGATCCCGGCCGGGCCGGCCAGCACGCCAAGCGCGACGATGCTCGGGATCTGCTGCGAGTTGGCGAGATAGCTCGCGATGTCTTCGGCGATCTCACCGGTCTCGAGCGGCACGATCCCCACGTACGGTTGCCCGATCTCGTAGCTCTTGGTGACTTGCAGCTTCCCGGTGCCGATCACGCCGGCGACGTCGAACTTGCCGCGCGCGTTGAGCGGCAGGTCGGCCAGCGGGTAGCGCGCGTAGCCGCGGGCCGCAATCACGCCTTCCCCGCCGCTCCAGGCGTCGGCCGCCAGCGCGCCGATCGGCCCATCGCCGGCGATTTGCAGGCTGAGGCGTTCGGGCCCCTTGAGGCTCGCGCCGAGCAGCGCGGCGGCGGTCACCAGGCGGCCGACGGCAGCGGCTGCGGTAGGGGCCAGGACGTGCCGGCGCTGGGTTTCCCGCACGAGTTCGGTCGTCGTCCCGGCGACGAACGACACGGTCCCGTTGGCGGCGCTGGCGGTAACGACGCGATCCATACGCTGGTGGAAAAACCTCCCACCAGCGTTCGCGTTGCAATTGTGGCGCTACCGGGAGGAAGGCAACCGCACCCCGGTATAGGCTTCCGGACCAGCCTTTTTCGACGTTTTCGTGAGGTGCCGTATCTTGACCAAAGCTGATCTCGTTGATTCGATCGCGACTGAATTCGAACTCTCCAAGCGCCAATCCGGCGAGATCATCGACTTGGTGTTGGACGAAATCAAAGCGGCTCTTCAGAGCGGCGACAAAGTCCAACTGATTCCGTTCGGGAGCTTCCTCGTTCGCGATCGCAAAGCGCGCGAAGGCCGCAATCCGAAGACCGGCGCGAAGATCAAGATTCCGGCCCGCCGCGTTCCCGCGTTCAGCGCCGGCAAGGGTCTCAAAGACGCCGTCGCGAGCGGTAAGAAAAAGAAGCGCTAAGAACCGAACGAGTACTTCGACACGCGCGGCTTGAGCGGTTGATCGTCGCGCGCCGACACCGAAGCGTGCAGCGCGGCGAGTTCGTCGCCGTCGAGTTCGAAGCCGGCCGCGTTGACGGCGGCATCGGGATCGCGCGCGAACGCCATGCGAAACGCTTCGTCGTTTAGGTAGCGCTCAACGAGCTCAGCAACGGCGTCATGACTCATGGCGGGTGCCGCTATAATTCGCCCGCCCGAGCCCTCAGCCTTTGTGGATAACTCGCCGGTGGGCGCGTTGGCGAGCGCCCTCGGTCCAGATGTCGTTCGCGAGCCGGAAGAGCGCGAGGCCGCCCAGCGTGAACGCGAAGAGCCGCCCGAACGAGGGCGCAGCCCCCGGCGGTACGATGCGCGCCACCCAGCCTTGGGCGGTGTATTTGTAGGCGAACAGCGTCCACACCACGACCACGCCGATGTACGCCACCGCGCCCAAAGCGTAGAGCAGCTCGAAGCGGTGGCCGCGCAGGCTGGTGCGGTTGCGCAGCGCCGGCCAGAGCCCGGTCGCTATCCAGCCCAAGCTCTTCCCGCGCAGGTTCGGGCGCTCGAGCGCGTCCATCAGCAAGTAGTAGCCGTCGTACTCGAGCAGCGGGTTGAGGTTGCGCAGAACCGCGACGTACGACCAGAGCGCGAACACCCAGGCCACGGCGGCGACGGTGAGGTTGGGCGCCAGCAGCGCAACGTAGCCGGCCGCGCCGGCCAGCACGAGGTTGACCAGGATACCGCCCGCGTCGACCAGCATGCGCTGCCGCCGGTTGGCCAGCCACGCGTCGGACGTATCGACGAACAGCATCGCCCGAAACCAGAACCAGCCGAGACCCACTCGGTCGACGCGCGCGCCGGACGCCTTCGCCGCCATGCCGTGTCCGATCTCGTGGAGGATGATCGCGAACACGATCAGCGGGATCAGCGCCGCGCCGACGCGCGCCACGGTGGCGGCGTGTAGCAGCGTGCCGGCCGAACGCTGCGCCATCGCAACGAACGCCGCGAATCCCCCGGCGGCAACGATCGCCGTGATCGCGAGGCCGGTGCGCGTATAGGCGTGGCGCCCGACGCGTTCGTAGAGCCCGCCGAAAAACGCATCGCACCCGTTGAGCGAATACGTCCACTCCATCACCGCGCGCAGCGCATCGAAGAAACGTTCGCGCCGCGTGCGGCGCGCCGCGGTCGCCTCGAGCCGCTCGAGGTCGATGAACTCCTCGGTGGCGAGGTTGCGGATGACGCCCATGACGACGTCGGGTGCGAGCACGTTGTACTCGAGGAAGAGATCCATCGTCAGATCGCGCAGCGTGTGCTGACCGTCGAGCCGGTTCCAAATGAACGCGCCCTCGCGCGAGAGCCGAAAATATTTCGCGCGCGCGGGATCTTTCAGCGTCACGATCGTCGCGCCGTCGGCGGTCGTCCGTTCGTGCAGTTCGACCCCCTCGTGCCGGCGCGGCCGGCTCCGCGCCTGCATCAGCGCGACGAGATGATCGGCCAGCTCGCGTTCGCCGGCCATCGCGGCCAGCACGTCGGCGCCGCGCAAGACCAAGAGCTCGCAATCAGTGCGCGCGCGCACCGTCGCGTTGCGCGGTGCCCCCGTCAGCAGGGCGGCCTCGCCGAACAGCATGCCGGTGCGCAACGTCGCCAGCTGCCGTTCCGTCCCGCTGCTGTTGTCCACGACGTCCAGCTCGCCCGACCGGATGAGAAAGCACTCTTCGCCGGGATCGCCCTGTCGGATCACGTCCCCGCCGGCCGCGACGAGCCGCACGAGCACGCGTCCGGCCAAGCGCGCGACCGCGGCCGGCGAAAGGTCGCCGAGCAGCGTAGCCGATTTGATGAAGCGGCCGACGGCCATCCGTTCCGCCGCCGCTTCCAGTTCCGGGCGCGCGTGCGCGTCGTCGGCGATCGCCTGCCCAAAGGTGGCACCGTCGATGCGCAACAGCGTCACCGGCGTCAGCGCGACCACGCTGGCCGTGCGCCGTTCGGCACCCGCCACGATCGCGACCTCGCCGAACAACTCGCCGGGTCCGAGCACCGCGATCGGGATGGGACCGTTCTTGCCGGCGAGTTGTACCTCGAGCCGTCCTTCGATCACGACGAAGGCATCGATGCCGGCCTCGCCTTCATGGATGACGAACGTGCCGCGCGCGGCCGTCTCGCGCTCCGCGCTTGCCGCGAGCGTGTCCAGCGTGTCGTCGGAAAACGACCGGAACTGCCACACGTGCGCGAGGATCGGCGCCGCGAATGACGGCGTGCTCGTCATTCGATCGAGAGGGCGGCTACGGTCGCATCCTCCTCGCCGAGCAGCGCGCCGGCCTCGAGTTCGCCGCCGAGAATCTCGGGCGCGAGCGCGGTCGCGAGCCGCACGCGCAAACGGCGCGCGGCAATGTCTTCGCACTGGTCGGCCTGACGCGGCGCGTGCACCGTGCCGCAGCGCGCGTCGCAGAAGCCGAGGAGGCGCGCTGCCAGGCGCGCATCGTCGCGGCCGGCAGCGACGCTGGCCAGGCTCTGGATCGCCCACGTGATGCCGGCGACGGAATGCGCCTCGGTGGAAACGCGCAACGCTTTGCGGCCGGTGCGAATCGCCGTCGTCCAGTCGCCCGCACTGCCCGCATAGATCGCCAGGTTGGCGGCCGCGACTTCGAGCCGCGAGCGGCTGCCGCTGGCTTCCGAATAGCGCAGCGCCGCGCGGCCGTAGCCCAGCGCGCGCACGCTCTCGCCGGCCGAGAACTCCATCTCGCTCATCCACGTCAGCACCGAGCCGATCTGCTGATCGTTGCCGTAGCGGCGGAACAGCGTCAAGCTTTCTTCGAGGTGTTCGCGTTTGCGCGCGATTTCATCCGAAGGAAGCGTCAGCGCGCGCGTCTTCAGCGCGTACGCGAGCGAGAGCAGGTCGCCCGACGAGCGCGCGACCTCGATCGCTTCTTGGCCCAGCGCGCTGGCCGTTTCGCGCTCGCGCGGAAAATACAGGTACAACGCCTGCGCCAGCACGCGCAGCGCGTGCGCGAAGTTCGCCCGCTCGTCGATCGTGCGATAGAGCGCCACCGAACGCTCGCCCATCTCGCGCAAGCGGTTCGCGGGCAACGCGCGGACGGAATTGGCCAACCGCTTGCAGATCTGCGCCTCGATTGACGGGTGCGCGCCGGGTTCGAGCGCGGCCAGCGCCGCTTCGAGCCACTGCACGCCTTCGTCCGCCGCGTAATCGCCGAGCGAAAGCGCGAGCGCCGCCGCGAGGCGCGCACCGAGCAGCACGTCGTTCCGCGCGGCGAGCGACCATTCGAGTGCGGCGCGGTGGTTGGGGAGATTCCGCTCCGCCGATTCGAGCCATTCGCGGGTGGGCGTCGACACGTACGCGTCGCCGGCTTGCGCGGCGAGGTCGGCATAGTACGCGGCGTGGCGCCGCGCGACGACGTTCGTTTCACCGGCATCGCCGAGTTTCTCGCGCCCGTACGCGCGCAGCGACTCGAGCAAGACGAACCCTTCGAAGCCGACTTCGTCGGCCACGAGCGATTTGCGCACCAGCGCGCCCAGCAACTCGAACACGTCGGCCGCCGCGACGCCGTCGCCCGCGCAGACGGCCGTGGCGGCGTCCAGCGTAAACGGACCGGCGAAGATCCCGAGGCGCCGGAAAAGCGTCCGCTCGGCCTCGGTGAGGAGATCGTAACTCCAATCCAGCGTCGCGCGCATCGTGCGCTGCCGCGGCAGCGCGCCGCGGTCGCCGCCGGTGAGGACGCGAAAGCGCTGGTCGAGCTGCGCCGCGAGCGTTTCCAGCCCCGCACCTTCGAGCCGCGCCGCGGCGAGCTCGATCGCGAGCGCGATCCCGTCCAGCCGCCGCACGATGCTCGCGACGAGCTCGGCATTGTTCGCGTTGACCTCGAACGAGCGGCGCACGGCGCGCGCGCGTTCGGAAAACAGGGCGATCGCATCGGTCTCGCTGAGCAGCGGAAGCCGGTAGCGCGCCTCGCCGCCGATGCCGAGCGGCTCACGGCTCGTCGCGACGACGCGAATGCCGGCGCAGCCGCGCACGAGCGCCGCGACGACGCGGGCGGCTTCGCCCAACAGGTGCTCGCAGTTGTCGACGATGACCAGGGCTTCTTTGCCGGCGAGCACCCGCACCAGCGCCTCGAGCCCCGATGCACCGCTAGGGACGCCGGCGCCGAACGCCGCCGCCACCGCTCCCGTGACGAAGGCCGGATCGGTCAACGCCGCGAGTTCGACCAGCCGGACGCCGTCGCGATAAGCGCCGATGCGTTCGCGCGCCACGTGCAGGGTCAGCCGCGTCTTCCCGGTGCCGCCCGCGCCGACGACCGTCACCAGCCGCTGCGTCGCCAGGAGGTCGGCGAGGTCGGCGGCTTCCCCGGCGCGCCCGACGAGCGAGGTCAGCGCGAGCGGGAGGTTCGAGCGCACGGTCTCCGCCACGCGTTCGGCGGGCTCGGCGTCGGAGACGTAATCCCGGGTGACGACGCGATTGCGGCCGGCGATCTTCGCGTCGTAGAGCGCGGCGTCGGCCGCGGACACGAGCTCGCCGGCGTCGCCCTCGTAGCGCGGGATCGCCGCAGCGACGCCGGCGCTGAGCGAAACGTGTCCGAGCGACGAACCGTTGTGCGCCACATTGAGACGCGTGAGTGAGGTGCGGAGCCGTTCGGCCATCGCGGTGGCGCCCTCGACGTCGGTGGACGGCAAGAGCGCCACGAACTCCTCGCCGCCGTAACGCGCGAACAGATCGGTCGGCCGCTGGGCACATTCGGCCAACGCGCGCGCTACCTGCTGCAAGCACAGATCGCCGGCTTGATGTCCGTAGTTGTCGTTGAACGTCTTGAAGTAGTCGATGTCGACCATCACCAGCGCGATCGAACTACCCTCGCGGCGGGCCCGGGCCCACTCCACCACGAGCGTTTCATCGAACATGCGGCGGTTTGCCACGCCCGTCAACCCGTC
>DASYOE010000169.1:0-12985 GCA_036008105.1 Candidatus Lustribacter sp. | reverse complement strand
CGGCGCCGTCGGGACGTCGGCCTCGTATACGCAGCTGCTCGCCGGGACCGACCGCACGGCCGAACAGCAAGAGGCCGAGGTCCTCGGCGCGTTCGAACTGGAAGCGCGCGACGTGGCAACCCAAACCTATCCGCGCAAACTCGACTACCTGTTGCTCGCGTCGTTGGCGGGTCTGGGGGCGTCGCTCTCCAAGTTCGCCTTCGACGTCCGCATTCAAAGCTCGCCCGGCTTCGGCGAGATGTTCGAACCGTTCGGGGAAAAGCAAGTCGGCAGTTCGTCCATGCCGTTCAAACGTAACCCGGTGATGTCGGAGAACATCGACTCGCTGGCGCGGCTGTTGCCCGGCTTTGCCGACGCCGCGTGGCAGAACGCCGCGACGAATCTGCTCGAGCGCACGATCGACGACAACGGCAATCGCCGGACGATTCTGCCCGAAGCGATGCTCTGCGCCGACCAAATCCTGCGCACGGCGCTGCGAATCGTCGAGGGGTTGCGCATCGACGAGCGCCGCGTCACCGAGAACCTGCGGACGTACGGGCCGTTCACGGGCAGCGAGTCGGTGCTGATGGAAGCGGTGCGGGCCGGCGGCGACCGCCAGGAACTGCACGAGGCGCTTCGCGAGAACGCGATGGCGGCCTACGCCGCGCTCGGACGCGGTGAGACGAACCCGCTCTCGCAACTGCTCTCGGACGACGAGCGCATCGTGCGCTACCTCGATCCGGCCGAAGTCCGCTCTCAACTCGACCCGACCAGTCACGTGGGCGACGCGCCGGCGCGCGCCCGCCGGCTCGCACAACGCATTCGCACCACGATCGGAAAATAACCACCATGCAAAAAGGGCGCGAGATCACGCGCGGTAAGACGAAGATCCTGTTCGAAGCCGACAAGCAGCCCGACCTGGCGGTCGTGCAGCAGATGGACGCGATCACGGCCGGCGACGGCGCGCGGCGCAATGAGATCGAAGGCAAGGGCCGCATCGCGGCCAAGACGACCGCACGCATCTTCCGGTTGTTGAACCTGTGCGGCGTGCCGACCCACTACATCAGCGGCGGCGAAGACGACGACAACAACGAGATGCTGGTGCGGCGCGCGCAGATGATTCCGCTCGAGGTCGTGATCCGCGGCATCGCGGCGGGGTCGTTCGTGAAACGGCGACCCGGCATCGGGCGCGGTACGATCCTCGTTCCGCGCATCGTCGAGTTCTTTTTCAAGGACGATGCGAACCACGACCCGCTGATCGAACCCGAAGCGATCCTCGCGCAGTCGATCGCGACGCCGCAAGAGCTGGGCGTGATGAGCGAGCTCGCGCGCATCGTGTACGAGATCCTCTCGCACGCCTGGCGCCGCCACGACACCTTGCTCGTCGATCTGAAGATCGAGTTCGGCCGGCTCGCGTCGGGCGAGGGGAAGGGGCAGCTCGTCGTGGCCGACGTCGTCGACAACGATGCCTGGCGCGTGTGGCCGCAGGGCCGCGAAGAGCTGATGCTCGACAAGCAGCTGTACCGCAACCTGCCCGAAGTCAAGCCCGAAGACTTGGCGACGATTCGCGCCAACTACGAGCGGGTCGCCGAAATCGTCGGCACGTTTCCGTTGATGCGGCCCGGCATGGTGGCCGTGATCGCCGACGGTCCGGAGTTCGTCGAGCGCAGCGGCGAAATCGCGCGCGCGCTGGGCAACTTCGGGTTGCCTACCGTGCGGCACGTCGCCTCGGCAACGCGTACGCCCGGGTACGTCCTCCAACTCGTGGCGCAGATCGACGCGACCTTTGCCCGCGCGATCATGGTTACGGTCGGTTCGGGCGACGGGGCGTTGGCGACGATGATCGAGTACGCGAGCGCGACGCCGGTGATCCGTGCGCCCGCAACCGCCGACGTCAATCTCGTCGCCCTGCAATGCGCCAAAGCGTTTTCGCTGGAGGACACGGTCGTGTTCGGCCGCGTGCTGCTCGTCGAGGCCAACGCGCGTTCGACGGTCCTGCAAGCGGACGCGTCGCTCAATCAACCCGCACCACCCGCGTCGGCGTGAGCGTCGCGCTCTCGGCCGACGAGCTGCGCACGATCGCCGAGCATCTGGGCCGCCAGCCGACCGAAACCGAGCTGTACGCGTTCGACGCGCAGTGGAGCGAGCATTGTTCGTATAAATCGAGCCGCCACTTTCTGCGCCGCTTGCCGACCGACGGACCGACCGTGATGCAAGGACCGGCCGAAGACGCCGGCATCTTGCACCTCGGCACGTGGAAGGGCGATCGCTACGGCGTCGTCATCGCCCACGAGTCGCACAACCATCCCTCGCAAGTCGTGCCCTACGAAGGCGCGGCGACCGGTGTGGGCGGGATCGTGCGCGACGTGCTCTGCATGGGTGCGGAGGTGATCGGCCTCGCCGACCCGTTGCGGTTCGGGCGGCTCGAGGATCCGCACTGTCGCTACGTCGCGCAGAGCGTGGTCGACGGCATCGCCGCCTACGGCAACGCGATCGGCGTGCCCAACCTCGGCGGCGATGTGTACGTCGACGAGTCGTTCGACGACAACGTGCTGGTCAACGTCGTCGCGCTCGGCCTCGTGAAAGAACAGGACATCATCCACTCGCACGCGCCGAAAAACGCGATCGGCTACGACATCGTGCTGGTCGGGAAAGCGACGGACCGCAGCGGTTTCGGCGGCGCGTCGTTCTCCTCGCTCACGCTCGACGATGCCGACGCCGAAGCGAACAAGGGCGCGGTACAAGTGCCCGATCCGTTTCTCAAGAACGTGATCATGCGGGCGTCGTATCAGGTGTTCGCCGAGTTGCGGAAGCTGGGCATCGAGGCCGGCTACAAGGATCTCGGGGCCGGCGGCTTCGTCGGTTGCAGCGCGGAGCTGTGCGCGGCCGGCGGCGTGGGTGCCGAAGTCGAGTTGGATCGCGTCCCGACGTCGCAGGCGGATCTGCCGCCGGCGGTCATCGCGATCGGGGAGACGCAGGAGCGGTTGTGCTGGATCGTGCCGCCGTCGTTCACGCCACTGCTGCTCGCGATCTACAACGAGCAGTTTTCGCTGCCGCGCATCTCGCGGTCGGCGGCGGCGGCGATCGTCGGCAAGGTGGTCGAAGGCTCGCGCTATGTCGCCCGCCATCACGGCGAGATCGTGATGGACGTCGACTTGAACTTCCTCACCGGCGGCGTGCGCTATAACCGCCCTTACAGCATCGCGTTGCCGAACGCGGCCCGGCCGGCCGCGCCGCTGCCGCGCTTTCCGAACGCGGGTGTCGCGCTCGACGCGTTGCTCGCGCACCGCGACGTCGCGTCGCGCCAAGCGATCTTTCAACGCTACGACGGCGTGGTGCGCGGGACGACCGCGATCCCGCGCGGCGCGGCCGATGCGGGCGTGATCTGTCCGATTCCCGGCGCGCCGCTCGGCGTGGCGCTCGCGGTCGCGGGGAATCCGCGCTACGGCAAACTCGATCCGCAGGCGGCCGCCGAGCACGCGGTCGTCGAAGCGGTACGCAACGTGGTCGCGGTCGGCGCCCGGCCGCTCGGCCTCACCGACTGTCTGAACTTCGGCGATCCGACCGTTCCCGAACATCTGGGCGCGATGGTGGCCGCGGTCGACGGGCTCGCGTATGCTGCGCGGCGGCTCGAGACGCCGTACGTCTCGGGCAACGTGAGCCTCTACAACCAATCGAAGTCCGGCCGCACGGTCGCGCCGTCGCCCATCGTCGCGTGCGTCGGCGGCATCGACGACATCGCGCGCACCGCGAGCATGGCCTTCAAGCGTCCGAACTCGGTGCTGTATTTCGTCGGGCAGCCGGAAGAACGGGTCGGGGGCTCGGTGTATGCCGACCTGCTCGGCATCACCGACGCGCTGCCGGCCATCGACTACGATCGCGTCGCGCGCGAGATCGAGCTGGTGCTGACCGCATTTGAACGCGACCTGATCCTGGCCGCGCACGATGTGTCCGACGGCGGCGCGCTCGTCGCGCTCGCCAAGATGGCGTTCGCAACGCGCGACGACGCGCGCATCGGCATCCGGCTCGAACCATCGCCGCTGGACGGACGCGCCGGGACGGCGGCGTTCGGCGAAGCGTGCGGATTTCTGATCGAGGCCGCCGACGGGGCGGCGTTCCTCACGCTCGCGTTGTCACTGGGCATCGACGTGCTGCGGCTCGGGGAAACGACCGCCGCCTACGACTTCACGTTCGGCGACGTCGAACGTCCGCTCGACGCGTTGTACGAAACCTGGTCCGCACCGTTGCGCGACTTCTACGCTCCGGCGCCCGTCGCAGGCGCCGCATGACGGCACGGGTCGCGGTCGTCGTTTTTCCCGGAACCAACAGCGAGGACGAAACGCAGCGCGCGCTGGCCGCGACCGGCGTGGAGGCGGAGATCGTTCACTGGAGCCGTGGTTCGGCCGCGCTGCGCGCGTTCGATGCGTTCGTGCTGCCGGGCGGTTTCGCGTACGAGGATCGCGTGCGCGCCGGTGCCGTTGCCGCGCACGACGAGGTGATGGACGCGGTGATCGATGCCGCGCAAGCGGGCAAGTTCGTCATCGGCATCTGCAACGGCGCGCAGATGCTGCTCGAGGCCGGACTCGTTCCCGGCACGGGACCGTTGCGCCGGCCGACCGCGGCGTTCGCTCCGAATGCCGGCGGCAAGTTTCTCTGCGTGCACACGCACGTGCGGCTCGCGGTCGCGCCGGAGCGCGTGCCGGTGCTGGCCGGGCTGGCGGCCGATGCGGTCGTCCCGGCGTGGATCTCACACGGCGAGGGACGCCTGGCCGCGCCCGAGGCCGAACTCGACCTCCTCGAGCGCGACGGCCACGTGGCCTTTGTCTACTGCAACGCGCGCGGCGAGCGCATCGTGGCGCCGAACGGTTCGGCCCGCGGCGTCGCCGGCCTGACGAATCGCGACGGCAACGTGCTGGCGATCATGCCGCATCCCGAACGCGATGCCTGGACGTTCATGCACCGCGACGGCGATCCGGACAAAGCGGCCGCGCGCGGCAACACGCGCGCGATGCTCGCGCCGTCGGGTGGCATCCGGTTTTTTCAAGCGTTTGCCGCGGGGCTTACCGGCGCGAACGTGGCGCGATGAGCGAAGCGGTCGAGCGCGCGTACGTGATCACGCTGACGATCCCCGACAACGAGGCCTTTACGGCGCTGACGACGCTGGCGCGGATCGGTTTGCCGGTCGAACGGGCGGTGCGCTCCGACGTCTGGATCGCCACGGTCGACACCGAGCATGCCGCGACGCTGGATCGAACCATCACCACGATCGAGACGATCTACAACCCGAACAAGCATCGGCTCGAGGTACGCAGCGACGCCCGGCCGCGCCCCGGCGAGGTGTGGATAACCGCCCTTGACGAAACGCCAGCGATTACGGTTGCGGGCCGAACGGTCGCCGGGGTGCGGGGCATCGTGCGCCGGACGGCGTGGCGGCTGCTCGACGACCGCGGCGCCGACGTCCCGGCCGCCGTGCTCGAGCGAGCGACCGAAACGTTTCTCTGCAATCCGGCGTTTCAGAAGGCAATACTATGACCATGATGGTGCAGCCGTTTCTCCAGCGCTCCACGAGCGAGCGGGATTCGGCGGAATTTTATACGATTGCCACGCTCGGGTCGCACTCCGCCTTGCAGATTCTGAAGGGCGCGCACGACGAGGGGTTTCCCACCCTGGTGATCGCCGGACCCGACACGGAACGGCTGTACAAATCCTTCGCCTTCATCGACGAAGTAATCACGATCGAGAAATATTCCGACTTCATGGGGCTCGTGCCAGACCTCGAGAAGCGCAAGATCATAATCGTGCCGCACGGATCGTTCGTCGCCTACCTCTCGCTCGAAGATCATAAGAAGATGAACATCCCGTACTTCGGCAACAAAGCCGTGCTGGATTGGGAAGCGAGCCGCGAACTGCAGCGCCAGTGGCTGACGCGGGCCGGCCTCAAAGTGCCGCGCCAGTTCCGCACCGGCGCCGAGATCGACCGCCCGGTCATCGTGAAGTTGTACGGGGCCCAAGGCGGCAAGGGCTATATGTTCCTGCGCAACTCGCAGGATTTCGACGAACGCGCCGGCCTGCTTGCGCGCCAGAACTACATCCTGCAAGAGTACGTCATCGGCGTGCCGTTCTACATCCACTATTTCTACTCGCCGCTGACCGGCAAGCTCGAGATCATGTCGATGGACCGGCGCTACGAGACGAACGTCGACTCGCTGGGCCGCATTCCGTCGCGCGCGCAGGAAGGGATGGACATCGACCCCTCCTACGTGGTCGTCGGCAACTCGCCGCTCAGCTTGCGCGAGTCGATGCTGGCCGAGGCGTACCGCATGGGCGAGGACGTGGTTCGGGTGAGCCAGGAGATTTGCGGGCCCAAGGGGCTCTTCGGGGCGTTTTGCATCGAGACCATCATCACGCCCGACGCGCAATTCTACATTATGGAAGTTTCCGCGCGCATCGTTGCGGGAACGAACCTGTTCATTGACGGGTCCCCGTACTCGTACCTGAACTACAGCGAGCCGATGTCGACCGGGCGCCGGATCGCGCGCGAGCTGAAGAATGCGCTGCTGTCGAATTCCCTCAATGCGGTCCTGGACGATTCAACGCAAGTTCCGTAAGCTCGCCGCCGCCGCCGTGCTGGCGGCCTTGCTCCCCATCCCGGCACCGGCCACGCTGCAAACCGATCCGCAAGCGCTCGAGCGCACGATGAAAGCGGCTTACGAGCGGGGCGCGACCGACGGCTGGCACTTTGCCGACGACCTCTACTATTTCTCGACCGTGCTCGACGCGGGCCGCGCCTACGAACTCGTCCGGCGCGACGATCCCGATAATATGACGTTGAAGGGCGTGACGGTCGACCTCGCGACCAAACTGCACTACGACCCGCTGAACAGCCGCGACGCGGCCGAGTGGTACGTGCGCGTGGCCGCGGGTGCGTACGCCGACGACGCGGCCCGCGGCCCGGCGGCGCGCGCGCTGCTGCAGAAGCTGGACGCCGAGGACGCCGATCAAACGCGCCTGGCGCAAGATGGCGATGCTGACGCGACGCTCAACGCGACCGGAGCGCCGGATGACGTCGAGGCGCTGCTCGACCAGGTCGACGCCGACGTGCGCGCCTACCTGATCACCGGCGACGCGCGCTACCGTTCGCTCGCGCTGCAGCGTGCGGCCCAAGCGGTGTTCCCGATCGCGCTCGTTCCCGACGACACGGGCAAACCGCTCTGGGCGATGGCGCAGGCCGCGCGCTCCGGCGCGAGCGGGTACAGCAGCACCGATCGGCAAGACGCGGCCGTGATGTTCTCGCACCGCGCCGGGGTCAAGCAGATGCCGGTGATCGGTCGCGTCCTCTCGCATCAGGCCTATCTCGTCATCACCGCGCCGGCCGACGAATACTTCGGTCAGACGAAGCTCTCGCCGATCGGGGTGCGCAACGAGCTCACGCGCATCGGCAAGTATCTCGACGCGGGCTGGGGTGACCGGATGACGAAGGACACGCTCTGGGTGATCGACTCGCTCGAGGACTGGCAGCACCAGTACCCGCGCGATTACGAGCTCCCGCGCCTCTTGCTGCAGACGTATAAGACGCTGGAGCGCATGGATTCTCCCGAAGCCCAGAAAGCCGAAGCCGACGTGCGCCGAACCCTCACGGTCGACTACAACGCGACCACCGAAGCCCGCTCGCTGTTGACGCCGGAATGATCAGCCCGGGTCCCGGTCTCGCGAAAACGCTGGCGATGTACGATACGTCGCGGTTGACCCTGTGCTCGATCGGCAGCCATTCGGCGCTCGACGTCGCGGCGGGCGCGCGGGCCGCGGGTTTGCGCAATTTGATCATCACCGAGCGCGGCCGCGAACGGACCTACACCGAACATTTTGCGCGGCGCTCCGATCCGGATCGCGGCTGCGTCGACGCGACGCTCGAACTCGAGCATTTCAGCGATCTGCTCGACCCCAGCGTGCAAGAGAACCTGATCGAGCAAAACGTGATCTTCATCCCGAACCGCTCGTTCGAAGTCTACCTGCATCAGAAGTACTCCTACAACGACATCGAGCGCGGGATGCGGTGTCTGTTCTTCGGCAATCGCCGGCTGCTGCGCGCCGAGGAACGCGACGAGTCGAACAACCAGTACACGCTGATGGAAGCGGCCGGGATTCCGTTTCCGAAGCAAATCGCGACGCCGGGGGCGATCGAGGGGCTCGTAATGGTCAAGGCGCCACACGCGAAAATCTCCTTCGAGCGCGCGTTTTTTCTGGTTCGCTCGGCGGCGGAGTTCGAGACGAAGGCCCGTCAGTTGCTGGCGGCCGGAATCGTAACGCAAGCGGGGCTCGACGGCGCGGTGATCGAGGAGTTCGCGCTCGGGCCGACCGTCAACCTGAATTTCTTCTACTCGCCGCTACTCGGGGAACTGGAGCTGCTGGGCACCGATACGCGCCGGCAGACAAATCTCGACGGCTTACGCGGTTTGCCGTTTTCGCAAGCCCAACAGCTAGCCGACGAACCGGTGCGGATGGAAGAAGCGGGACACATCGCGACCACGCTTACCGAATCGATGCTCGAAATGGCCTTCGACATGGGCGAGAAGTTCGTGCGTGCGACGCAGCATGCCGACCCGCCCGGCATCGTCGGGCCGTTTGCGCTGCAGTGCGTGATCGTCGCCGGCCCGCCCAAGCGCTTTATTTGCTACGACGTCTCGATGCGGATTCCGGGTTCACCCGGGACGCGTTATACGCCGTACAGCGCCTATCGCTGGGGTCGCGATCTCTCGGTCGGCGAACGGATTGCGATGGAAGTCGTGATGGCGCGCGATGCCGATCGGCTGGGCGAGGTCCTGACCTGACCCGGTAGCGAACGAGGCAGCATGGCCGTCGTGACCCCGGGCACCGGAACCGTCGTCATCCTCGATTTCGGTTCGCAGGTGAGCCAGTTGATCGCGCGGCGCACGCGCGAAGCGAAGGTCTACACCGAGCTGTTGCCCTACGATGCGCCGTGGAGCGAGATCGCCAAGCGCGCGCCGTCGGCGATCATCATGAGCGGCGGCCCCGAGAGCACGCTCGGCCCGGATGCGCTCGACTGTGCCCCGGAAGTCTTCTCGAGCGGCATCCCGCTGCTCGGTATTTGCTACGGCATGCAGCTGGTTGCGAAAAAACTCGGCGGGACGCTCGAGCCGCTCGCGCACAGCGAGTTCGGGCCGGCCGTGCTGACGGTCGACGTGGCCGATAGCCCGCTCTTTCTCGGCGTGCCGGCACAGTCGCGCGTCTGGATGTCGCACGGCGACACCGTGACGGCGCCGCCGCCGGGGTTCCGCGTGTACGCGCACACCGAACGCTCCGCGGTCGCGGCGATCGGCAGCGATGCCCGGCGTATCTTCGGCGTAACGTTTCACCCGGAGGTCGTGCACACCGAAGCCGGCACGGCGATCCTGCAGAATTTCTTGCATCAGGTCGCCGCGATCGCCCCGTCGTGGGAGATGGCCTCGTTCGTCGACGACGCGATCGAACGCATTCGCGGCGAGGTCGGGACGGCCAACGTGATCTGCGCGCTTTCGGGCGGCGTCGACTCGGCGGTGGCGGCGACGCTCGTCTCGCGCGCGATCGGCAAGCAGCTGACGTGCATCTACGTGGATACCGGACTCATGCGCAAGGACGAGTCGGCCGGCGTGCTGGCTGCCTTTCGCGACGTACTGCACTTGAACGTGATCGCGATCGACGCCGCGGAACGGTTTCTCGCGCGGCTCGCCGGCGTGACCGATCCCGAGGAGAAACGCGTTCGCATCGGCCACGAGTTCATCGCGATCTTCGAAGAAGAAGCGAAGAAGATCGACAACGTTCGCTTTCTGGTGCAGGGCACGCTGTATCCCGACGTCATCGAATCGAAAACGCCGGGTTCGAAGGCCGGCCACAAGATCAAGTCGCACCACAACGTCGGCGGCTTGCCCGAGCGGATGGCGCTCGGACTGATCGAACCCTTGCGCTTGCTGTTCAAAGATGAAGTCCGCAAGGTCGGGACGGTACTCGGGTTACCGGACGCGATCGTGCAGCGGCAGCCGTTCCCCGGCCCCGGCTTGGCGGTGCGCATCATCGGCGAGGTGAACCGCGAATCGCTCGCGACCGTGCGCGCGGCCGACTGGATCGTGACGAGCGAAATCGACGCGGCGGTCGATCTGCAGCCGCGGCCCTGGCAGTACTTCGCCGTCCTGACGCCGGTGCGCAGCGTGGGCGTGATGGGCGACGGCCGGACGTACGCGAATCTGGTCGGCGTTCGGGCGATCACGTCGGAAGACGGCATGACGGCCGATTGGGCGCGCCTGCCGCATGCGTTGCTCGAGCGCATTTCGTCACGTATCGTCAACGAGGTGCCCGGTGTGAACCGCGTCGCGTACGACATCACGTCGAAACCGCCGGCCACCGTGGAGTGGGAATAACCGTTTGCGCATCCTGATCGTCGGCGGGGGCGCGCGCGAAGACGCGCTCTCGTGGAAGCTCGCGCAAGCACCCTCGTGCACGGCGCTCTTCCACGCGCCGGGCAACGCCGGCACCGCAACGCGCGGCATCAACTTCCCCGACGTCGGTGCGACCGACACGCGTGCCATTCTCGATCGCGCGAAAGCTAGCGCCATCGATTTGGTCGTCGTGGGGCCGGAAAATGCGCTGGCCGCGGGCGTCGCCGACCGCCTGCGCGATGCGGGTCTCTTGGTCTTCGGACCCAACCGCTCGGGCGCGCGGCTCGAGTCCAGCAAGATCTTCGCCAAGCGCTTCATGGAACGGCACGGGATTCCGACGGCGCGTTTCGCGGCGGTGCATTCGCTCTCGCAAGCGCGCAAGGCGTTGGCCGGCTTCCGGGACGGCGTGGTCGTGAAAGCCGACGGATTGGCGGCCGGCAAGGGCGTGGTGGTGTGCGACGATGCGGCGGCGGCGTCGGCGGTGCTGACGGAATGGTTCGAACGCAATGCCGTTCCCGGCGGCGGCACCGACATCGTGTTGGAAGAACGCATGACGGGCCGCGAGATCTCGGTGTTCGCGATCGCCGACGGACGCGCGATGATTCCGATCGCGGCGGCCTGCGACTACAAGCGTGCCGGCGACGACGATCGCGGCCCGAACACCGGGGGTATGGGCGCCTACTCGCCGCCGGCGGGTTTTCCCGACAACGCGCTCGAGATCGTGCGCGAACGCATCATCGCGCCGGTGCTGCGCGGGCTGCTGTCGGAGGACGAGTTCTACCGCGGCGTGCTGTACTGCGGCCTGATGTGGACCGCCGAGGGACCGCGCGTGGTGGAGTTCAACGTGCGCTTCGGCGATCCCGAGACGCAAGTGATGATGCCGCGCGTCGCCGGTGACTTCGCCCGCTTCTTGAGCAGTGCCGCGGAGGGCGCGCTCGAACTCGACGCCGCGCGCTTTTCCGACGATGCTTGCGTCGGCGTCACCCTGACAACCGACCGCTACCCCTACGAAAACACGACGTTGACCGGCTTGCCGGCCACGTTGCGGGTGCCCGAGGGGGTGGCTGCCTTCTGGGGTACGTCGACGCTTGAGGGCGATCGCGTGGCATCGCCCGGCGGCCGCGTTCTCACGGTCACCGCCACCGCGCCGACGGTGGCGGAAGCCCGAACGCGCGCCTACGAGGCGATAGCGCAGCTGAAGCCGCAATTCCCACCCAACACGCCGCTCGTCTACCGTTCCGACATCGCTCGTCTCTAAGGAGCCCCACCATGGCGAAATTGCGACACATAGCCATTTGCGTTAAGGATCTCGAAGCGTCGGCCCAGTTCTACGAGAAGATCTTCGAGATGACGCGCGCGTACGAAGCGAAGGGGCGGGCGATCTATCTGACCGACGGCATGATGAACCTCGCGCTCTTGAACGCCGAGAACGCGCGGCCGGCCGGCGACGCGAACGCGCACGGCATCAATCATTTCGGTTTCCGTGTCGAGGATTTCGCCGCGGTCGAAGCGGCGCTCTCCGCCGCCGGCGCGACGTACGCGTACGACCTGGGTGATCCGGCCGGAATGAACTACGAGCGCAAGTGGCGCGATCCCGAAGGCATCCTCTTCGACGTTTCCGAGAAGGGCTGGTATGGCGCCCTCGACGAGCCCGTAGCGACAAGGGAGTAAGCGAACGTATGTTCGATTCGCGAAACCTCATGCCCGCCGCCACGGTAGTGAGGAGCGATGAACAACCCGCGCTATTCCGGCTATCAGTCACAGGCCGCGGTCGCCAGCGCACCGGCGCTGCTGGGCCAGGTTCTCGGCATTACCGGCGTCGGTTTCCTGATCACGGCGCTGGCCTCGTATATCTTCCGCGACGTCTCGCACACGGTCGGTACGATCGCCGTTTTCGTCGGCTTGGCGATGATCTTCATCATGAACGGCGTGCGCCGCAATCCGGCCGTCGCGCTGTTGTGGTTCTACGCGTTCACGTTCGTCGAAGGCGTCGGCATCGCGCCGCTGATCTCGTACTACACCGCGCTGGCCGGCCCCGAAGTCGTGGTCGACGCGGCCGCAACGACCGGTTTCGGCATGCTCGTGCTGGGCGGCGTGGCGTTTACGTTTTCGCTCGACTGGCGCCGCTTCCAGGGGCTCGCGTTCGGCGCGCTGATCCTGCTCGTGCTGGTCGGCATCGCGTCGATTTTCTTCCACTTCATCAGCCCCGGTGCGTACGCGTGGGCGACGCTCGGGATCTTCACGCTGCTGACGCTCGTCGACTTCAGTCGCATCCGTGCCGGCGGTGACGGCCTGACCGCCGTCGATCTCGCCGTGTCGATCTATCTCGACGGCTTGAACATCTTCATCGCGCTACTCCAACTCTTCGGGATGCGCAGCCGGGACGATTAACCCCGGGCCTGGAAGGACCCAGGTATGTGCGGTATCGCGGCCGTCTACGCTCCCGGGGTTGACGTCGCGCGCCTCGTGTACTTTGGCTTGTATGCTCTGCAGCATCGCGGCCAGGAGAGCGCCGGCATCGCGGTCGGAGACGGCGAGCGCTTGGCTAGTCACCGTGAGATGGGACTTCTCACCGG
>DASYOE010000168.1:0-17898 GCA_036008105.1 Candidatus Lustribacter sp. | reverse complement strand
GCGCGGTTGTAGTAATGCGCGACCTCTTGCTTCCACTTCGCGCCCCAGCGCGGCGTGCCGGGCGGCACCGGATGAAACTGGACCGGCCGGCCGCCGTTGGTGTTCTGGCTGATGTCCGCGCCGCCGATGAAGCCGTACGGCCCGTGGTCGAAGTTGTCGCCGTTGAAGTCGTCGATCACGGTGCCGAGGGCCCCGGATCCCATGAACAGATTGAAGACCTTGCCGCTATCGAAGAACATCGTCGCGTTGGTGCCGGTCTGGTAGGCGTAGTTCTTGCCCACGACGCCGGTGTTCGTGACCGGATCGTAGGGCTTGCCGATGCCGGAGACGAGCAACATGTGCACGTTGTTGAGTGCCCACGCCGTGACGAAGATCATCTCGGCGGGTTGGATCTGTTCGCGGCCTTGCGCATCGAGGTAGGTGACGCTGACCGCTTTCTTCTTCGCGCTGTCGAGATTGATCTTGAGCACTTTGGAATTCGTGCGCAACTCGAAGCGCGGCTGCTTGGCGAGCACCGGCAGCAACGTCGTTTGCAGGCTCGCTTTCGCACCCATCTCGCAGCCGAAGCGCTCGCAGTAGCCGCAGTAGACGCACAGCCCGAGCTGCGCTCCCTCGGGATTCGTGTACGGCTGACTCGAGTTCGCCGACGGCTGCGGAAACGGGTGGTAGCCGAGCGATTTCACGGCGCTCTCGAACACCGCTTGTGCGTAGCCTTGCTTTTGCGGCGGGCTCGGATACTCGCGCGAACGCGGGCCCTCGAACGGATTTCCGCCGGGTTGAATCTTGCCGTTGAGGTTCCCGGCGCGGCCGGCGATGCCGGCTAAATACTCGAACTTGTCGTAAAACGGCTCGAGCTCGTCGTAGGTGATGCCCCAGTCGGCGGAGGTGCAGTCCTCGCCCATGATCGCCGCGCCGTAGCGCGCGATCGAACGGCTGCGCGTTTCGAAATCCCACGGCAAGAAGCGCCACGTAACGCCGTTCCAGTGAACCCCGGCGCCGCCCAGACCGTCGCCGGGGAGAAACGATCCGAACTGCCGGATCGGCAGCGCTGTCTGCGAGCGGTTTTGGCGGAACGTCACCGTGTCTTTCGATGCATCTTGAAAGAGCTTGTAACGAATCGCGTACGCGAGCTCGTCGTGTACGCCGGGGATCGCGAAATCAGGCGTGGTGTTGCGATATTCACCGCGCTCGAGCCCGACGACGTTGAGGCCGGCTTTGGTCAGCTCGTTCGCGAGGATGCCGCCGGTCCAGCCGAATCCGACCATGACCGCGTCGACGGGTTTCAGGGTGGCCATCCTACTTCACCCCCAGCGCTTTCTTCGCGAGCGCGACGTGCGCGTCCATATCCATGCCGCTCATCGCGGTTTGTTCGGCCTGCTGCAAGTCGGCGATGCTCTGCGGTGCGACCTTGTACGGCACGTTGTGCTTCTCGATGAACGGGTAATACGCGGCGGCCGCGCCGGGAAAGCCGATGAGCTTCCAGCCGGCTTTGTCGCGGTTGCCGCCGTACAGCGGATCGGCGAAGAAGCCCTCGACCGTGTTGCCGTAGAGCATCTCGAAAAACGTCTTCGCCGGAACGGCGTCAAAGCTGAGCTTTGCGCCGTCGAGCGCGGTGAGCACGTCGTCTTGATGCGCGCGGTCCAGTTTGTCGAACGTCTTGCCGTACGTCTTCTCGCAGTATGCGTTGGTCGCCGCAATGCCGAGCCGGTACACTTGTTGCGGCGTGAGCGGCAGCTGATAGCCGAAATCGGGCGTCGCATCGGCCACCCACGGGCCCTGGCGGTACATTTTTGCGGCGTATCCGAACTGCCCGCTCAGCTGCTGATCGATGTAGAATGCAACGCCGGCTTCACGCCCGCCCGGCCCCAGCTCGTCGGGCGGAATCAACCGCTCGACCGCGGCCTCGACGAACGCCGATTCCGGTTCGGTCAGAAACGTGTACGCTTCGGGTTCGCTCCCCAGCGACTTCGCCGCCGGCGGCTTGTGGGGCGCCGTCGCGGCGCCGGCGGTGGACGCCGGAATCGTCTCGGCCGCGACCGCCGTTCCGACCAGTGCGACGAAGTCTTTTCGGCTGACGTTCTCGGGCATCGGGCACCCTCCGCGACCGCAAATCGATGTGCTATCGTATGACGAAGCGTTAGCTGAAAAGAGCACCCTTGTCAAGACACGTTTTGTTGCAGCATCCCAGTCGCCGCCGCGCCCTCGCATGTGCGGGATCGCTGGTGGCCGCGACCGCCCTCCTCGCGCGACCGGCGCGCGCGCAAACCGCCGCGCCGGTCATTCGCATGGGCACGATTCTCGCGGATTCGTTCGCCCAGCCGTTTTTTGCCGTCGACGGCGGCTTCTTGGAGCGGGCCGGCATCAACGGCCAGGTCACGGTGTTTCCCGGCAGCGGCGCGATCTCGACCGCCGTCGCCGCGGGCGCGATCGACATCGGCTTGTGCGACGCGATCGTGATCGCCAACGGCTTGATCCACAACGTGCCCTTCGCGACGATCGCCGGTTCCGGGCTCTTCACGGGGGCGGACCCGACCGGTCTGCTCTGCGTCGACAAAGCGTCGACGCTGAAAGATCCCCGCGATCTGAGCGGTAAGTCGATCGCGGTGCCGTCGCTGGGTTCGCTGACGACGCTGGCGATCGAACAGTGGTTACTGCAGAACAAAGCCGATCCGGCCGGGGTGAAGTACATCGAGCTGCCGTTCGTTCAAGTGGCGCCGGCGCTCGCCCACGGAACCGTCGACGCCGGCTACATCGGCGAGCCGGTGCTGGCGAGCACGCTCGGCACGGCGACGCGCTCGTTCGGAAACCCCTACGCGGCGCTCGGGCCGCAGGTGCTGATTTGCAATTGGGTGACGACCCGCGACTGGCTGGCCCGCAATCGCGATCTGGCGCGACGTTTCGTGACGGCGATGAGCGAAACCGCGCAGTGGGCCAACCAGCATCGCGACCTGACGGCCCCGATCTTGGCCAAGTATTCGAAGATCGATCTCGAGCAGATCAAGGCCATGCGGCGGGCGCTGTTCGCAACCGTTTTCGACCCGAAGATGTTACAACCGTCTCTGGAGGCCGCGTACAAATTCAAGCTCATCTCGCGAGCGGTGGCGGTCGACGAGCTGATGACGAAGCCCTAAGACAATTCGAGGAGAACAGCAATGAGCGAACCCATCGTCATTCCCCGGCCCGTGTTCGAGGTACAGCGCGCGGCCGACCGCGCGCACTTCGATCACGGCTGGCTGCGTACGAGTTTTTCGTTCAGCTTTGCCGACTACTACGATCCGCGCAACGTGAACTGGGGCGCACTGCGCGTCGTCAACGACGACCGCATCGCGGCGGGAAAGGGCTTCGGCACGCACCCGCATCGCGACATGGAGATCGTGACCTACGTGCTGTCGGGGCAGCTCGAACATCGCGACAGCATGGGCAGCCACGGCGTCGTGGGCCCGGGCGGCGTGCAGTTCATGAGTGCCGGCACCGGCATTCAGCATTCGGAGTTCAACCACTCGGCAACGGAAGAACTGCACCTGCTGCAGATGTGGGTGCTGCCCGGCACGCTGGGCGGCAAACCGCTCTACGGCCAACTCGATTTCGACGTTGAAGCGCGCCGCGGCAAGTGGCTGGCCGTCGCATCGGGACAGGCCGGCGTGGCGGCGCCGATCCAACTCACCCAAGACGCGACGTTCTTGGTGAGCCGGTTGGAGGGCGCGCCGTTGAAGCACACGTTCGAGCCCGGCCGGCTCGGCTTTCTGTTCGTTGCGGAAGGTGCCGTGAACGCGTCCGCGTTCGACGACGCCGCGCTCCCGATCGGACCGGAAACGGCACTGAGCGATGGGGACGCGGTGCGTATGGCCGGCGTCACGCGACTCGAGGTCAGCGGGCGCGGGGAAGTCGTGCTGTGGGATGTGCCGCGTCCGGCCGACGGAGCGAACGACTAGCACCGCCGCATGATTCTGCCGGAGGAACTCGCCGCCGTTCCGCTCTTTGCGATGCTGCCGGAATCGCTGCGCGCGCGCCTCGCGTCGCGCGCGGCCGACATCTGCGTCGAGGCGGGCGAGTGGGTCGTGTACGAGGGCGCCGCGCCGCATTTCTGGACGGTGCTGTCGGGCGAGATCGAAGCGGTGAAGCGCAGCGGCGGGGAGATGCGGCAGTTGCGGACGTTCGTCGCCGGTGAATACGTCGGCGAAATTCCACTCTTACTGGGCTCGGATTGGTACCTGAGCATTCGCGCGGTCAGCGCCGGCCGGTTGATGCGCATGGACGCGGTCGATTTTCATTTGATGCTGACCCTTTCCAGCGCGGCGAGTAAGAGCATCGCCCAGGAGGTTGCGCAGCGCGTCAACTTTCGTCACGAGCTCTACGTTTCGACCGCTATGACCGAGGCCGCGATCGTCGGCGATCGCTACGATCTCGCGTGTCACGACGTGCGCGATTTCCTCGCCCGCAACCAGATCGCGTATGAGTGGCTCGATCCCAGCGATCCGGGCGACGCCGGATCGATGCCGGCGGCCGCGCGCGACGCGGCGTCGTATCCGGTCGTGCTCCTGGCTAACGGCCGCCGGCTCGTGCAGCCGACGCTCCGCGAACTGGCCGAAGGCTTGAACCTGCAGACCGTGCCGTGCAAGACGACCTACGACGTTGCGATCATCGGCGGCGGTCCGGCCGGCTTAGCCGCTGCGGTCTATGGCGGCTCGGAAGGGCTCAGCACGATTATGATCGAGCGCGAAGCGCCCGGCGGTCAGGCCGGCACCTCGTCGCGCATCGAGAACTATCTGGGCTTTCCGGCCGGCGTTTCGGGTGACGATCTGGCGAACCGCGCGCTGGCCCAAGCGAAGCGGTTCGAAACCGAGATCCTGGTGACGCGTAGCGTTCGTGAGATCGAGCCGTCGCCGCAGGGCCACGCTATCGTGCTCGATGGCGGCGACCGCGTTACAACGCGCGCGATCGTCATCGCAACCGGCGTCACGTGGCGCAACTTGGAAGCCGAAGGGGCGGGCGACCTCATCGGTAAGGGCGTCTACTACGGCGCCGCGCAGACCGAAGCGCTGGGAATGCGCGGCAAGGACGTCTACCTGATCGGCGGCGGGAACTCGGCCGGTCAAGCCGCGATGTTCTTCGCCAACTACGCGCGCAGCGTGACGTTGCTCGTGCGCGGTTCCTCGCTCGAGAAGAGCATGTCGCATTACCTCATCCAGCAACTCGGCACCAAGCACAACATCAGTGTCGAAACCGGTACGACCGTCGTGCGCGTCAGCGGCGGCGCACACATCGAGGCGATTACGACCCGCCGTGAGGAAGACGGCGCCGAGACGGAGCGCCGCGCCGACGGACTGTTCGTCTTTATCGGCGCGGACGCTGAGACCAGTTGGTTGCCGGCGGCCTTAGAGCGCGACGCACACGGCTACTTGCGAACCGGCCGCGATATCGAGCGTTGGCCGCTCGGTCGCGTGCCGTTCTCGCTCGAGACGAGCGTACCGGGAATCTTCGCTGCCGGCGACGTTCGGAGCGAGTCGGTCAAGCGCGTCGCTTCGAGCGTCGGCGAAGGCAGCATGGTGATCGCCTTTATCCACCAGTATTTGGCGTCAGTTGACCAGCCGGCGCCGGCCGCCGCGCGAGCAGGTTGAGCCCGGCTAGGACAACCGCGACGGCGAGCGCCGTCCAGACCGTTCCCGTGGCTTGCGTGGCGAGGCCGAAAACACGGTCGAGCGAGTAGGCCCCCATACTGAACGCCGGCGCGAGCGCCGCGGCGATGTACATCGTATTGAGCTCGTAGCCGCCGTTGGCCGCCGAGAACCCCTTCGAAATGTGAACCGAGAAGATCGCGACGAGCATGACCATGACGATGAGTGCCGGTCCGATGGGACCGCCCAAACCAAACACCGTCAGCAGCCCGCCGGCGATTTCGCCGCCGGACGCAGCCACGACGAAGAGTTGTCCCGGCCGGTAGCCGAGCTGTTCGAAGAAGCCGGCCGAACCGGCCAGGCCGTAGCCGCCGAACCAGCCGAAGAGTTTTTCCGTCCCATGACGGGCAATGGCCAGGCCCACGATGAGCCGAACGAGGAGAAGCGCGATATCCATGTGTGCCTTCCGGCAACCTCCCAAAAGCGTATCTTGCATAGCTTACCTACTTATGGTAAGTTGAAGGCATCCTATCATGACCGCTTCACCTACGTCAAGTAGCCTGCCAACTGAAAATAGCCAACCCCTCGACGTGGCCGTTTGCCCCCGTTTCCATAAGGCGATCGAACTGGTCGGCCGGCGGTGGACGGGGGCCGTTATCCGCGTCCTCTTTGCCGGTCCGCGGCGGTTCAACGAGCTGCTGGCGGCCGTGCCGGGGATGTCGGACCGGCTGCTCACCGAACGGCTGCGCGAGCTGGAAGCGGAGAAACTCATTCACCGCGAGGTGCAGCCCGGCTCGCCGGTGCGCGTCGTGTACTCCCTGACTTGCGCCGGAGCCGAACTGCAGGTCGCGCTGGATGCGCTCGGTCACTGGGCGGAACGCTGGCTCGACGACCCGGCCGGATAGCACGTACGACCAACCGAAGGAGCGACGATGACCAAGATTCGCGAGTTCATGACCGGCTGGGAACCCGGCAGCGTCTCACCGATGCTGGCCTGGACCGAACGCACCAAAGAGAACATTCGCGGCACCGTCGACGGCAAACGCAAGCCGCCCAATCTTCGGCCGTTCGACCTGATTCGCGCGCCGCACGTGCCCGTCGCGCTCGTCGCGAATACCGACATGCGCGCTTTCGTAGACGCGCCCGCCGGCCCGGCGCCGTTCTTTCACCGCAACATCGACTTCGACGAAGCGATCTTTCAGTTTGCCGGCAACACGCGGGTTGAGACCGAGCACGGCGTTGAAGAGCTCGCGCCGGGCGAGATGCTGCTGGTGCCGCGCGGCATCGCCCAACGCAGCGTCGGGGACGCGCGGTCGCTGCGCATGCTCGTGCACATGCACGATCCGGTGCAAGGCATCATGGGCGAGGACCTGTGCACGAGCCGCACGGAATACGACGTGCGCCGTATCGGCGGCCCCGACTATTCCGATGCCGCCGCGGTGGCGGCGCCGTCCGGCAGCGTGATCGAGAAGATGTACGTGTGGCACGAGGATCCGGCCGATGCGCTGGAAGCCCGTCGCCAAGCCGAGGAACTCATCGGCGTCGGCAGCACCTCACGCGACGGCAAGGTCAGCGCGGTGCGGAAAATGCGCCCGTTCGACCTCTTTACCGACATTACGGGACGCAAGGGCCCGGGCCCCAAGTTCCTCTACTCCAATTCGGCGATGATGGAAGTGTACAACACGGTCGGCGAGCAGTTCGCGTTTCATCGCGCGCTCGGCAGCGAAGAGTTCGGCTTGCAACTCATGGGCGACAACATCAATATGTCCGAGTTCGAGGAGACGCATCCGATGTCGCCCGGCCAGTGGTTCCTCATTCCGCTGGGGATCGCGCATTCGGTGGCCGAGTGCAAGCCCGATTTCCGGCGCATGGTGATCTACTCGCCATATCCGTTCACCGTGCTGACCGACGAATCGAAGTACGTTACCCAGAGCCGCTTCGAAGTGCGCGAAACCGTGCTGGAAGAAGCGCCGTGGCACGCGCAGTCGCGCGAACCCGCCTTCGCGCCGGCGTAATTGGTGAACGTTTCCCCGCTCGTACGCCTCGCACTGGCCGGCCTCGCGGCCCTAACGCTTACCGTGTCGGTCGCCGCATCGGCAACGCCCGACCCGTACGTCTTCAACGTCATCCTCAACGGAACGGGCGCGAACGGTTGGGCCGGCCAGACCGAAACCGCGGCGCTCAAAGTGTTCGAGCAGTACGAGAACAAACACGGTGGCCTCTGGGGCCGCCCGATTCACTTCGACGTCTACGACGACCAGACGGAACCGCGCGTCGCCGTGCAGCTGGTCAACCAGATTCTGGCGAAGAACCCGAAGCCGCTCGTCGTCTTCGGTTCGGGTCAAGTCGCGACGTGCGCGGCGATCGCGCCGCTGTTCGACAACGGGCCGGTCAACTATTGTTATACGCCGGGCTATTCGCCCAAACAGCCGGGCGGGTACGTGTTCTCGGCCTCCGCGTCGCTCGAGAAGATTCTGCCCGCGCAAGTGCGGTTCGCGCGCGGCAGCAACTGGAAGCGCGTCGCGAACGTCTCGGTCACGACGGCCACGGGACAAGCGGCGGATTACTACCTCCGCTATTCGCTGTCGCTGCCCGAGAACCGCAACATGCAGCTGGTGTTCAATGAAGCCTTCAACCCGGCCGATATCACGGTTAGCGCGCTCGTCACGCGTTTGAAGGCGGCGGACCCGCAAGTGATCATCACGCCGGCCTCGGGCGCCGCCTTCGGCACGCTGCTGCGCGCGCTCAACGATGCCGGGATGCACGTGCCGGTGCTGACCTCGGCGGCCAACGAACAGCCCGACCTGATGCACCAGTTCGCCGGGTTTTTGCCGGCGCAAACGTACTTCAACGGGATGCTCTACTACGCGCGCGATGCCATCGGCCAAGGACCGCTGCGTACGGAGATCGACAACTTCTACGCGGCGTACAAGGCAGCGGGAGCATCGCCGACGCCCGATAGCGGTCAGGCGTGGGACCCCGCGCTGATCGTGCTGACCGGGCTGCGGAAGCTCGGGCCCTCGGCCACGGCCGCGCAGTTGCGCGACTACATCGCGAACCTGCACGGCTTCGCCGGTTCCAGCGGCTTCTACGATTTCCGCAGCAACGACGGACACGGCCTCGCGTCGGACGCGGTGATCTTCGTGCGCTGGGATGCGAAGAAAGGGGATTTCGTCAACGCCTCGCGCCGCGGCGGCGCGCCGCTGTGAGCGGACTCGAGGGGTGGAAGCTTCCCGGGAACGTCGTTCCCCCCGTAACCCCGTTTGATGCAGGCGGCAAGGTCGACTACGCAACGTTGCGCCGCGAGATCGACTGGGTGATCGACGCATCGCGCCCGGCCGCGGTGTGCGTGGCCGGCGTCGAAGCGCAGGAGTACCAGTATCTCACCGAAGCCGAACGGCGCGAGCTGATTCGCGAAACCGTCGCCGCGATCGACGGCCGCGCGCCGGCGCTGGTCGGCATCTCGCACGCCTCGTATCGCCGCTCGATCGAGCTGGCCGCGTTGGCGCACGATTTGGGTGCGTCGGCGGTGCAACTGCTCTTGCCGAATCGACCGTCGGGCGGCGCTGCAACCACGGCCGAGATCGTCGCGTATTTCGCAGCCATCGTGCGCGAGAGCCCCCTGCCGGTCGTCGCGTATCACAACCAGGGCCCGGGCGCCGACCTCGGCGTCCCGGCATTGATGGAAGTGCTGTCGATCGACGGCGTCGCTGGGCTCAAAGAGAGCTCGCGCAATCAGCGCTTTCTCGCGAACCTCCTGCGCGAGGCACGCGCGCGCAACGCGGGCCGCATCTTCACCACGCTGGAAGTGCTGCTCGGCACGTTGATCCTGGGAGCTGCCGGCGGCACGATGCCCGCACCCGGCTCGGCGCTCGCCGCGTTGCTCGTCGAAGCGTTTGCGGCGGGTGAGTTTCCACGTGCGGTGCGCTTGCAACAGCTGCTGAGCGAGATGCCCGCGCGCTGGATCGGCAACGGAATCGTCGCCGTATCGAAGGCCTCGATGACCGCGATCGGGCTCGATTGCGGCCCGACGTATCCGCCGTTCGGCGCGGTGCCGGCGAAAGATGCGGCCGAGATCGCGGCGTTTTGGGAGACGGCGCTGGCGGAGTTTCCGTCGATTTCTCTAAAAGATGCGGTTCATGGCGCTCGTTGACGGGATCAACCACCTGCTCGTTCAGGTCTCGGACCTCGATCGTTCGGAAGCGTTTTACCGCGACGTCTTCGGCTTCGACGTCGTCGGTCGCGGCCTGGTCTCCGAAGACGGACCGAACAGTCTGCTGCGTGCGGCCGGCGGCCACATGATTCTGCTTGTGCAGGTCGAGAAGGTCGTGCCGTTCCGGCCCAACGGCATGAGCATTCATCACGCGTTCTACTTGCGTGAAGACCAGTACAATGCGGTCCGGGAGCGGCGTCGGGCCAACGGGTTTGACGTCGGCGATACGCGGGCGGTGTATCGTGCCAAAGGGCAGCTCAGCTTCGACGTGTTCGATCCCGACGGTCATCGCTACCAAGTGCAGTCGGTCGGCCGGGCGTCGTCGGAAGAGCTGCTCGCGCACGCCGGCAACGTGCGCTGCGGGACGATCGACGACTTCGCAATCGGCTCCGTCACGCATTTCCAAGAGCAGATGTTCTACCTCGTGCGGCAGGAGCCGGGATTTCTCGCGCTTTCGCATTGGTGCCCGCACATGAACGGCATGGTGGGGTGGCAACAGGAGTACTGGTCGTTCTACTGTCCGTTCCACAACGCGACGTTCAATCGGCTGGGCGAGTGCACCGCGCACCAGAAATATCCGGCGATGCGGATTCATCCCGTATCGATTTCGGCTTCGGATGAGGTGTTCGTCAACACGGATCAGCTCGTCAAACGGCCGCGCGGCTTCAGTCCCGACCAGTTCACCCCGGCGCGGCCGCTCGTCGGTTCCACCTAAGCGACATGGCCGAAGTCGAAAGCCTCAACCACACCGCGATGTGCGTTCACGATCTCGTGGAAGCGTTGAATTTTTACTGCAACGTACTGGGTGCGAAGCGTTCCACGCGGGTGAACTTTCAGATCGAGGACGTGCTGGGCGGCGTCGCCGTCTTTCAGTCGATCATCCTGGAGGACTACCTGTTCGCCCTGTGCGTGGCTCCCGACAAGATGCCGATGCCGGCGCCCGGTGAGTTGCGCGGCGCGCACGGTTTCCGTCACGGCTTCGTCGTGACGCGCAGCCGCTTCGACGAGGTCCTCGAATCGCTGCGCCGCAACGGGGTGCCGTTCGAAGGCCCGGTCGATCACCCGTCAGCCGGTCCGTTCGGCCAGTCGATCTACTTCACCGATCCATCGGGCAATTTCTTGGAGACGCTTTGGCGGCGTGACGAGGAAACGTTGAATCTCGGCAAGCGCCGCTATGTCACCACCGAGTAGCGTCACCGCGTTCCCCTTCGCTTCCACGCGCGAGCCGGCGCGGCTCGACGGCATCGTTCACGTAGCGCTCGAGGCCGCCGACCTGCAGCGAGCGAGCGCGTTCTACTGCGACGTGCTGGGCTTTGTGGCCGAGCCGGCCGTACAGATACCGCGCTGCGGCGAGCATGCCGTCGTGCGCACAATCGCGGGCGGACGCGTCGCGCTGTGCCGTTCGGACGCGACGAAACCGCCGGACATGGGGCGGCATACGGCGTTCGCCGCGTCGCCGAGCGGACGCGCCGCGATTTTGCAGCGCCTTACCGAACGCGGCGTCGCGGTCCATGCGTACGAAGAGGATCGTCCGTCCGAACGTGGCGACAACTGCTATTTTTACGATCCCGACGGGAATCGCATCCAACTCGTTACGGGCGCGGACGGCGCGCTCGATCATGCCGGCATTCAGGCCATCGACATCGAGTGGGCGGAAGATCTCTACGTCGGGTTTCTCGGACTGCCGGTCGACGCGGTCGTCGGCTGGCGAACCGAGGACTACCAGCGCGCGGCGCGGTGGGGCGAAGGGAAAGAAGACATGGCGCCCGGCACGCGCCGCTGGGATAAGCGGTTCGCGATGCGTCCGGGGCAAGGGCCGATGATCGCGCGTCCCAACATGCAGTTGTTCGTGCGCACCGGAGCTGCGACGCTGGGCGTGTTCCTCGCCTACGAGCGCTACCAGTTGCCCCCCGAGGAGCAGATCGCGGGCACGCCGCGCATCGGCTTTCGCGTCGCGGCAACCGAGTTCGCAACGCTGGCCGAACGGTTCGCGCAAGCCAAGATCGCCGTCGACGGCCCTCACGAGCATCCGCCGGCGTCGCCCTATCGTGCCGCGCTGTATGCCCGGGATCGCAGCGGCAATTTTCTCGAGTTCTGCGAGGAGCGTTGATGGTTCCCCAATTTTCGTTGGCCGAGCGCGACCGCCGTTGGAAGGCCGTTCGGCAATTGATGCGCGAGGAGCACCTCGACGTCATCGTCGTCCCGAACAACACCGGGCACTCCACCGATTTTCAAGCCAACGCGCGCTGGTTGACTCACGTCGGCGGCGGCGGCGACGCGGATATCGCCGCGGTGTTCCCGCTCGAGGGCGACGTCACCGCGATCGGCAACCATCCCGCGGTCACGTTCGGCCCGGACGTTCAGTCGTGGACCCAGGACCTGCGCAACGCGCGCCGCGACATGAGTCAGGGAGCGGTCGAGCGGCTCAAGGAGCTGGGCGTCGAGCGCGGGCGCATCGGCATCACCGGGCTCGGTCCGGGAACGCGCACGCCGATGGGCACGATCTTGCTCGGCTTCTATCAACGCATCCTCGAGGCGTTCCCGAACGCCGAGCTCGTCGATGCGACCGCGCTGCTCGATCGCGTGCGGTACGTGAAGAGCGATGAGGAAGTCGAGGTTCTTACCAAGAGCGAGGAGATCATCGAGAAGGCGATCGAGGCGAAGATCGCACACGCCGTGCCCGGTGCGGTCGACTGGGAGGTGTGGGCGGCCGTGATGTACGCGCTGCTGAAGAACGGCTCGGAGCTGCCGGTGCACACGCAATGGGTCTCCGGCAAGAGCGTCCAGACGCCGATCACGCGGCCGACGCTCCGCCGGCTCGAGCGCGGCGATTTGCTCATCGCCGAGATCGAGTCGTCGTACATCGGCTATCGAGCGCAGGCCTATCAGCCGGTATTCGTCGGCGTCGCCGATCCCGTGCACGTCGAGCTGATGAAGCTGCAGCGCGAGATTTGGTCCACCGTCTGCGACCGGTTGCGTCCGGGTGTCACCGTCGGCGAACTGGTCGCGCTCACCGACCGCCTCGCTGCCGAGCGGGCGCCGAAGAGCGGACCGGCGGCCGGTGCGACGGCGATTTTGAACATGCATGGACGCGGCGCCGGCGACGACGGGCCGCTCGTGACGCCGTCGCAAAAGAGGCCCGAACAACTGGCGGTACCGCTCGAAGCGAACATGGTGTTCATCTTCAAGCCCTTCGTTCGCACGCGCGACGGCGCGGAGCAGTGCACGTGGGGCGATACGGTCGTCGTGACGCCGGCAGGTGGCCGCCGCCTAGGCCGGCGCCCGCACGACCTGGCGATCTCGAGCGGTTAGGGTTCTACGGCTTAACGTACCCGTATGCCGCGGGGCTGAACAACTCGGCGGCGTTGTACGACTTCGGAATCGCCCCGTAGCGCGCTGCGGCATCGACCAGCGGCTGCACGAGCGCGGGGTTGAGCGACGCTGCGTACTTTGCGCGCGTCATCGTGGCGAGCATCGAACGATCGATGTTGGAGAAGGCGGCGATGAGATCGATCGTCTTGTCGGGATGAGCATTGCAATACGCGGTTGCGGTCGCGATCGCCTGACCGAAGCGCTGCACGACCCCGGCATTCTTGGTGGCCCAGTCCGCCATCGTGATCCAAGCGGCGACCATGTCGCGATTGAAGCCCTCCTCGATCGGCTTGCCGATGCTCCGGTATCGTCCCGTCGCCATCAATTGCGCCAGCGCCGGGTTGGCCACGACGCCCGACGCGATACGATTGGTGTCCAGCGCGACGCCGATCGCGGTGCCCGGTTCCTCGACAAACGAGACGGTCTTGGAGTCACCGCCCGACTTGTCGATGAGCGCTTGCGTGGCCAAGGATTGGATGTCGTGCAGTGCTGGTACGGCCACGGTTTTTCCGCTCAGATCACGCGGCGACTGAATCGGAGAATCCTTGAGCACCAGCATGCCGGCGTAGCTGCCGCCCATGTCGGCTATGCCGCTGGGCGCGATGATGACGAACGGTACTCCGCGGAGATGGGCGTTGATGATCGAGAGCAGGCTGGCCTTCCCGATGTCGATCGCTCCGCCGGCAATCGCGGCCGCAACGGCCGTGCCGTTGCTGAGCGGATCGATCGTCACCGTGAGACCGGCGTTCTTGAAGAGGCCCGACGAGCGTGCATACAAGGCGGGCGTGACGTCGTCGTCCGGCGACGACGCCAGGTGCAGCGGGGTCGAGCCGGCCGTTTGCGCGCCGAGCACGCGCGGGAATGCCCACGCCGCACCGGCGCCGGCCGCTGCCGCGCTTCGAACGAACGAGCTTCGGCTCGGCCCCGTCACCGCACCGTGGCGGCCGAGAGGTACTTGAGGATCGATTCGGCGGTCAACTTTTCCTTGGGGTCGTACTCGGGCGCCGTCTCGAGTTGTTCGAGATCGTTCAAGCCGCTCTGTTTGTAGATGCGGTTGGTGATCACGATGATTCGCGCCGGCCGGTTGGGGTCGGCATTGAAGTGCTGGCTGATCGTATTCGGCGGGATGTAGACGCTATCGCCGGCTTCCCATTCGAAGCGCCGCTGCTCTTCTTGGGGCACCCATTGATAGCGCTCGCCCTCGGCGATGGCGAGGTCGCAGTCGACGTGGATGTCGTAGCCGTACCCTTCAACCACGTAGACGGCTTGCTCCGCGAGTTGGCGGTGACGGCCCGAGCGGCTCCCCGGCGGGATGATTTGCATGTACGCGTCGACCGTTTCGGACCGCGTATTCATGCCCTCGTTGACGAGATGCTTGAGCAAACCGTGCGGCGAGTTTTCCCATTCTTGCTCGCGGGCCCGGATGATCTTGCGCCGTTCTTTATCGCGTCCCGGTTTGGTTTGCGCATCCGCGAGCATCGCCGCGTAGTGGTTGCCGGCGACGTCGCCTTGCCGCCAGTTACCGTATTCGTCCCATGGTGCCTGTTTGCTCATACCGGCCGGCCCTCGTTCGGCGCGCCCGGAGTAGCCCAGTGCACGTGGGCGTGTTCACTGTGATCGTGATGAGCCTGCCCTGAGCCTGTCGAAGGGTGATCGTGATCGTACTCGTGCTCGAAATGCGAAGGGTCTTGGCGCGGCTGGTAGCCGATGCCGGTCGGCGACGGTTCGCGCGACTGCGGAATGATCGTGCGCTGGAAGAGCATGTTCATGAACATGTACATCGGCTTCGTCTTCATGACCAGGCAGCGGGCCGGTTTCTCGGTGCTGCGGTTGAAGTGCTGGTGCACGCAGTTATTGTGAACGATCGCGATGTCGCCCGCTTCCCACTCGTAGCGAATGCCGTCGTGCACCTCCGCACCGATGCCGTCGAGAATGTAGAAGACGGCTTCGTTCACGTGTCCGTGTTTTTGCGAAACGCCGCCGGGCGCATACTCTTCGAGATGGATGTGGAGCGTTTGCCCGAGGCCGTAGGCCGGGATCAAGTAGTCGCGGTTGAAGAACTGCGGGTAGCCGTGGAACGGCGTCTCCGAACCCTTGCGCACCCTGGGCAGCGAGCGTAACCGGTTGAGCTCCTGGGTCAGATTGTACTGGCCCTCGATGCCGCGCACGAAAACGCGCTCGTTTTGGGTGTGGTCGTACGGCTTCTGTGCTTCTGCCATGAACGACCCTTCGATTCGACCCGGTCGGCCCCCCTGGCAAAAGTATCTTTCCGAAGTGCGACGAATCCCGAAGCGCGATGCCGTATAGCTTTTCGCGGTTGCTAGCCGAGTTCGGGCGCTCGATTCCGATGCCGGATTTTGACGCTCCCACGCTGACGCCGCTGCGCAAGCCGGTCGCCGAGTCGACGATCGGGGTCTTCGTCAGTTGCGGCGCCCAGCTGCCGGCCGACCCGCCCTTGGGCGAGACCGAGGACATCTCATTCCGGCTGTTGCATCGCGAGACGCCGCTCGACGCGCTCGTCGTCTCCCACCGAACGCTCGTGCGAAAGTGGGCGCTCGAGGACCTCAATGTCGCCTACCCGATCGAGCGCTTGAAAGAACTCGAAGCGAAGGGCACCTTCAAACGGCTCGCGCACACGAACGTGTCGATGGTCGGGTCGATCGAGCGCTATTCGGAGCTCGTCGAAACGACGGTACCGGCGATCAAAGCCGTCTTCGATGCGCAAGGCGTCGATCTCGTGCTGCTGTTGCCGTTCTGTCCGGCGTGCCACCGGGCGACCGGCATCATTGCACGCGCGCTCGAGGCGCGCGGCCTGCCCACGGTGAGCACCAGCGTCCTCTGGGAGATGAGCGCTGCCGTGAAGCCGCCACGAACGTGTTTCTTGGATTTCCCGCTGGGTTGCCCCGCCGGTAAGCCGCACGAACGCGCACAACAGCGGGACATCCTGGAGCGCGTCTTCGCCCTCGCTCCGGCGTTCGAGAACGACACGCGCTGGGAGATGAAACGGCTACCGTTTCAGTGGTCGGCCGACGGCAGCCGCGACTGGGAACACATCACCGACGAACTCTACCGCAACGGCGGATTTGCCATCACCTCGCGGCACATGGATGCGCACGCGGCGGTCGGCGAGTCGCTGGTCGGCAACGAGCGCGCCTTCGCCATAAAGTGTAACTGCTGATGCGTTTTAGCTCCAATGCCTTCGAACTCGGCGTGTTTTCTCAGAATACGCAAAATGGGATGGCCAAGCTCAAAACCAAGGTTTGGGACAGCTCGTGGGCCGACAACGTTCGGGTCGCGCAAATCGCCGAGGAGGCGGGCCTCGAGTTTCTGCTGCCGTTGGGAAACTGGCTGGGCCAGCGCGGGTATCCGGCCGAGGCCGACGACGAAGGCGGCTCGTTCGAAACCCTGACGTGGGCGTCAGGTCTCCTCGCCGCAACGAAACGGATCCACATCTTCGGCACGCTGCACGTCGCGTACGTCAATCCGGTGTTTGCCGCCAAGCAATGCGTTACGGCGCACCACATCGGGCAGGGGCGGTTCGGGCTCAACGTCGTGTCGGGCAACCGCGACCATTTGATGTTGGGACTCGGGCAGCCGCTCGAACACGACGATCAATACGACTACACCGAGGAGTGGGTCACGATCGTGAAACGGATGTGGCGCGAGGCCGCCCCGTTCGACCATTGCGGAACCTACTTCGACCTCAAAAAAGTGATCAGTAAACCCAAGCCCTTCGGCGGCCACAGTCCGATGCTCATCAGCGCCGGCCACTCGCATCGCGGCCGCGCGTTCGCGATGGAACACGCCGATGCGCTCTTCACCGCCATTACCGAGTTGGCGAACGCGCCCGACGAACTACGCTCGGCACGCGCGGAGGCTGCGAACGGCGCAACCATGCCGATCTACGGCAGCAGCCATCTGGTCTGCCGCCCGACGCGCAAGGAAGCGGAAGAGTACTACCACCACGTGGTGTACGAACTCGGCGACTGGACCGACATGGATGGCGTGCTCGAACGCTGGCTGCGCGGCCGCACCCACACGGTGGCCGACGTCAAGCGGCTCAAAGAGCGGCTGATCAGCGGGGTCGGCACGCTGCTCGTGATCGGCAGCTACGACGACGTCGTCGACCAATACCGGCAACTGCACGACGCCGGGCTCAACGGGATCGCGGTCGGCTGCATCGACTACATTCCCGACGTCGAGCGGCTGCGCGACGAGGTGCTGCCGCGCTTGGAACGCATCGGGTTGCGCAAGCCCGCGAACGTGACGGCCTAGCGGTTCGAGCGCAGGCCGACGTTGAGGCCGAGGGTGCGCACGAGGATCGCCATCGTCGTCGTGATCGCCGTGATGACGACCGTCACCACCGTCGCCGATTCGCGCTGACCGTCGGCGACGAAACCGAGCGCGAGCAGCGAGAGCGTCCGCGTCTCCGAGGTCGCCAGTAAGATGATGTTCGAGGTCGCGTTGGCGGCGTACATGAACTTGATCGCCGCGACCACGATGAGGGTCGGCGCGACCAGCGGTAAGACGATCTGGAAATACGTGCGGAACCAGCCGGCGCCCGACATGCGGGCACTTTCCTCGAGATCGGCGCGCAATTGCAGGAAAGCCGCCTTGAGGGTTTGCGTTGAGAGCGTCATCCCGCTCAAGATGACCGCGATGACCAGCACCCAAATCGTCCCGTAGATGGGCCTGAAG
>DASYOE010000167.1:0-3495 GCA_036008105.1 Candidatus Lustribacter sp. | reverse complement strand
AGTTCGTCGAACGGCATCGTTTTCGGCAGCCGGCTCAACTCGCCGGCGGCGAGGGCCGCAAACGCGTCCTGCATCGCGGCCGCGGCGGCCGGCAACGCGACGTTGTAGGTCACGAACCGGAAGCCCATCGCCTTCATCTCGGCAAAGGGCACGAGCGGCGTCTTCGGCATCATGTTCGCCCACGTGACCGGAAATGACGCCGCGAACGTTCGCATCTCATCGGCACTCTGCAACGCCTCGATGAACACGATGTCCGCGCCCTCGTCGACGAAATCCCGGCAACGGGCCATCGCTTCGTCCATACCCAGCGAAGCGCGAGCATCGGTTCGAGCCATGACGACGATGTCGCCGTTCGCTCGCGCGTCGACCGCGGCGCGAATTTTCATCCGCGCCTCGGCGCGCGAGATCACCGCGCGCGCACCGCCGTAGTGTCCGCATTTCTTGGGCCACACCTGATCCTCGATCAATATCCCCGCAGCACCGGCTCGAGCGTACTCGGTGACGGTGTGGTAGACGTTCATCGCGTTGCCGTAGCCGGTGTCCCCGTCGGCGATGATCGGGAAGCCCGGCACGGCGCGCGCGGTGTTGCGCGTATGGTCCAGCATGTCGGAAAACGTGATCAGGCCCGTGTCCGGCAACGCGAACCCTACCGCCGAGACGCCGAAGCCGCCGAGTAGGGCGCACGTTAGGCCGGCTCGCGCCGCGAGCCGCGCGGACAATGGGTCGCCGACAACCGGGCAAACCAAGAGTTCGCGGCTCCGGCACAACGCTCGAAGTGTGGCGACGGCGTCCATGCTTCCGTTGCTTTCCACAGATGACTAGAGGGGGGCTCTTTTACCGGCAATGAGAAGAAAGATACTCCCTTTTTAGCGTCCCGCGGAGAACAATCTTTGTCGCTCGTCCTGGCCCTCGATATCGGTGGCACATTTACCGACTTGGTCGCGTTCGACCTCACCAACGGGTCGATCCATCACGCCAAGAGTTCGACCACCCCGTACGACTTGGCGGTCGGCATCCGCGAGACGCTCGCCAAGAGCGGCCTCCCGTTGCAGGACGCGACGACGTTCATCCACGGTTCGACCGTCGCGATCAACACGGCGATCGAGCGCACGGGCGCGCGCACCGCGCTGGTGGTGACCGAAGGGACGCGCGACGTCTACAGCATCGGGCGCGGCAACCGCCCCGAAGCCTACAACCTCTTCTTCGAACGGCCGACGCCGTACGTGCCGCGCCATCGCACGCACGAAATCATCGAACGGCTGAATGCCGCCGGCGAGGTCATCACGGTGCTCGAGCGTGAAGGTGCGCGCGAACTCGCCCAGCGGCTGAACGCCGAGGACATCGAGGCGGTCGCGGTGTGCTTCCTGCACTCGTGGGCCAACCCCGATCACGAGATTGCCGTCGGCGATATTTTCGCCGACCTGGCGCCGGGCATCTACCGTTCGCTCTCGCACGACATCCTGCGCGAATACCGCGAGTACGAGCGCACGTCCACGACCGTATTGAACTCGTACGTCGGGCCACGCGTCAGCTCGTACGTCGCCGATCTCGAGCGCCTGCTCGAGTCGTTCAAATTCGGCGGGCGCCTGTTGATCATGCAGTCGAACGGCGGCACGATGTCGCCCGCGACCGCGAAGCGCATCCCCGTCGCGATGATGGAGTCGGGGCCGGTCGGCGGCATCATCGCCGCGGCCGAGGTCGGTAGCCGGCTCGGCTATTCCAACGTCATCGCGTTCGACATGGGCGGCACAACCGCGAAGGTCAGCCTGGTTCAAAACAGCGAGCCCGACATCGCGCAGGGCTACTTCATCGGCGGTGCCGCGAGCGGCCATCCGGTGATGTTGCCGGTCGTCGACATCATTGAAGTCGGCGCGGGCGGCGGCAGCATTGCCTGGATCGATCAAGTGGGTGCGCTCAAGGTCGGCCCGCGCAGCGCCGGCGGACATCCGGGTCCGGTGTGTTACGGCCAGGGCGGCACGGAACCGACCGTAACCGACGCCAACGTGGCACTCGGGCGCGTGATTGCGGAACGTTTTCTCGGCGGCGAGATGCCGCTGGACGTCGCGGCCGCACGCGAGAGCATTCGGGTGCGCGTGGCCGATCCGCTCGGCATCTCGGTCAACGAAGCGGCACTGGGCATCATCAAGATCGCGATTGCGGAAATGTCGCTCGCGGTGCGCGGTGTCTCGGTCGCACGCGGATACGATCCGCGCGATTTCGCGATGCTCGGTTTCGGCGGAGCCGGTGGTCTCCACGCGGCGGAAATCGCGCGCGAACTGCATATCCCGACGCTGATCGTGCCGCGCGTGCCGGGTCACTTCTCCGCTCTCGGCATGCTGATGGCCGACCTGCGCCACGACTACGTGCGCACCTACTACAAGCCGCTGCTGGGCTGCGACTTCAACGACGTCGCGCGCATCTTCGACGAGATGATCGTCGACGGGAAAGCGCTCCTCGCCGACGAGGGCACCGCGCCGGAAGCGATGGCCGTGCAGCGTTTCCTGGACGTGCGGTACGTGGGACAAGAGTTTCCGATTCAGACACCGGTCAGCGAGGAAGATCTGCGCAGCGGGGATCCGGCCCGCATCCGGCGTTCGTTCGACGAACTGCACGACCGCCGTTACGGGCACCAAGCGGTCAACGAGCCGGTCGAGGTGGTCAATCTCCGCCTCACCGTCAACGGCCGCCGCGAGCGCTTGAACTTTCCGCGCATCACTGCCGGCAGCGGCGAGGCACTCTTCGCCCGCAACCAGGTCGTGCTCGACGATCCCGAGCATCCGGTCGAGTGTCCGGTGTACGACCGCGAGAAGTTGCCGCCGGGTTCGACGATCGCCGGCCCCGCCATCATTTGGGAGTATGCCTCGACGACCGTCCTGCTGGACGGCGACGTGATGAAGGTCGCCGACGGCGGCGAAATGATCGTAACCATTGGAGCAAACGCATGATCGCCGAACAACCGGCCCGCCTCGACCCCGTCACCCTCGAGGTGCTGCGCAACGCCTTCCCGGCGATCGCCGACGAGATGTCGGTCGACTTGCAGCGCACCTCGTACAACATGATGATTTACGAAATCCGCGACTATTGCTGCGCGCTGCTCGATGCCGAAGGGCGGCTGATCTCCCAGAACATCGGCGGCGTCTCGCATTTCGTGGCCGATCTCGGGGTCGTGATCAAGGACGGCGTCGCGCGCTACGGGCGCGATGGATTCGCTCCCGGCGACGTGCTGCTGATGAACCATCAGCGCGTCGCGGGCCAGCACCTCAACAACGTGTGCGTGTACACGCCGTTTTTCGTCGGCGGCGAACTGACGGCATTCGCGATCGTACGCGCGCACTGGGGTGACGTGGGCGGCATGAGCACCGGGTTCGGCGCGAGCAATGTCGCCGATCCCTGGATCGAAGGTCTGCAGTTCAACCAGATCAAGATCTACGAGCGCGGCGTCCCGGACGACAAAGTCTTGGCGCTCATCTGCGACAACATCCGCTATCCCGACGC
>DASYOE010000166.1:0-3257 GCA_036008105.1 Candidatus Lustribacter sp. | reverse complement strand
TCGAACTCAACGTGTTCAACCCGGTAATGATCGTGAACTTCTTGCAGTCGACGACGCTAATCCGCGACGTCTGCCGCTCGTTCCGCGAACATCTGGTCGAGAACCTCATCCCCAACGAGGCGGTTATCGCGCGCTACCTGGCGGAATCGCTGATGCTCGTGACCGCCCTCGCGCCCCACATCGGCTACGACAAGGCCGCCGAAATCGCCAAAAAGGCCAATCACGAGAACAAGAATCTCAAAGAGACGGCCTTAGAACTCGGCTACGTGACCTCCGAAGATTTCGACAAGTTCGTCGTGCCCGCCGACATGACACACCCTTAACACGATTTCGCGCTGCCGTTACACGAACCTAACAATCCGAGTGTGAGATAGCTGTTGCGCTATCTCACTTCTTTGCATGTATCACCAGTAGGCGCTTGCTCTCTGCCGAAAGCCTTAGTGTGAAGACATCCCTGGATACGGTGGATGTACGGGAACGAAGTGCCGCCGCCCGCGAGTTGCGCCGAGTCGTTCGCTATGGTCTCGGCCTCATCGTCGTCGCGCTTCTCATCACGCCGGTCGCCGGCATTCAAACCGGCGTATCATATCCGCTCGTCGCGATGCTGGGCGCGGCAACGGCGACCGTTGCGGCCGTGATCGCGCTGCTGATGCTGGTGCAAGCGCAGGCGAACGCGTCGCTGCCGATGGCTGTATTGAGTGCCGGCTTCGCGTATGCCACCGCGACGATGCTGCCGTACGGGCTGCTCTTCCCGGGCATGTTTCCCGGCCTTGCGAATGCCGTCGGGGCGAGCCCGACCGCGGTCGAGTACCTGTGGTTCCTATGGCAAGCGGGATTGCTCGTCGCGATCCTCGGCTATCAGTGGCTGCGTTTGGGCGAACGCAGCGATCCCGCTGCAAGCACGCGGGGCCGGTTCTTCATCGCCGCGCTGGTGTTTGCGTTCATCGTGCTCACGCCGCTCGCGATCTGGTTGCCGATCCTGCCGCCCGCAACCGCGGCCGGACATCGCACCGGAGTCTTCTCGTCGTTCATGGCGCCGGTGATCGCGCTGCTGGCGGCGGTATCGGTCTTCGAAACGTTTCGCGGCCGCAACCGCACCAACGTGATCGACGTGTGGATGACGATCGTCTCCGTCAGCATCATCGTCGAGATGTATCTGACCGTGATCGGCGTCGCGGGCTTTACGGTCGGCTGGTACGCCGCGCGCTTCATCGTGCTGGTGGCCACCAGCGCGGTGCTGGCCGTCATGTTGTGGCGTGCGTCCCGCCGCTACGCCGACTTGATCGAGCGGGCCGAAGTGCTCGAAGGCGAGGCGCACACCGATATCCTGAGCGGATTGCCGAACCGGCGCCGCTTCGACGAAGAATTCGCGCGCGCGTTCGGCTCGGCGATCCGCCGTTCGAGCCCGATCGGCGTCGCGATCGTCGACATCGATCACTTCAAGAATTACAACGACGCGTTCGGCCACCAGGCCGGTGACGTCGCGCTGCGCCGGATCGCCGGTGCGATCGCGGAATCGGTCGAGCGCAGCGGTGATTTCGCGGCGCGCTACGGCGGTGAAGAGTTCGTCGTGATCCTCGAGGACACGACGCTCGCCGGTGCGGCCGGCGTCGGCGAGCGCATTCGCAACGCGGTGCTGGACGCCGGCATCGCGGCCCCAAGCGGCGGTTTGCTCTCGGTCAGCGTCGGCGTCGCGGCGCGCCTGCCGGGCAGCACCGGCGAAGCGCTGTTACGCCAAGCCGACGCGGCGCTCTACGAAGCGAAGAACGGCGGGCGCAATCGCGTCGCGTCGTGGCGTTCGCCGGAAAGCGCCCCGATCGGGAGCGCGTTCGACGACGCGCCGCCCGGTCAGTGAAGGAACGGCAGATCGTTCGAGGGCGCGAACGGATAGAGGCCGAGGACCAGCACCGCTGCCGCGCATAGCGCGACCGTAACCCACGGCAACCTGTTCGGCGAGCGCTCGTCGCGCACGTGCGCTTCATCGACGCGCGCGAACATCGCCCGCACGATCTTGAAGTACACGTAGATCGAGATCGCGGTGCCGAGAATCAGCACGCCGCCGAGCCACGCATACCCGGCGCGCTCCATATCCGCCAAAATCAGAATTTTACCGATGAACCCCGCCGTCGGCGGCAAACCCGCCAGGCCGAGCAGGAAGAACGTCATCATCGCGGCCAGCCACGGACGGCGGTAAGCGAGCCCGGCGAAACGCCCCACACCGACGACCGCGTCGGCATCGCGCGACATCAGCGCGACGACCGCGAAGGCACCGAAGTTCATGAACGTATAGACGGCCAGATAAAAGACCGCGTAGCGCATGCCGAGCGCCGTTTGGCCGGCGAATGCGGCCACGATGTAGCCGACTTGCGCGATGCCGCTTTAGGCCAGCAGGCGCTTCATGTCGGTTTGCGAGAGCGCGGCCAGGTTGCCGACGAGCATCGAGAGCGCCGCGACGGCCCAGATCGGCGCCAGAATCTCGTTCGCGCTGTCAGCCGGCAGCGACACGTACGCAAAGCGGGCGAGAACCGCCAACGCGCCGGCTTTGGTGACGACCGACATGAACGCGGTCACCGCCAGCGGTGCGCCCTCATACACATCGGGCGTCCACACGTGGAACGGAACGAGGCTGAGCTTGAAGGCGATGCCGACCAAAAAGAAGCCGCTGCCGAGCAGCAACAGCAGGCTGGGTTTCGCCGCCGCGATGGCGGACAGCGCCACCGAACCGCTGGCGCCGAACAACAGCGCCATGCCGAAGAGCAAGAACCCCGATGCCATCGATGAGAGGATCAAGTACTTGAGCGCCGACTCTCGCGCCGTCGCGCGAACCGAAACCGCGCACAGGCAGTAGAGCCCGAGCGACAGCAGTTCCAGCCCCAGGAAGATCGTCATGAGGTTGCCGGCGCCGGTCATCAGCATCGCGCCGCTGGCGCTCCAGAGCATCAGCGCGGTCGAGCCCGCAACCTGATCGTCACGTCCGACGCCAAGGCCGAGCGTCAGCGTGGCCAGCGTGGCGATGATGATGATCTCCGAGAAGACCGTGCTGAACCCGCCTTGGAAAAACGCGCCGCCGAACGCGGCGTAATCGTGACCGTATTGCTGCGCGAGGATGATGCCGGCGGCCACCAGGCCGATCGTCGCGACGGCAACCGCGAGCAGACGCCGCGTGGCGGCCGGAACGAGCAGGTCGAAGAACAGCGCGACGAGGGCGGTGAGCGCAACGATCGCCGCCGGCAGCAGCGCGTTGATGTCGGCCGAGG
>DASYOE010000165.1:0-11614 GCA_036008105.1 Candidatus Lustribacter sp. | reverse complement strand
CCGCGACCGTCGCAAGACGGGGCAACGAGTGGTTCATGTTGGTCATCTCCATGGATGGCACGCACAGCGCGAGCCGCATTCAACATAGAGACCCGCAGTAACAATCCGGTTAATGCCAGAATCGCGCACGATGTCGAACTTCCCACCGGCGCTTACCGTTCTCAACCATGTTGCGCCCGTGCCCCGGCGCATTCGCGGCGTCAAGGCCGGCGAGACGCTGTTCGATACCGTTCGAGCGCTGTACGTTTGGGAATGGCCGCACTACCCGCAGTACTACGTTCCCAAGGAAGACGTACGGATGGCGGCGTTCGTTGAGGGGGACGCGGCCACGACGCCGCAGGGAGACGCTCGTCATCTCGAACTGAAGATCGGGTCGGTCGAACACCGGCACGCTGCCCGGCTCATCACGAAGTCGACGCTCGCCGGCGTCACCGGTACGGTTCGCTTCGAGTGGAAAGTGCTCGACCGGTGGTTCGAGGAAGACGAAGAAGTCTTCGTCCATCCGCGCAACCCATACAAGCGGGTCGATGCCCTGCGCTCGAACCGCTCCGTTCGCGTCGAGCTGAACGGAATCGTTTTGGCCGAAGCGCAGAGCTGCGTGATGGTGTTCGAGACGGGTCTACCGACGCGTTACTATATCGACCCGACGAACGTTCGCTTTGAATTCCTCGCGCCGTCGTCCACCCGCACGCAGTGCCCCTACAAAGGACAGACCGGCGGCTATTGGTCGGCACAGGCGAGCGGCACCGCGGTTGCCGACGCTGCCTGGACATATTTGTTCACGACGCCCGCCATGACGCCGATCGCCGGCCTCATCGCATTTCTCAACGAGAAAGTCGACATCTTCATCGACGGCCGGCCGGAGCCGCGTCCCGTGACCCACTTTACTTAAGGGCGAACTCGCGCGCGGCTACAATCCGCTCACGCCATTCGGCGTTCCGACGCCACCCGGGCCGTTATACCCCGGGCCCGCGGTGCACAAGTACGCCGGACTGCACTTGCCGTTTTTCCCGTTGACGACGCCGAAGAATGCGGACTCGTTCGCGTAAGCTGACGATGCACCGGACGGAGCATTGCCGGCGATGGCGTACATCGCCGCGACGATCGGTGCGCCGATGCTCGTGCCGCCGTAGACGCCCCAACCTTGTTGGCTTTGCGCCGCGGTCGTGTTGTAGACGGCGACGCCGGTCTGCGGATCGCCGACCACCGCAACGTCGGCCACGGTGCGGTTCGTACAGCCGGTGTCGCGCTGCCACGCCGGCTTCGGAACGTAGGTGCTGCAACCGCTGCCGGTCGCCGACCACACGGTTTCGCTCCACCCGCGTGCTCCGCCGCGAACCAGCGTCGTGCCGCCGACCGCGGTCACGTAGCGCGAACTGGCCGGGAAGGTCGTGCCGTACCCGGTGTCGCCCGAACTCACCGTGATCGCGGTGCCGGGATGATTGAAATGCGTTTCATCGGTCAGCTCGCCGTTGTACTCCGGAGCGTAGTAGCTGTTGCTGACCGCATTCGCGCCGAGCGCAACGGCGGTGTCGACCGATGCGGCGAGGTCGCTCACGTCGGCCGAGTTCGCTTCGACGAGCAGGATCTTGCACGACGCGCAAACCGCGGAAATCATCTCGATGTCGATGCCCGTCTCTTGCGGCCAGCCGCTCAGCGCCGCCGGCAGCGCGCTCGCGGAACCGGATTGGCTGACTTTGCGGAAGCAACCGTTGCTCGTGGTGCACGGCGGCAGGCCGAAGGCGTTACGGTAAACGGCGAGGTCCGCTTCGGCGGTCGGATCGTCACCGGCGTCGACGACCGCGACGGTGCCGGAGCCGCCCGTCGGAATGCGGTAGGCCGACTGGACGTCGGTCGGATGTAAGCCGGGGATCGAAACGAGCGGCAAGTTCGGGTTCGGAATGACGGCGATCGTGGTGTTCAAGAGTGCGTTGCATTGCGCGGCGTGGACGACCAGCGACGCGACCGCGCATACCGGCAACGCGTTCAACAGTGCCTCGAGCAGCGATTGCACGCCGCCGCCGGGCAGTGCCATCGCGCCGTTGCCGGGGAGTGCCATGGCGCCGTTGGCGACGAACGCGAGCACGCCGCCCGGGAGGGCCATCGCGCCGTTGCCCGGGAGTGCCATCGCGCCATTGCCGGGGAGTGCCAGCAAACCGCCGCCCGGGAGCGCCATCGCGCCGTTGCCGGGAAGCGCCATCGCACCGTTGCCGGGAGTGGCGACTTCGTCCGTCGTCGCGCGCGACGTGGCGGCCGGAGTGGTGAGCGGCGACGTTGAGGTCACTGCTGGGATCCCGCTCCCGCATGCCGCGAGCGACACGATCGCTGCGAGTGCGAGGAGACGCTGGAAGATCATGCGACTGCTCCGCCGGTGAGAACTGGTTGGTGGCCGGCGCCGACCACGTCGATCAACGCGGCGACGACGTTGGGGTCGAATTGCGTGCCGGCATTCCGGCGCAGTTCGGCCATTGCCCGATCGGGCGAAAGCGGGGTACGGTATGGACGGCGCCCGATCATCGCGTTGAACGCGTCGGCGACGGTGACGATGCGGACCGCGATCGGGATGCGCGCGCGGTCGAGATTGTCGGGGTAGCCGCCGCCCTCGAAGCGTTCGTGATGCGAACGCACGACCGGCGAAAAGTCGCGCAGGTGCTCGTGGCCGCGCACGATGTCGTAGCCGTTGGTGACGTGTTCGCGCATGACGATCCACTCGGCCTCGGTCAACTTCCGCGGCGCTTGTAGTATCTCGAGTGGCGTAATGGACTTGCCGACGTCGTGGATGAGGCCGCCGCGTGCGACGAACGCCGCTTCCGCTCGCGGCAACGCGAGCCGCTGGGCGATGCGAACGCACCACGCCGACACCGCGCGGCAATGTTCCGCCGTCATCGGATCGTTCGACTCGACGCGTGAGACCATATCGGCAAGCAGGAGGTCGAGCTCGTCGACGGTATCGACGGGGGCCGCCGGCCGAACCAGCCGCAGGCGCGATACGATCGGTCGCAGGCGTTCGTTGAGTATACCGAAGCCGCGCGCCCCGAGCGTGGCGGTGAGCGCCGGTTCGAGCGAAAGAAAGAGATCGTGAACGGCCGGGGCGCCGCTACGTTCGGCGCACATTGCCTCGACCCAGGCTTCCAGCGCGGTGAGATCGCCGGCCGCGAACGCCGCGGCGCAACGCTCGATGAGTTCGTCGGCAAGCACGTCGAGCAGAACGGTCGGCGTGTTCAGCCGCGCGCGAATGGAAGTACGCGCGCCCTCTATGGTGCGGGCTAACTCGCGGTTCCGGCGGCCGTCGTTAAATGAAGAAGCGAGGGGCTGCAAAACGATCTCCCTGGGAACACCCGTAAACGCATTTTACGAGCCGCGCGCGTAGCAAGCAAGGCCGACCTTAGTCGCAGACCGGCCGAGTTCTGTTAAGGGAGCGTTTGCAATGCGTCCACGGGGCGTCGGGGCAGGGATTCGAGCATCGCCGCGATGCCGGCGAATCCGCGCTCGCGCAGTGCGGAAAATAAGGCCAAAACGCCGTGGTGATCGGGTTTTTCATGCCAGTGTTTGTGTAAAGTTTCCGCTGCCTCGATAAAAAACCGGCCCGGCGTCGCCCGCTCGCCGGCGAGGAGCGAATCGCGCATTGTGAGCCAAGTCATACGCTCGTCGAGCAGTGAAAGCGCGATCAGCAGATAGCATCCGCCGAGCGTCGCGTTCTTGCCGGCGTGCCCGGCGGCCAACTCGGCCTGCGCCGCCGCGGCCGCCTCGCGCGCTTCGGCGAGTGCACCCGAGGCGGCTGCGAACAAGGCGATCTCGGCCCAACGCAATGCCCGCCGGTCGGCTGAGACGAGACCGTCGGCGCTCTTGGCCAGCAAACGGAAGGCGTGACCGAAATCACCACTCCACGTCGCGCGCAGCGCCTGCCCCGGCAATAGCGTCACGTTGGTTTCCTCGGTCGTCTGCAGCAGCTCGGGAGCGTTGAGCGCGCGTTCGATCGTGCTCATCATCGGCGCGTTTCCGCGCTCGGCCTCGATGTAGTACACCGACACCAGCGCCCACTGCCGGATGTGGGTATCGCCGGCCTTCAGGCCGTACGCCGCGACGGACTCGGCGTGCGCGAGCGCCCGAACGGGATCGATCTCCCACGCGTGCGCGAGCTCGTAGAGAATGCTGTGTGCGCGGGCGGCGAGATCGTAGAGGCCGTTCGGGACCGCGACGTCGAGCACGCCTTCGGCGTAGCGCCGCGCCTCCTCGATATCTGCGCAGCGCAGGGCGACGAATGCGGCTTGATGATAGGCGCGCGTTCGGAGCGCGGCTGGGAGATCGCCTTGCAGGTCGCGCATCGCCGTGGCGATCGCCGTTCGCGCGTCGTCGAAGCGGCCGACGATCGCGTATGCGGTGGCCAACGTCGCATAGAGCAGCGCCGTAAACGGGTGGTCGGGCGGCGCGGCGGCGACCGCGGGTTCGAGCACGTCGATGGCGTCGACCCGTCCGCGGCGGATGAGGTCGAGTGCGTAGCGATGCACGATGCGAAGCTGCAGATCGTCGCCCGCAGCGGTGGCGGCGATGGCGAGCTGAAACCACGCTTCGGCCGAGTCGAAACGCGCGAAGCGCGCGTCGCGGATCGCTTTGAGCAGCATGACCGCGGGACCGCCGTCGAACGTCGCCCGGTCGAGCGTCGCGATGGCGGCGTCGACGACGTCGGCAAACCCTTCGTCCATAAGCGCGACGCCGTACCCCGCGACGAGCCGGGCGATCGCCGCGGGTTCGGCGGCGCGCTGGTAGAACGCGAGCGCGCTGCGCGTATCGCCGGTGCGTTCGTACGCGCCCGCCGCCGCGACCAGCGCGTCACGTTCGAGGACCGGTTCGGCGCGCAGGCGCCGCAGCAGAAAGTCACGGAACAGTTCGTCGAAACGGAGACGTCCGTTGCCGAGATCGTCGAGGTAGGCGTTCTCATCAGCGGCGGTTCCGGGAACGTCGGCAAAGATCGCCGCGATCGTGAGCGCCCGGCGGTTCGCCTCGGTCATTCCGTCAACGAGCCGCGCCGCGAGCCGGTCGTAGAGGTCTACCGGCGTTGCAGCGACGTCGCCGGCGGACCACGCCGTCAACGCAAGGGCAAACGCCGCCGGCCGCCCTTCGGTGCGCTCGAGCATCGCGCCGATCTCTGCGGTCGAGCGCTCGGGCGCGACCTGTCCGGCCAGCTGCTCGGCTTCATCCGGGGTGAAGCGCAGACCGGCTTCATCGAGCGGAACGGTGCACATGTCGCGCGCCAGCCACGATGAGATGGGAAACGCTGAAGCGTCGCGCAGCGCAAGGACCCAGCGCACGTCGTCCGGCGCCGATTCGATGGTTGCGCGAACGAAGTCCGGAATCTCGGGTGCCGACGCGTTGTGCAGATCGTCGATGACGATCCGCAGCGTACCGGCCTCGCGCAGATGTTCGCCGAGCCAACGCGCTAACTCGGTTGCCGGTGCGGGGGATTGGATCGCGCGTTCGAAGGCGATCGCAAACGAGAGGTGGGCACCGGGAACGTTCGCTTCGAGCGCGTCGGTGAGCCCGCGTAAGAACGCGAGCAGCGTCGCGGTGTCGGCCGGCACGCGGTAGAATGCCGTGTCGCGCGTGGCTCCGAAGGCGGAGCGCAACGCGATGCTCTTGCCGAAACCGGCGGCCGCGACGAGGAGCGAAACGCGCCGCGCGGCCGAAGGATGAAGACGCGCGATTATCCGTTCGCGGGGGATGCGCCAGCGTCGCACGTGCGTCTACGATCGTCTAAGGCTTGTACGTTCCGCCGAGTCCGCTGACCGCGTCGAAACCGTCCTTGGCCGCGTTGAAGTGCAGCATAACGACGCCGTTCGAGCCCAAGCCTTGACCCGGATGGGCGGTGAAGTCGTACACGCCGTTGATGCCGTTGTAGTGCGTGCTGACGATGTAGTTGCGCAGTTGCACGGCGGTCGCGTTCAGGCCGAGTTTGCGGAACGCGTTGGTCACCATCATGACTTGATCGTAACCGTAGCCGCTGCTGATATCCGGGTGCTGACCCGCGGCGAGAAACGCCGTTTGAAAGGCTTCGGCGGCGCGGCGCGTCGGGCCGGCCGGTAACGAGCGTGGATCGAGCGCGGGCGCGCCCGGAAACGAGCAATCGGCGGGCATCAGCGTTGCGTACGCCTTCATCTCAGCGTAACTGAGGTTACCGGAGCCGCCGACGAACGCCATCTTCAAGCCGGCGTCTTGGTAACCGTGCAGGATCGTGCCCAGGCTATTGCCGGTCGTCCACCCGACGAGCGCCTGCGCTCCGGATGCGGTGATCTGCGAGATTTGCGCCGATACGCTCACGTCCGTCACGCCGAAATGCTGGTGACTAGCAATCGTGACATCGTGGAATTCCGGTTGCGCGAGAATGGAGTCGATGATGTGGTCGGCGTCGGTCCCGGTCGCGTCGTTCGAGGTGAGGATCGCGATGCGTTTCAGCCCGCGTTGGCTCAAGTATCGAATGCCGGACGTGATCTGATCGACCGTGGAAACCGGACCGGAAAACGAGAGCGATCCGTCGGGCGGATGGTACCCGGTCGAAAAACAGTACATCAGCAGATCTTTCGAGACCGGGAACATCGCGTTGCACACCGCGACGAGCGCCGAGCCGAAGACGAACGGCACGTGTTTGGCGGTTAGCGCCGTCATGAGCTGCACGCCGACTTGCGGGCTCGAAGCGTCGTCCTGCACGTTGAAGTGCACCTGCTGTCCGCTGATTCCGCCCGAGCGGTTGATCAACGTCTCCATCACGCCCAGCGTCAGTTGCTCGGCTTTCCCGAGGAATGCGCCGGTGCCGCTGAGTGGGAAGACCGCCTCGATCACGAACGGGTCGGCCGCGCGCGCGGGCGCCGAGCCCACCAGCAGCCCGGTGACGATAGCGCAAATGAGCCAAGTCTTCATCGTGGCACCTCTCGACCGGCGCTTCGGCGCCCAACGAAGGCCCTACTTCAACCCGTCGCGCAAGGAGGCGCGCATGGAAGCGCTGACGCTGATAAATCGCCCGGGCAATCGCGTGTCGCTCACTCCGCTGGGAGCGGCGATGACCGGGATCTTCGTTCCGGATCGTGCCGGCGGCAGCGCGAACGTGTGCGCCGAAGCGGGCGGCAGTGCCGGCAAAGTCATCGGGCGGTACGCCAACCGGATCGCGCGCGGTACGTTCGTTCTCGACGGCACGACGTTCGCGCTCGCCACGAACGAGGGACGGAATACCTTGCACGGCGGGCCGGACGGATTTTCCAAGCGCACGTGGGAGGTTGCCGATCAATCCGGCACGAGCCTGACGTTCGCGCTGCGCAGCCCCGACGGCGATCAGGGCTTTCCCGGCGCGATGGAATGCCGCGTGCGCTACTCGTGGTCCGACGACGATACGCTGCGGCTTGACTACACCGCGACAACCGGCAAGCCGACCGTCGTCAACCTCACCAATCACGTCTACTTCAACTTGAGCGGCGATTCCAGCCGCCCGGTCGCAGCATATCGTCTGCAACTCGCCGCTTCGGCCTATACCCCGGTCGACGCCGAATCGATCCCGACCGGCGCGATCGCCCCGGTCGAGGCGGAACGGGATTTTCGCACCGAACGTGTCGTTGGGACGACTGCGTTCGACTGCAACTTCGTGCTTGACGGGTGGGACGGCTCGCTGCGTTATGCCGCTACGCTGACCGATCCCGAATCCGGACGAACGATCGTCGTTGAAACGACGCAACCCGGAGTGCAGTTGTTTACGGGCAAACCCGGTGCCATCGCGCTCGAGACGCAGCATTTCGCCGACGCACCGAACAACGCGAATTTTCCGAGCACGGTGTTACGGCCCGGTGAAACGTTTACGTCAAGTACTCTCTACCGCTTCAGTGTGAAGTAAAGCGTGGCTTGATTTCCATGGCGTTCCGAGGCGCGGCAGCAGCCAGCGGTCGATGCCCCACCAGCCGGCGGTCTTCCACGCCAGCACGAGGAACGTACCGAGCGGGAGCAAGATTGGATTGATGCTGACGGTACCGGCAAGCAGGTAGCTTTCGTTGAGAATCGTGGCGAAAAACGCCGCGATTCCGGTGAAGAGCCCAAGGATCAGCGCGATGCCGATGCTGAGCTCGCCGGCCGTGACCGCATAACTCCAAAACGCCGCGTGTGCCAATACGACGTTCTGCAAGATCCACGCGTACCAGCCTTGCACGTCGGCGTGCTCGCCGTGCGACTTGGCCACCGCCCGCGTCAGCCAGACGGTGAGAAAGCTGCCGGCCTGAGCGCCGACCCAGTTCGGGCTCGTCGCCTTGCCAAGCCCGGCTTCGAGCCACGTCCAGCCGACGTATAAACGAACGATCAACCAGATCCAGGCCCAGCGCGTGTCGCCGAACAACGCAACGGCCAACGGCGGATCTTCGATATGAGTGATGCTCGTTTGATCGCGCATAACTTGCACCGTTGGGCTTGGCAAGAGCGTTTTCCTTGGCCGAGCCAGGTGATCCCCGTTACACGCGGAGCGAACCCCGGAACCCCCGGCCGCTGTAAAAACTCTGTGCTCCGTTGTGATACGTGAAGACGTGGCCGTAACGGCGGTCGCAGAAAATGGCGCCGCCGAGTTTTCTAATATCGTCGGGCGTTCGGACCCAACTCTGTGTCTTCAGGTCGAAGTTTCCAAGCTTCTGCAACTCGCGATATTCTTGTTCCGTGAGAAGCTCGATGCCGATGGCGGCTGCCATATCGACCGCGCTGCCGGGGTGCAGCCCTTCCTTCTCCCGCGCCGCTTGACCGGCGCGGTCGTAACACACGTTGCGGCGGCCCTTCGGACTTTCCGCGGCACAGTCGCAGAAGATGTACTCGCCCGTCTTCGTATCGCGGCCGATGACGTCAGGCTCGCCGCCGGTCTCTTCCATTTGATGGAGCGTCAATAATTTCGCGGGCTGAGCTTCCAGTTTTGCGTGGACCTCATGCCACGTGAACCGCTTATGACGGTCCATATTGCTTGCGAAACGAGCTTCCAACGCGGCGAGGAGTTCTGCGCGTCGCGCCGCCGATAACGTTTTCTTGCTGGTGCTCATCGTCACAATGCGACTTGTCTCCGCAGTTGGAAGAAGCTTGCTAGAGGGACAAGGAAGCGTTCGCCACGAAAGCGGCGGCGTGGAGATTTCCCTGCGCCGAGGCTCCGCCAGGCACTTTATCCGCTCCCTTTCCTTAGTGCTTGCAGGCTGGTTCGCATTTCTACTTGCCGGGTGCGGTGCCGGAAGTAATGTCACGACGCAGCTGCCGGGGGAACTGACCGCCGCGCAAACGCAAGCCATCACCGCGCTCGTTCAGCAGCAAGTTACGAGCAACGTGACACCTGGGATCGCGGTCGGTATCGCGCGCGGCGGCAAGATCGTCTATACGCAAGCGTTCGGCAACCGCCGGCTCGCGGGCGGCGGGACGCCGAACGAACCCGTCCTCATCACGACGCCGTTCGCGCTCGGCTCGATGACCAAGGAGTTCACGACCACCGCGATTTTGCTGCTCGCGGCCTCCGGGCAGGTTTCGCTCGACGCTCCCCTGTCGACGTACATACCGGAGTATGTGAACGCACCGCAGATGACATTGCGGCAACTCGCCACGATGACGGCCGGCGTTCCCGCCAACGACGGTCCGCTCTATGAAGCGATCATCACCCCCGGCGCAACGCCGTCACAAGCGGTGTTGTCGCAGCGCACGATCGCGGCGCTCAATGCTGCGACTCCGACGCTCGACTTTGCGCCCGGTACGAAGATGGCGTACGCCAATTACGGTATGTGGCTCCTGGGCGAAGTGATCCGGCGCGTGACGGGTATGTCCTACGCCGGTTTCCTCACTCAGAACATCTTCGCGAAGGTCGGCATGACCTCGACGTACCTGTTCAATTTTCCGCCGCTCGACAACGAAGCGGAAGGCTACGCGCACGACTATCTTCCGGATCCGTTCGTTCCAAGCCCGGACTTTCCGGCGATCTACCTCGATGCGCAAGGTGGCCTCGAGTCGACGGTCCACGACATTCTCGCCTGGGACATCGCCCTTACGTCGGGCCAGATTCTCTCGTCGGCGCAATACCAAACGATGTTGACGGTCCCCGGCAACGGAACGATCCCGACGGTGATCGGCGATCCGAACGGTGAGATCTTATATCGCGATAACGACGGCTCGCCGACGATGTACGGAATGGGCTGGTTCGTTCCCGGCGCAAACTACTACTTTCACCCCGGTGGTACGAACGGTTTCACCTCGCAAAACGCGAATTTCAACGATGGGACCAGCATCGTCATCTTAACCAACCAACATCTCAATTCGGTGCCGATCGGCGACGCTATTCCGAACCTCGCGCCGCAGATTTACCGCATCCTCGCGCCCGGGGTCACGACGCCCGACGCATTTACCATCCTCAAGCAGTTGACTGTGCCGCCCCCCACGCCCGACCCGCTCGAAGAATAGCGCGCTCGGGGAAAGGCTTCGGCGCGGCCCGAATCCACCGGCATGAGCGCAGCGCAAGCGAACGACGAACCCGTACTCCTCGTCTGGTCGGACGTCGTTTGACCGTTCTGTTATCTCGGCTCGGTCTGGGTCGAGGAAGCCGCGAAGAAAATCGGCGCACGCACGAAGTGGTTGCCGTTCGAGTTGCACCCGGAGGTGCCGCCGGAGGGCGCTGACAAGCCGTTTTCGGATGCCGAATGGCCGATGATGCGTGTGCGGATGATCGGTTTGGCAGAGCGCGTCGGATTGCCGATCGATCCGCCGCGGCGCAACGCCAACTCGCGACTCGCGCTCGAGACGATGGAACTGGTGCGCTCTCGCGCGGGCGACGATGCCGCCGCTACTTTTCATCACGCCGTGTCGCGCGCGTTCTTTGTCGAGGGAGCAAACATCGCGGACCTGGATGTTATCGCGGCCCAAGCGGCGGCATTCGACCTTCCGCGGCGCGACGTTGAAGCGTCGTGGCAAAACCACGACTTCGCCGCCGTGGTGGATGCGTCGATCGCGGCCTCGCGAGCGGCGGGTGTGCGCGGGGTACCCGCGTACGGCTGGCCGGGCCGGCGGGCGATCAGCGGCATGATGGAGCCGGAGAAGATCATCCAGGCGTTGTCCTAGGGAGGGCTGTCGATTTCGGCCGACGCCGCTCGACGCATAGGTACCACCCTATCTACGGAGAGGCACCACGGATGCGATTTTTAGTCATGGTGAAACCCCCGCGCGAGGCCTACGAGGCCGGGATGATGCCGAGCCCCGAGCTGGTCGCCAACATGGGCAAATTCAATGAGGAGATGTCCAAAGCGGGCGTCTTGCTTGCAGGCGAGGGGCTGCACCCAAGCGCGAAGGGCGCCCGAATCAAGTTTCATGCGGGCAAGCCCACCGTGTTCGACGGCCCGTTTACCGAAGCGAAAGAACTGATCGGCGGTTTTTGGCTGCTTCGGACAAACTCGAAGGCCGAGGTCATCGATTGGCTGCGCCGCTGCCCGTTCGAGGGCGACGAAGAGGTCGAGATACGGCAGATTCACGACGCGGAAGACTTTACCGCGGCGATGCAGGACCCGGCGAGGCACGTCCGATGAAGCTCACCGGCCGCATTGCGTACGCGCTCGTCGCGTTGTTCATGATCTTCGACGTGGTC
>DASYOE010000164.1:0-9905 GCA_036008105.1 Candidatus Lustribacter sp. | reverse complement strand
GACCGTCGCCGCATCGGCGCCGCTGGCCGACGTAACGATGACCGGGAATTCGGCCGTCGCGAAGCGCCGCGCAATGGTCGTGACGTGCCCGGGACTCGGGAACGGCGGCGCCGGCACGGCCGGCACCTCGGCCCGCACGTCGATGCCGTCGAGTTTGCCGGCCAGCACTTCGCGCGGCAGCATCAAGTAGATCGGCCCGCTCGGCGCCGCCTGCGCGATGCCGTACGCGCGGTCGACGACTTGCTCGACGTTGAGCCCGTCGCGCAGCTCGTAGTCCCACTTGACCACTTCGCGCATCATGCCGCCTTGATCGAACATCTCTTGCGGCCAGTGGATGTCGCCGTTGCGGCTGCCGAATTTCCCCGATTCGAACAGCGGGGTGCGGCCCGACATGAAGATGATCGGAATCTGATCGCGCGACGCGTTCATGATCGCGCAGATCGCGTTGGCCGAGCCGACGCTGACGTGACACATGACCGCCTGCGGCTTGCGCGCGATCAAATAGAAACCGTGCGCCATGCCGACGGCGAGGTTCTCGTGCGTCGCGACGATCGGCACCGGAAAGTCGAGACCCGATTCCTCGAGCCGCGCGTACGCCTCGACGACCGAGGCGAAGTCGGTTCCGGCGTTGACGAAGAAGTACTCGGTGCCGTTGCGCTTGAGGTGCACGAGCAGCGCTTCGGCCGTCGTCTGCACGTTGACGTGGCGCTTCGCGCCGGCCCGTTCGGGAGCGATCATTTATCCCATCCGTAGAGGTCGATCGACGATTGTCCGGCGACGAGGCTGCGCATCGTTTCCACTTCCTTCTCTTCGCGTTCGCGCGACTTGTCGAGCACGCTCGCCACGCTCGCCCGCGGAATTGCCACAACGCCGTCGGTATCGCCGACGATCAGATCGCCCGGTTCGACCGTCACGTCGCCGATCAACAGCGGCGCGCCGAGCCAGCCGCGCGCGGCGAAGTCCTTGCCGGTGCCGCGGATGCAGAGCCCGCGCGCGAACACCGGAAAACCCACTTTGCCGAGCAGCGCGCCGTCACGCACGCACGCATCGATGACGAGGCCGCCGAGTTTGGCGGCGTTGCCGGCCGTCGACATGATCTCGCCCCAGTAGCCGTGCTCGTAGACGCCCTCGGTGACCACGACCAGAATGTCGCCGGGCTTCGCGACCGCGATCGCGCGGTGCAGCCACAGATTGTCGCCGGGCGGCGAATGCACCGTGAACGCCGGGCCCGAGATCGAGAACGACGGATCCATCGGCTTGATCGCGGACGGCAGCGCGCCGATCTTCCCGGCCGCCTCGTGGATCGTCGCCGTACCGAACGACGCCGCGCGCTTCACGAGTGCCGGATCGGGGCGCGCGAAGTCGAGCGCGACGGTCGGCAGATCGAGGAACTTGTAGGTTTTGGTGGTCGTCACGTCTTCTCTCGCGTCTGCAGCGTATGGTAGCCGAACTTCTTGCGCGCTTCGACCAGCCGCATCCCGCCGCGAGCGGCTTCGCGAATGCGATCCTCGACCGTGGTGACCTGTTCGGCCCAATCGAGGACCTGATCCTCGAATTCTTTCTGGATCACGACGACGCCGTCGGCGTCGCCGCGGACGATATCGCCGGGCGACACGCGCACCCCGCCGATGCTTACCGGAATCTGCACTTGGTCGAGCTGGACGCGGTCTTTGCCGGTGCGCATCCAGTGGTCTTTACTGAACACGGGGTACCCGAGCTGCCGGCAGAGCGCGACGTCGCGGCACAGACCATCGATCACCGTGCCGGCGATGCCGCGCCGGTGCGCGACCTCGGTGAGAATGTCGCCCCACACCGTGCCGCTCTCGCGGCCGGCGTTGTCGAGCACGAGCACGGTGCCCGGTTCGATGTCGTCGATGTAGTCGCCGACCGTGCCGGGCGGGTTACCGCACACCTCGTAGAGCAGCGTGTACGCGCGGCCGGCCATGCGGAACGAACCGTCGCGCGGCGCGATTTTGAAGCAGGCCCCGTTGAGGCCGAATTTGTCCAGCGCATCGCTGATCGTGGCGTTGTCGAGCTTCGCCGCGCGTTCGACGTTCTTGTCGGCCATTACGCGTGCACCGCCAGCATGTTCTCGTAGTTGGCACCCATCACGGCGTGCACGGGTTCGCCGGCCAGCAGCGACTTCGCCATGGCCGCCTCGCGCGCGGCGATTTCTTCGGCTGCAATGACGACTTTCTCGATGTCGGCCGCACGAATGAACACCACCGCGCTGTTGTCGGCCAGCACGTAGTCGCCCGGCGACACCGTGACGTCGTCGATTTTCACGTCAACGTCGGTCGCGGCTTCGGCGATGCGCCCGCGCGCCGTGCGCGCCGTCAAGCCGCGCGCGTAGATCGGCAGATCGTAAGCGCGCGCTTCATCGATGTCGCGCACCGGGCCGTCGGCGACGATGCCCTCGATGCCGCGCAGCTTGGCGGCGAGCGACAAGATGCCGCCCCACGAGCCCGCTTCGATCCCCGTGCGCTGTTCGACGACGATGACGTTGCCGGGACCGCCCGACTCGATCGCGGTCGTGCCGAGGTGCCGCGGCGGCCCGTTCACCGGCGGGGCTTGGTCCTTGGCGACGAGTTTGACGGTGATCGCCCGGCCGGCGATGCGGCGCGTCGACGACCGCTGCGGCAGCACGGTCACGACGCCGGTCAGGTTCAGTTTATCGAGGGCGTCCGAAACGGCGCAGCAGTCGAGCCGCGCCAAGCGCGGGATGAAAGGGTCAGTCATACGGTCGAAGGTGCTCCGCATGCCCGTGAAACCCTCGGTGACGCCGGGCCGGACCGAGTCGGTCGGGAAGGCGATCCGGCTGCTCGCGTTGTTTCGCGGCGCACAGACCCCGATTCGCATCGCCGAGGCCAGCGCGGCGGCCGGACTCGCCCGCTCCACGACGCACCGGTTGCTCGCGACCTTGGCCGAGCACGAGTTCGTCCGTCAGGACGCCGCAACGCGGGCCTACTACCCCGGCCCGGCCCTGCTCGACCTCGCGCGTTCGCTCTCACGCGATATCGAGCTGCGCGAAATTGCCCGCGCGGAGATGGCGGCGCTGGTCCGGCGCACCGGGGAAACCGCCAACCTGATCGTGCTGCAGGAGGGCAAGGTGCTGTTCGTCGAGGGCATCGAGGGACCGTACGTCCTGCGCGTGGCCGCGCGCATCGGTTCGACCAGCGAACCCCATGCGACCGCCGGCGGGAAGGCGCTCCTGGCCGAAATGACCGACGCGCAAGTCGCCCGCCTGCACCCCGGCGAGCGGCTGACGCGCTTGACCCAGCACACGATTCCATCGCAGCGCAAGCTGCTGCGCGCGCTGGCCGAGGTGCGCGCGGCGGGTTTCGCGACGAGTTCGGGCGAGAGCAACCTCGGCGTGTACGCGGTCGCCGCGGCGATCAAAGGCGCCGGCGGCACCGTCTACGGTGCGTTGAGTTTGGCGGCGCCGCAGGCCCGCGCGACCGCACCGGTCACGTTGACGCTGGCCAACGAAGTGCGCCGCGCGGCGGCCCGGATTGCCGGCTACCTTCCTTGAAAATGCCGCCGAAAATGCCGCCGGCAGCGCCGCTGATCGAATTGCGCCACGTCAACGTCACGCTGCAGGGCCAGCGCGCGCTCGAGGACGTTTCGTGGCAACTGAACCCCGGCGAGCACTGGGCGTTCGTGGGCGCCAACGGCTCGGGCAAGAGTACGCTGCTGCGCGTGATCCGCGGCCAGCAGTGGATCGACCCCGACGGCGGCGAGCGCGCCTACGGGTTCGACGGCGTGCCGGGCGGCCCGATGACCGCGGCCGCGCAAATCGGCTTCGTCGCACCCGAACAGCAAGAACGCTACGTGCGTCTCAACCTGCCGATCGACGGGCGCAGCGTGATCGCCAGCGGTTTCGACGATACGCTCTACCTGCACGGTGCGCTCTCGGCGGAACGCAGCGCCGCGGTCGAAGCGATCATCGACCGGCTGGACATCGGCGCGTTCGCGCGGCGCCGGGTGCGCTCGCTGTCGTTCGGGCAGCTGCGGCGGCTCTTGATCGCGCGCGCGCTCGTGCGGCGGCCGCGCATTCTCGTGCTCGACGAGTTCACCAACGGGCTCGACGGCGGCGCCCGCCGCGATATCCTGGCGTTGCTCGGCACGCTCGCGCCCGAGGTGCAACTGATCCTCGCGTCACATCGCTTCGACGATTTCGTTCCGGCGATCACCCACCACGCCACGCTGCGCGGTGGACGCATCGTCGAACGCAATACCGGACGGCCGCAACCGCCGGCCCGCGCGGCGCGCGCACCGCGCAACGCGGCGGCGCGCGATCGTTCGGCCGCACCGCCGATCGTGGAGCTCCGCCACGCCGACGTCTTTCGCGGCACGACCCACGTGCTGCACAACATCGACTGGTCGATTCGCGCCGGCGAACACACGGCGATCACCGGCGCGAACGGATCGGGGAAGAGCACGTTCGCCTCGGTCGTCGCGGGAACGCTCGCGCCGGTGTACGGCGGCGACGTGCTGCGGCTGGGCGCGAGCGGACCCTTCGACGTGTGGCATCTCAAGGAAACGATCGCGCACGTTTCGGAGGAATGGCAGGTCGCCTTCGAAGTGAACCACTCGGTTGAAGAGGTCGTGCTCTCCGGATTCGCGTCGAGCGTCGGTCTGTTCCACGAACCCGATGCCGCGCAACGCAAGCGCGCCGCGGCGCTGATCGACGAGTTGGGCCTGGCGCCGCTGCGCGCGCGCCCGTTCATGCAGCTGTCGTTCGGTGAGCGGCGCAAGGTGCTGATCGCGCGTAGCCTCGTGCGGCCGCCGGCGCTCTTCATTCTCGACGAGGTCTGGAACGGGCTCGATGCAAGCTTCCGCACCCTGCTCGAGGCGCAGATCGCGCGGCTCGCCGGCGGCGGCACGACGTTGCTCTTGATCGCGCATCACCAGGACGATCTGCCGGCGCTGATCGAGCGCCGCTACGCGCTCGACGCAGGGCGCCTGCATCGGATGCGCTGAAGGCAACCTGCGATGAAACCCGTCAAAGTTGGTCTGCTCGGCATCGGAACGGTGGGCAGCGGGACCCTCCACGTTCTCGAACGCAACCGCGAGGAAATCACGCGCCGGGCCGGACGCCGGATCGAGATCGCGATGATCGCGGCGCGCAACCTCGCCCGCGCCCGCGAGATCGCCGGTCCCGACATTCCGGTCGTTGACGACGTGCGCGCGGTCGTGACCAACCGCGAGATCGACATCGTGGTCGAGGTGATCGGCGGAACGACCGTCGCGAAGGAAGCGATTCTCGCCGCGATCGTGCGCGGCAAACACGTCGTCACCGCAAACAAAGCCCTGCTCGCGCTCCACGGCAACGAGATCTTCGCGGCCGCCCGCGAGCACAACGTCATCGTTGCCTTCGAGGCCGCGGTCGCCGGTTGCATCCCTACGATCAAGGCCCTGCGCGAAGGGTTGGCCGCCAACCGCATCGAGTGGATCGCCGGCATCATCAACGGTACGTGCAACTTCATCCTCTCGGAGATGCGCGCGAAGGGGCTCCCGTTCGACGTCGTGCTCGCCGAAGCGCAGCGGCTCGGCTACGCCGAAGCCGATCCGACGTTCGACATCGAGGGCATCGACGCCGGACACAAAGTGACGCTGCTCTCGGCGATCGCGTTCGGCATTCCGGTGCAGTTCGAGCGCGCGTACGTCGAAGGCATCACCAAACTCGAGGCCAAGGACATCACGTACGCCGAGGAACTCGGTTACCGCATCAAGCTGCTCGGCCTGACGCGGCGCACCCCCGAAGGGGTCGAGCTGCGCGTGCACCCGACGTTGATTCCGGTGCAACGCATCATCGCGAGCGTCGACGGCGCGATGAATGCGATCCTCATCAAAGGCGATGCCGCCGGCGTCACGATGTACTACGGCGCGGGCGCCGGTTCGGAGCCGACCGCGTCGGCGGTGCTGGCCGACGTCATCGAGGTGACGCGCTTGATGCGCGCCGAGCCCGAAGAGCGTGTCCCGTATCTCGCGTTCCAGCCCGATGCGATCAGCGACGTGAGCGTGCTGCCGATGGCCGACGTCGAAACCTCGTACTATCTGCGCGTGCGCGTCAAAGATCAAGTCGGCGTCTTGGCCGACATCGCGCGCACGCTGGCCGATTCCGGTATCTCGATCGACGCGATGCTGCAAAAAGGCGCGGGGGATCTCGATAACGAGACCGACATCGTCATCCTCACCCATCGCACCCGCGAGCGCAACTTTGACGCGGCGATCGCGGCGCTGGTGAAGTTGCCCGCGGTCCGGCCGCACTACGCCCGCATCCGGCGCGAAGACCTGGTTTAGGAGGGCGTCCCTCCTGCCCGGCGTCACTTTTTTCTGAATCGCTAAAGTTTTTCAGCCGACCGACCGATAGTCGGCGCAGGAGGACTCCGTACATGGATGTACCGGCGGCCACCGCAACGGCCACGCCTGCCCCTATTCCCGTGCCCCCCGCGCCGGTCTTAGAGACCGCGCCGGGTTCTGATGCGGCCCCGGCCGCCATCACGAGCACAACCCCAGCGAGCCCCACCAGCGGCCCGATTCCGGTCCATTCCACCGTCGCGAGTTCCGGCGGGCCTTCGGCCGGCTCGAACCAGCCGAACGACACGACGCTGTCACCGGTGGTCGCGAAACTCTTCAACGCCGCCGAAGCGAACGTGACGGTGTCGTTTCAAGTGCTGCACGATCCCGACGAAGTCGTGACCGTCTTCACCGATAAGTCGACCGGCAAAGAGATCATTCAATTTCCGAGTCAGGCGTTGATCGCGCTGGCCGAGATGTACGACAAAGACGCCGGGAAGGTTCTCGACAAAAGCGTCTGACATAGGCTAGTCGTGACCCGCCCCCAAACGACCGGCGAGCTCGAATCGCTCCGCTCGCTGGCCTATGACGTTTTGCGGCGCAATCCGGCCGCGCGTCAGGCGCACCTGCGCCTCTATGAAGTCGAACAAATGCTCGGCCAGCCCGAGTCGGCGATTGCGCACCTGCGGGCGGCGGTGCAGGGTTCGCGTATCGTCAGCATGCCGGCGCAAACGCAACCCGCCGCGCTGTCGGTGTTGGCGCTGTCGCGCGTCGCGCCGTTCGAGGCCAACACGCCGCTCGAACTGATCGTCGACACCGAGCACACCACGCTGCACCGGCTCTACATCGACGACGGCGATACGCAGTTGCCGGACGACGAACTGCCGCCGTACGACGTGCTGTTCAATGCGATCGCCGAATCGGAAGCGGCCCAGCCGGCGCTCAAGCTGGCGCATGCGTTTGCCCAACGCGCCGGCCGCCGGCCGGTCAACGCACCGGACCTCGTCGCGCAACTCGGACGGTCGGACGTCGCCCGGCGGTTCGCCGGCTCGGCGACGATCCTCGCGCCGGACGTCGAACGCGTCGAGGCTGCGGCGCTGCGCGCGCGCGACGTCACCACGCCGCTGATCGTGCGGCCGGTCGGTTCGCAAGCGGGCCACGCGCTCGCGCGCATCGATGACCGCGCGGCGCTGCACGCGTACCTCGACGAACACGCGTATCCGGCGTACTTCGTCATGCCGTTCGTCGATTACAAGAGCAGCGACGGATTCTACCGCAAGTACCGCGTGATGTTCGTGAGCGGCGTTCCGTTCGCGTATCACCTCGCGATCTCACCACGCTGGATGATCCACTACTACAACGCCGCGATGGCCGACCACCAGTGGATGCGCGACGAAGAGGCACGGTTCATCGGCGACCTCGATGCCGTCTTCAACGGCCGGCTGCGCGCGGCGCTGGACGAGATCGCGCGCGGCGTCGCGCTCGACTACTTCGGCATCGATTGCGGCATCGCGCCCGACGGCCGCCTCTTGCTCTTCGAAGCCGACGCCGCGATGCTCGTCCACGGCACCGACCCGCCCGACCTCTACCCCTACAAACGCGCCGGCTTCGAGCGCGTCAAGACGGCCCTGTCGGAGCTTTTGTTCAGTCGCCGCTGATCTTGTTGCGTAAGTTTCCGGCGGCGCGGCCGAGCATCCGGGCGGCGGTTTTTCCGGCGGTGCCGGCGGCGCGTTCCAACTCGGCGCGCTTTTCGGGATCGTTGAGGTGCTGGTGAACGGTGGCGATTCCCGCGCCGATCTTGGCTTGCGTTTCCGGCTTTTTCAGTTCCGTCATCGCGGCGTTGACCGCGACCGCCGCAACGCTGCGGGCGGCCATGACGATCGCGCGGCCCAGAAAACCCATTACGGCAGCGTCAGCGGCCGGTACCGCAGGCGGTGCGGCCGGGCGGCTTCTTCGCCCAGGCGCTGCTTCTTGTTCTCTTCATACTCTTGGTAGTTGCCCTCGAAGAAATACACGCTCGAGTCGCCTTCGAACGCGATGATATGCGTGGCGATGCGGTCGAGGAACCAGCGGTCGTGGCTGATCACCATGATCGTTCCAGCAAACTCGGCCAACGCATCCTCGAGCGCGCGCAGCGTTTCGACGTCGAGATCGTTCGACGGCTCGTCGAGCAGTAGCACGTTCGCCCCGATCAGGAGCGTCTTCGCCAGATGCAGCCGGCCGCGCTCGCCGCCCGAGAGCGTTCCGACCAGCTTCTGCTGATCGGCGCCCTTGAAATTGAAGCGGCCCAGGTAGGCGCGCGCGGGCATTTCGAACCGGCCGACCTTCAACAGATCGAGCCCGCCGCTGATGTCGTCGAACACCGTTTTGTCGTCGCCGAGCGTTTCGCGGCTCTGATCGACAACCGCGAGCTTGACCGTCGGGCCGATCTTGATCGTGCCGGCATCGGGGGTTTCGGTTCCGGCGATCAGGCGGAAAAGCGTGGTTTTACCCGCACCGTTAGGGCCGATGATGCCGACGATCGCGCCGGCCGGGATGCGAAACGACACGTCGTCCATCAGCAGCCGGTCGCCGTAGGCTTTGCGCACGCCCTCAAATTCGATCACCTGATCGCCCAGCCGCTCGGCGACCGGGATGAAGATCTCTTGCGTTTCGTTGCGGCGCTGGTACTCGTAGCTCGAGAGCTCCTCAAAGCGCGCGATGCGGCTCTTGCTTTTCGTGCCGCGGCCTTTCGTGCCGGCGCGCACCCACTCGAGTTCCTTTTTGAGCGCCTTCTGGCGCGCGGTCTCGCTCGCTTCTTCGGCGGCCAGCCGCGCTTGTTTCTGATCGAGCCACGAACTGTAGTTGCCCTTCCACGGGATGCCGCGCCCGCGGTCGAGCTCGAGGATCCATTCGGCTGCATTATCGAGGAAGTAGCGGTCGTGGGTGACCGCGACGACCGTCCCGGGAAAGCGCTGTAGGAACTGCTCGAGCCACTCCACGCTCTCCGCGTCGAGGTGGTTCGTCGGTTCGTCGAGCAGCAGCATGTCGGGTTTGGAGAGCAGCAACCGGCACAGCGCCACGCGCCGTTTCTCGCCGCCCGAGAGCGGACCGATCTGGGCATCCCACGGCGGCAGGCGCAACGCGTCGGCCGCGATCTCGAGTTGACGGTCGAGGTCGTCACCGTCCGAGGCGAACACGATTGCTTCGAGCTTCGCCTGTTCCGCCGCTAAGGCGTCGAAGTCGGCGTCGGCGTCGCCGTACGCGGCGTAGACCTCGTCCAGCCGCTTGCGAACGGCCAGCAGTTCCGCATGCGCTTCCTCGACGGTCTCGCGCACGGTCTTGGCCGGATCGAGCTTCGGCTCTTGTTCGAGAAAGCCGATCGAGAGGTTCGGCATCGGAATGGCATCGCCGTCGATCTCGGTGTCCACGCCGGCCATGATGCGCAGGATCGTCGATTTGCCCGACCCGTTGAGGCCGAGGATGCCGATCTTCGCGCCGGGGAAAAAGCTCAGGGAGATATCTTTGAGAATCTGCTTCTTCGGGGGCACGATTTTGCCGACCCGATGCATGGTATAGACGTATTGGGACACGTTCCGTCCTTCGACAGGCTCAGGATGACA
>DASYOE010000163.1:0-9462 GCA_036008105.1 Candidatus Lustribacter sp. | reverse complement strand
AGGTGACGGTGTTCCTGCGCAACGTCGAAGACCGCGATGCCTTCAACGTCGTGTACAAGGAGCTGATGCCGCAACCCTATCCGGCGCGTTCGGCCGCGTTTTGCGAACTCGGTTTTCCGGACATGCTCGTCGAAATGGAGGTCGTCGCCGGCGTCCCCGGCTGACGGTTAGGAGGATGGCGTTGTTGAAAACCGGCCACGCTCACGTGGAGTCGCTGCGCGACGGGCGTGCGGTATTCATCGACGGCCGGCGCGTCGATGACGTTCCGTCCGATCCGGCCTTCGGGCACGCCGTCGCTACCATCGCGTCGCTCTACGACATGCAGAGCGCGCCCGAACGCGCGCAGCAGATGACCTACGCGCTCGCCGACGGCAGCCGCGCCAATCGCATCTGGCAGCTGCCGGAAAGCTACGCCGAACTCGTCGAACGGCGGCAGGCGATCGAAGCCTGGGCGGAGGTGCACGGCGGGTTCATCGGCCGCGGTCCGGATCACGTTGCATCGTGCATTGCGGCGTACTTCATGGGACTCGATGTGTTCGAAGAATACGATCCCAAACGCGCCGCCGCGGTGAGCGACTATTACCGCTACGCCCGCGACAACGACCTCTACCTCAGCTACGCCATCGTCAACCCGCAAGCCGATCGTTCCAAGAGCGCGAGCGAGCAGAGCGCCGAATTCCTGACCGCCGGCGTAGTCGATCGCGACACCTCCGGCCTCACGATTCGCGGCGCGAAGATGCTCGCGACCGGCGCGCCGCTGGCCAACGAGATCTTGGTGACGTGCATTCAAGCGCTCAAACCGGGCGACGAGAAATACGCGCTCTCGTTCGTCGTGCCGTTGAACGCACCGGGGCTCAAGATTCTCTCGCGCAAATCGTACGAGGCGGCCGCCCCATCGGTGTTCGACAACCCGCTCGCCAGCCGTTTCGACGAAAACGACGCGGTCATCTATTTCGACGACGTGCTCGTCCCGTGGGAACGGGTATTCGTCGACAGCGACATCGAGATGTGCCAGCGGCAGTTTCATGCCACCCCGGCCCACGTCTACCAAAACTATCAAGCGATGATCCGTTTCTCGGTCAAGATGCGCTTCTTGCTCGGCATCGCGCGCCGCATCGCGGAAACGAACGGGATCCTCGCCTTTCCGCCGGTGCGCGAGATGCTCGGAGGGCTCGCGGCCGAAGCGGCGATGTTCGATGCACTCGTCGTCGCCATGGAAGCGAAGGGCGCGATGCGCGGGAAGTACTACATGCCCGACCGGCACGTTCTCTACGCCGCGCTCGTCCTTTCGCAACAGCTCTATCCGAAGGTGATGCACACGCTGCGCGATCTGGCCGGGGGCGGCATGATCATGCAACCGTCATCCTACCGTGATTTCGAGAACCCCGAGATCGCGGCGTTGATCGACGCCACCCAGCAGTCGCCCGTGAGCGGCGCCTTCGACAAGGTGAAGTTCTACAAACTCGCTTGGGACGCGGTCGGCTCCGAGTTCGGCTCGCGGCACACCCAGTACGAGATGTTCTATGCCGGTGCGGCGTTCGTGACCAAGGCCCACTCCTATCGCACCTACGATTGGGATCGCGCCACCGGGCTCGTCGACGCGATGCTCGGGTCGTACGACGTACCGCTGGCCCTGGTGAGGTAACCGCCGATGACCGCGACCGACATCACCCCGACCAGCATCCTCGACACGCGTTTCCGCAGCGCGCTCGCGCGGATGGCGCAGCGCGGACGCCTGCGCGCCTATACCGCGCCGGTCGACCCCGAACTCGAAGCGGCCGGCATCATGAAGCGTTTGGACGGCGGTCCGGCGCTGTTGTTCACCAACGTCCGCGGGCACGCGATTCCGGTCGTCGGGAATTTCTTGGCCGCGCGGGAGAACTGCGAGGCGGCGTTCGGCGTCGACTACGTCACGATTCGGGAATTCGTCGTGCGGGCAATGGCGTCGCCGCTGACGCCCGAACGCAGCGCGAACGTCCCGGCTCAGCAGCACGTCATCACCCGCGATATCGACGTCGGCCGGATGTTGCCGGTGCTCAAGCATACCGCGGCCGATTCGGGGCGCTTCATCACCGCCGGCGTCGTGGTCACGCGCGACCCCGAAACGTTGGTCTACAACGCGTCCTATCACCGGCTGCAACTCGTCGCCGGCAACACGACCGCGATCCAGCTCGACCTCGGCCGTCACTTGCGCGTCGCGTGGGAACGCGCGAAAGCGCGCGGCGAGGCGCTGCCGATCGCGGTGTGCATCGGCAGCGATATCGCGTTGCAGTACACGGCGGCAACGATGGGCTCGCAAATGCCCGAGACGACCGACGAACTCGCGGTCGCCGGCGGCCTGATCGGACATGCGCTGCCGGTCGCCGATGCGATCACGCAACCGCTACTCGTACCGGCCGAATGCGAGATCATTCTCGAGGGCCGCATCCTGCCCGATCGGACGGTCCCGGAAGGGCCGTTCGCCGAGTTTGTGGGCTACCTGTCGACGCCCGGTCAGGCCCCGGTGGTCGAGATCACCGCGATCACCCACCGCCCGTCGCCGATCTATCATGCCATCAACGGGTACGGTCGCGAGACCGTCATGCTGCGCAAATACGTGCTCGAAGCGAGCCTCCTCAAAGTGCTCACGGCTTCCGTTCCGATCGTGGTCGATGCCGAAATGACGGCCGGTGGCTTGCACCGTTTCCACGCCGTCATCCAGATCCGCAAAACCGGGCCGCAGCACGACGGCTTGCAGCGCAACGCGATTCTCGCCGCGTTCGGCGCCCTCAAGGATCTCGACTCGGTGACGGTCGTCGACGACGATATCGACATTCGCGATCCGGCCGACGTCGAATACGCGGTTGCAACGCGCATGGAAGCCTCGCGCGACCTCTTCACGATTCCGGGAGCGCGCGGACACGAGTACGTGCGCGTCGGTCAGAACGGGATCCGGACGAAATTGGGCATCGACGCCACCGTGCCGTTTGCCGAACGCGCTCGCTTCGCGCGAGCCCAGTTCGCGCCGGTCGACGTGCGCGACGACGCGATCGACACCGATACCGGCCGGCTGCGGGCCTTCATCGAACGCGGGGCCGAATGACCCCACGCCGGCAGACGGTCTCCAAAGCGCAGCTGCTCGTCGACGGCAGCGACACCGCCTTCCGGTCGTTCATCCACGACTTCCTCGCGTTTTCCGCGCTCGTGAGCGACATCCGGTCCGGCTTCGGCGCCCATCTCGGCCTAACCGGAATCGCCTACACGACGCTGATCTCGATCAACTACCTGCAAGGCCGCACCGGCGTCGGCATCAACGCCATCGCCGACCACTTGCACCTCTCGGGCGCGTTCATCACGACCGAAGTCGCGAAGCTGGTGCGGGGCGGACTCGTCCACAAGGGCGTCAACGCGAAAGACAAGCGGCGCGTGCTCCTCACCGTCACGCCCGCCGGACGCAAACTGCTCAGCGAGTTAGCCGTGCTCCAAGCACCGGTGAACGACGCGCTGTTCGACTGTTTGAGCAGCGCGGAGTTCGGCCAGCTGCGCCACCTGATCTCGCGCCTCGTGCCCTGCGGCACCCGCGCCCTCTCGTTGCAATCCTACCTGATGTCACCGCTAGAAAACGAAGCCGGCATTTCTTAACGACTACTTCGACCGCACGGCCACCGAAGCGATCATTGCGTCGGCCTTCATCGGTTTGTCGATCACGCCGTACTTGAGCGCCACGTCGATCATGGGCTGGATATCTTTCGGGTCGAGCCCGGACGCCGACGGCGCGCGCGCCATCTTCGCGAGCACGGCCGGATCGATGCCCCAAAACGGCGCGGTAATAGCGATCGTTTCGGCCGGGTGCGCGTTCGTATAGATCGTCGCGTCGTGCAGCGTTTGCGTGAATTTCAGCAGCGCGGCATGATTTTGGGCGATGAAGGCTTCGGTCGCGCACCAGGCCGTCACCAAGAAGCGCGGCGCGATCCCGGTATTGGGGCGTCCGAGCAGACGCACTTTCCCCGTTGCGAGCGCGTTCGCGAGAAATGGGTTGGGGAAGGCCGCGGCGGCCACGCGTCCCGACTCGAGCGCGGCCAGCATCGACGAGATCGGCAGCTCGATGAACTTCACCGTCTTCGAATCGCCGCCGTTCGCATCGATCCAGGCGCGATTCGCGATCTCGAAGTAATCGCGCAGCGACGGCGAGGGAATCGTCGTCCCGTTGAGGTCTTTGGCGCTGGTGACCGGCGACTCTTTGAGGACGATGAGGCCGGCGCTGGGATCGTCGCCGATCGCCATTTCCGCGCCCGCAATCAACTGCAGCGGAACGCCGTGGCCGCGCGCGCTGATCAGCGGCAAGATGCTCGAGCGGCCGATGTCGAGCGACCCGCCAATCACGGCCGCCGTGACGGCCGAGCCGTTGGTGAACTTTTCGATGTCGACGTCCAGCCCGGTTTTCGCAAACGTTCCGCTCGCCTTCGCCCACAGCAGCGGCGTGACGTCGTCGGCGGCATTCGTGCCGACGCGCAGCGGCACGAGCGCGGTCTGCGCTGCCACCGGTGCGGCACTCGCCACCAACGCGCCGGCCACGAGGGTGCGGGCGAACAGCGAGCGTTTCAACGGTTAGACTTCCTTGCCGATGAGATGATCGAGCGAGAAGCGGCCGCCGCCGCGGAAAAAGATAGCCAGCGTCAGCAGCAGCAGCAGCAAGGGAAACTCCAGTCCGCGCTTGGTCCAAAAATAGCCATACTTGCTCTGGATCCCAAACGCGATCACGGTCATTTCGCCGATGATGAATAGCGCCGCCACGCGCGTGAACAAACCCAGCGCGAGCGCGATGGCACAGAAACACTCGGTGAAACCGACCAGCAGCGACCAGAAAGACGGCGGCTGCAGACCCATCTTGGCGATCGCCGCCGTATTGCCGGCGAGGCCGCCGAAGAACAGCTTTTGGATGCCGTGCGGCGCGAGGATCGCTCCGGTACAGAAGCGCATGAAGGCATAGCTGTACGGCGCCACTTTATCATAGAGCTTTCCCAGGCCGGGGATGACGGAACGGGATTCGGTCGCGGTATCGATCATGGCGATCTCCCAGAAAGGACGGCAGCGATTGCGCGTTCGAACCGAATGTGTCGACTTACCGCGGGACGGCGGTGTCATGCGCGTGTTGCTCGCACGACCCGCCGGCGACCTGCCGCGGCCGGCCCTGCTCTTCTACTCAGACATCTTTCAGCTCACTGAATCCACGCAGCGGATGGCGTTGCGCTTTGCCGGTTACGGCTTCACCGTTGCCGCACCCGAGATCTACTGGCGCTTTGAGGAACCGGGCACCGCGTATGCCTTCGACGATCCCGGCCGCGATCGGGGTCAGGCCTGCGCGAACCGCATGCGGGTCGGTGATTTCGACGCCGACATCTCGGCGTTGCTGGATTACCTGGGAACTGACGCCGGGGTCGTTGCGGGGAAGATCGGAGCGGTGGGCTTTTGCCTGGGCGGTCACGTCGCGTTTCGCGCCGCGTTGGATCCGCGGGTGAAGGCAACCGTCTGCTTCTATCCGACCGGTCTGCACGACGGTGCGCTCGCCGGCGACGGTGATGCCGGTTCGCTCGCTCGCGCGGGCGAGATTCGCGGTCCGTTGTTGACGATTTTCGGGTCCATCGATCCGCACACGGACGCGGCGGGCCGTGCGGTGGTCGAACGCGGCTTGAATGCGGCCGGTATCCGCCATCGCATGTCACTCTACGACGCCGAGCATGCGTTCATGCGCGACGTCGGCCCGCGGTACGACCCGTCCGCCACCGACGCCGCCCTCGCCGAAGCGATCGAATGGTTCGCGGCTAGCGGAGTGGAACCGTAATTCATGCCGGATCACGACCACGACCACGATCACGGTTCGGAACTCGGCGAGATGCCGCTGCGCGTGCGCGCGCTCGAAACGATTCTGACCGAAAAGGGATACGTCGATCCCGCCGCACTCGACCGGATCGTCGAAAACTTCGAAACGAAGATCGGTCCGCGCAACGGAGCGCGCGTCGTCGCGCGCGCCTGGAGCGACCCGGGCTTTAAAGCGCGTTTGCTGGCCGATGCCACGGCGGCGGTGAATTCGCTCGGCCACGTGAGTCCGGTCGGCAGCCTGCTGATCGCCGTTGAAAACACGCCGCGCGTTCACAACATGGTCGTGTGCACGCTGTGTTCGTGCTATCCGTGGGAAGTGCTGGGTCTGCCGCCGGTGTGGTACAAGTCGGCCCCGTACCGCTCGCGTGCGGTTCGCGATCCGCGCGGCGTGCTCGCCGATTTCGGCGTGACGTTGCCGGCCGATACCGAGATACGCGTGTGGGACTCGACCGCCGAGACGCGCTTTATCGTACTGCCGATGCAACCGCCGGGCAGCGAAGGCTGGAGCGAGGAACGCCTGGCCGAGCTGGTGACGCGCGACAGCATGATCGGCACGGGTCTCGCGCAACGCCCCGCGGCCGTCGCACCGTGAATTCCATCCACGATTTGGGCGGCATGGACGGCTTCGGTCCGGTCGAGCCGGAACCGAACGAGCCGCCGTTTCACCAACCGTGGGAGGGGCGCGTGCTCGCGATGCAGCGCGCGCTCGGTTTCACCCGTATGTGGACGATCGACGAATCGCGCGCGTCGATCGAGGCGTTGGATCCGGTCACCTACTTGACGTCGTCCTATTACAAAAAATGGTTCCTGGGCGTCGAGCATCGCGTCTTGGAGCACGGGCTCGTCGACGCCGGCGAAATCGCGGCCGGCCGCGCGCTGCACCCGGGCAAGAAACTCGCGCGGACGCTGACGCCGGCCGACGTGCCGGGCCTCACGCGCGGCAGCTACGATCGCCCCCCGGCCGCAGCGGCGCGCTTTGCCGCCGGCGACCGCGTGCGTACGCGCAACCTCAACCCGGCCACGCATACGCGTCTGCCCCGCTACGCGCGCGACAAAACGGGCATGGTGGAAGCCGTGCGCGGCTGCCACGTCTACCCCGATACGGCGGCGATCGGCGCCGGCGAGCAACCGCAGTGGCTCTACACGGTGGTGTTTGCGGCACGCGAACTCTGGGGCGACGACGCCGATCCGACGTTGACGGTCTCGATCGAAGCCTTCGAGCCCTATTTGGAACCCGCATGAACGCAGATGGCAGCGAGCGCACGTTCCGCGAGCCGTGGGAAGCACAGGCGTTTGCGATGATGCTCGCACTCCACGAACGCGGCTACTTTACCAAGGGTGAGTGGGCGGCCGCGCTGGCCGCTGAGATCGAACGCGCCCAGCGCGCAGGCGATCCCGACACGGGCGCAACGTATTACCGGCATTGGCTGTCCGCGCTCGAGCGCATCGTGGCCGAAAAGGGGCTCACCGATGCGCTCGCGCTGGAACGGTATCGCGATGCCTGGGAACACGCCGCCGGCCGCACCCCGCACGGTTCCCCGATCGAGCTACAGGCCGGCGACTTCAACTAGCTCCCGCCGCTAGTGTTTGCCCGCGATGGCGCCGCAGAGCGTGGTCGCTTTGCCGCCGAACTCCACGTCGCTGTAGAGATCGAAATGGTGGTTGACCTTAACACCCGGCGCGAACATTCCCTGATCGACCACCTTGCGGACGAAGTTCTCCGCCGAGTTCCGGTAGCCGACCGCGAACGTCACGCTGCTCAACGGCCTCGTTCCCATGTTCACGTAGACGATCTGCGTGCCGCTCGCCTTTTTGGAAAAATGCTTCGGCACGGTGACGAAGCACTGCAGAACTTTGACGTCCGGCAGATAGTGGTTGGGTTTCGGAATATCTTGCGCGCGCACCGCCGTGGCGGCACTCGCGCCGACGAGTAGCGATATGATTGCCGCGGTAAGAAAACGTTGCTTCATGATGCTCCTCCCGGATGAGCTGGAATGAAGCAGCATTCACGGCCGCGGGCGGGTCGTCCTAGCTGCGCTCGAGCCAGAGTGACGACCCGGAGGATTGGGCGAAACGCGGCAGATCCCGCTCGACTCGTTCGTGCTCGATCTTGGTGAGATAGTCGCTGAAAAAAATGATCTTCCACAGATCGTTGTTCGTCAGGAACGCGCGCACGGCATAGAGCTCGTTCCACGACCGGTTGTCTTCGAGAATCCAATTGCTCGGATACTCGAACGGCCAGAACATGTCGTGGAAATGGACCGCGACCCCGCTCGCGATTCTCGGCAAAATCTCGAAGAGTTCGTAGAAGACGTCGCTGCCCGTCCGCAGCACGTGTGTCGAATCGATGAACAGGACGTCGCCCGCCTCGAGCTCGGCGAAGACGGCTTCCGGCACGCGCTGCACGGCCGACTCGATGATTCGCACCCCGCCGGCGCGGTCGCCGAGCAACGCGCGCACGCGCTTCGGATGCGGCTCGATCAACGTCACCTCGCAAGCGCCATCCATGAATTGGTCGACGGTATCGAGCGTACACGCCGAGGAATGTCCGCTGCCGATTTCGATCAAGCGCTTGGGCCGGCGATGCCGAAGCATGGCTTGAAGAACGACCGCGTCGCCGTACCCGAAGGCTTGATTGTCGTACCCGTAACGGTATCCCGGCGCCGGCGCATCGGAAAACGGACAGGTCGTCAGGAACGGCAGCAAACGCTCCCACAGCGCGATCATCGCATCGCGGTCGATCGAAACGCCGGCTATTTCCGGGCCGATGTTCGCGAGGGCACGCAGATAGTGGTGGAGTTCCGCCGGGTTGACGATCGGCGAGTAGAAGTGGCCCGGCACGACGTACAGGTTTGGGAGGCTCCGGCGTTCCTCCGAAAAGGCGATGTTGTTGAAAAACTCGATCGCCGACAATCCACGCAACATCTCGTTCCCGTGACGCTGTATCTCGGCGGCGTCCGGATCGCGATTCAATACGACGTTGTAGACAACGCCGATGTAGCGGACCAGCATCGTGATCTGGTCCTCGATGGATCGTTCCCGCGCCGGCTCCTCGCTGCGCATAGTCTCGTCGCTTCTCTCCTACCCGGGCCTCGCTCCTCGGAGCATAGCCAGACCCCAGCCAGGAGGTCGGTACGGCAGAAAACAAATGCGATTTTGGTATGAGAAGACGGGCGGTCCTAGCCGGCGCCGGTGCAGCATGCGCCGCGGCACCGCTGCGGCTGGCCGCGCAAGGCCTCATCCACCTCAGCGTCGGCACCCTGCCCAACGACGCGGGGCTCGGGCCGGTCATCGCGCAGCGCGGCGGATTCTATCAGCGCAACGGGCTGGACGTCGACGTCGTGTTCATGAACAGCAGTGCCACGATGTCCGCGGCGATGATCGGCGGCTCGCTGCAAATCGGCGGCGCGCCGATCATGTCGCTGATCCTCTCGCACCTCAAAGGCCTGCCGTTTCAGATCGTCGGGCCGGGCAACATGTACGTCAGCACGCGGCCGTCCGAGCTGCTCGTGGTGCGCAAGGATTCACCGATACGCGGCGGAGCCGACCTCAACGGCAAGATTGTCGCGGCGCCGGCGCTCGGTGACTTCTTCTCGATCACGA
>DASYOE010000162.1:0-18818 GCA_036008105.1 Candidatus Lustribacter sp. | reverse complement strand
TTTAGTGGAGTTGCCCTGGCGATTTGGGATGATGCTGGCGCGTCCCTCGACGACGCGCCTTACGGCGCTGCTCGGGATGACAAAGGAACGACGGTGAGAATCTAGCCCCTATGGCTACTATGGATTGGGGCAGCGACGTCGTCGCCGCCGTACTGCGCTCGCTCGACCTCAAATATGCCGCGTTGGTGCCGGGGGCGAGTTACCGCGGCTTGCACGATAGCATCGTGAACTATCTCGGCAACGAGAACCCCGAGATGCTGCTGTGCCTGCACGAAGAGCACTCCGTCGCGATCGCGCACGGCTACGCGAAGGTGACGGGGAAGACGATGCTGGCCGTCGTGCACAGCAACGTTGGCCTCATGCACGCGACGATGGCGATCTTCAACGCGTGGTGCGACCGCGCGCCGGTGCTGATCCTCGGCGCCAACGGTCCGGTCGACGCGATGAAGCGCCGGCCGTGGATCGACTGGATTCACACCTCGCAAGACATGGGCGCGCTGGTGCGCTCGTATACGAAGTGGGACGATCAGCCCGGCTCGCCCGGCGCGGCCATCGAGTCGATCTTGCGCGCCCGGCAGATTGCGGAGACCGCGCCCAACGGGCCGACGTTCGTGGTGCTGGATGCCGCCGTGCAAGAACAGCGACTGGACGCGCCGCTCGCGATTCCGTCGCCGGAGAAGTTCGCCGTGCCGCATGAGGCGGTGCCGTCGAAAGAGGACGTCGAGGCCGTGCTCAAGGCGTTGCGCGGTGCAAAGCATCCGGTGATCATTGCCGGCCGCTGCGCACTGAGCGTTGAGTCGTGGAACGAGCGAGTCGCGCTGGCCGAGGCGTTCAACGCCCGCGTCGTCACGCGCACCGGTGCGATGTTCCCGACCGACCATCCGCTGCACGCCGGCATGGCCGGCCGCCCGACGGCTGCGAAGGCCCTGCGCGAAAGCGACGTGATCCTCGACCTCGACGTGCTCGACCTCGGGGGCGTGCTCAAACAGGCGAAGATCGAGGGCACGCCCATAGTGATCTCGTGCTCGGTCGACCGGTTCATCCATAACGGCTGGAGCATGGACTATCAGATGCTGCCGGCCGTCGATCTGAGTATCGGCGCGGTACCGGACACGCTCGTCTCGGCGCTGGTCGCTGCGCTCGGTCATCCGAAGCCCGCCGCGCAACGGCCCCATGTTTCCGCCGCACCGTCGAAGAACGGCAACGGCGCTGCGGCCGCGGGGAGTATCATCAGCATCGACGCGTTCTCGAGCGAGGTTGCGCGCGCGCTCGACGGCGTCGAGGCCTGCATCAGCCGCTTGCCGCAGGGCGTTGACGAGCGCTACTTCACCTGGCGTCATCCGCTAGACTATCTCGGCGGCGGCGGAGGCGGTGGTCTCGGCGGCGGCCCGGGCATCGCGGTCGGCGTTGGGCTCGCGCTGCGCGGCACGTCTCGCGTTCCGGTCGCCGTGACCGGTGATGGCGACTTCCTGATGGGCGTGACCGCGCTGTGGACGGCCGTTGCGAGCAAGATTCCGCTACTGGTGATCGTCGCGAACAATCGCTCGTACTTCAACGACGAAGTGCATCAAGAGCACCTCGCGATCGCGCGTGGGCGCGACCCGAAACGCAAATGGATCGGCCAACGCATCGACGGGCCGGCACCTGATCTCGCCGGCTTCGCCCGCGTGCAAGGCGCGATCGGCATCGGCCCGATCGAAGCGCGCGACGGCATCGGGCCCGCGATCGCCGAGGGGCTGAAGCACGTGCGCGACGGGAAGGTGTGCGTCGTCGAAGTTATCGTGGCGGCGGAGTACGGCGAAGGCAAAGCCGCCGGCATCACCGAGAACGAGCCCGCGGCCGCAACGCGCGGCGGCAACTTCACCCGTGGCTGACCCGGGAGGGGCATCGTCATGAAGATCGCACGCGCCGTAGCGCTCGCGGCGGCCGCCTTGTTCGCGCTCGCACCGTGTGCCGGCGCGGCCGCGGATCCGTATAACATCTATGTCATCGCGGCGATGACCGGGCCATCGGCGTTCCTCGGAACGACCGAAGCCGCGGCGCTCAAGGTGATCGAGGATCAAACCAACAAGGCCGGCGGCGTTCGCGGTCGTCCCATCCACTTCATCGTTCAAGACGACCAATCGATTGCGACGAACGCGGTGCAGCTGCTCAACCAGACGATGGCGCAGAAAGTACCGGTCATCCTGGGATCGTCGCTCGTTTCCGCCTGCAGCGCCATGGCGCCAGTTGCGGCGAGCGGTCCGGTCGTGTTCTGTTTCTCGCCCGGCATACACCCGGCGGCGGGGAGCTACATGTTCTCGTCCAGCATCTCGACCGCCGACTATATCGTCGCGTCGATCCGCTACTTGCGCGCGAAAGGTCTGCACAAAGTCGCGGTCATCTCCTCGAACGACGCGACTGGTCAAGATGGCGACCGGAGCATCGACGCCGCCATCGCGTTGCCCGAGATGCAGGGTCAGGTGAGCGTGGTCGACCGCGAGCATTTCAACAGCACCGACCTGAGCGTCGCTGCGCAGATGGCCCGCATCAAGGCGTCGGGCGCGCAGACGGCGATTCTGTGGGCGGTCGGTACGCCGTTTAGCACGCTCCTGCGCGATGCGTCGTCCGGTGCGCTGGACATCCCGCTCATCACCTCGGCCGGCAACCTCAACGCCAACCAACTTGCCGGCCTCGAATCGTTCATGCCCGACGACTTGCTCATGACGGCGCCGCCGTGGGTCGCGCCGAGCCAGTTTCCCAACCCGGCATTTCGGAAATATCTCGCCGGCTATCTCAACGCGTTCAAAGCGGCCGGGATCGATCCGCAACAAGGCGAGTCGCTCGCCTGGGACCCCGCGATGATGGTTCTCGACGCCTTTCGCAAGTATGGCTTCGACGCCACGCCGGCGCAGATTCGCGACTACATCGCCGGACTGAAGGGCTGGATGGGCGTCAACGGAGCGTACGACTTTCAAGCCATCCCGCAACGCGGCATCGGCATCGATGGGCTCGTGATGGTGCGCTGGGACAAGAAGTCGAAGTCGTTCGTGGGCGTCAGCAAGCCCGGCGGGTTCTAGCGTGGCGGAGAAAAACCACTGGGACGAGTTGATCGACATGCGCGACCGCCAGCGCGAACGCGCGGCGAACGCGATGCAGGTCGTCCGCGGCGATGCGTTGCCGCAGGAGAATAACGCGTTCGGGAAGCTGCGTTGGTACATGCACCCGTCGATCGAGAACACCGCGCTCTCGACGCTGATGTTCTTCGAGCAGGAGCTCGCGCCGGGCAGCCGTTCGGGCCGGTTGAAGTTTCAGGGCGGCCAGGTCGTCTATGTGCTGTCGGGGAGCGGGTACACGACGGTCGACGGCGTGAAGCATACCTGGAAGACCGGCGACGTGCTCAATCTACCGATCAAGCGCGACGGCATCATCGTGCAGCACGTCAACAGCGGCTCGGAGACGGCGAAACTGCTCGCATGCGAGCCGAACTGGTTTGCGGCGAATGGCGTCGATCGCGGCAGCGGGTTCGAGCTGATCGAGCCGTCGAGCGATTACCGTGGCTGAACGCGAACGGACGCGCGAACGCGAGCGTCCGCCGATCCAGCAGACCGGCTATGAGAAGATCATCAACGACCGCATCGCGATCGCGAAGCGCCAAGAGACCGGGCCGATCGTGTGCCGCACGGAAGACCGCCCGATCGAGGTGAACCGTCAGGGCACGATTCGCTACTACCTAGCGCCGCTATCGTATCCTGATACGCCGCTGCAAGATTGGCTCGTATTCGAGAACCACGTGAAGACGCACTCGGGCAAGCACCGTCATCAAGGCGGCTTCGTGATCTACGTAATCGACGGCGAGGGCTACTCAATCGTCGACGGCGAGCGCTTCGACTGGAAATCCGGCGACCTCTTACTGTTACCGATCCGCCCCGGCGGAGTAGAACACCAACACTTCAACGTCCACGCCGACCGCCCGTGCCGCTGGATCGCGTTCTGCCATCTCCCCACCATGGATGCCCTAGCGATGGAAATGACCCAAATAGAAACCAGCCCCGACTACCGGGGCTAGGGCCTAGGGGATATCGAGTTCGGCGAAGAGGCCGGTTAGCGATAGGGTGAGTCCCGGAAAACGCTCCGGCGTGTAGGTGTCGCTGTCAGCGTACTTGTGGTGCGTGCCATCTGCGTCGAAGACTTCCAGGGTGCGTTGATCGGGATCCACCAACAAGACCGTGGCAGCGCCGGCCGCGAGATAGACATCGCGTTTGTGGTTCACGTCGGCGGGGCGATCATCGGGGGAGAGAATCTCGACCACGATGTCCGGAGCCAGTGGCGGTAGCTCGCGGTCCGCAATGGAAAGCGGCTTCAGTCGTTCGTAGGAAACGTAGGCGACGTCCGGCACGAGCGGGCGAGTTATTTCGCCCGGGGGTGTAATCCGAAACCGCCACTCGGTGCCCACCTCGCCACGGCCGCGCGCCCACGTTCGCAGCCATTCGACCATCGCGCCCTGAAGGATGGCGTGGCGCCGCGTAGGGCTCACTTTTTGAACCGGCCGGTCGAGAATCCACTCCGTCTCGGGGTTGGTCTCGGGCAGAACGATCTCGCGAGTCGCCATCTGAGCCCCTTCGTGGTTGCCCCCATGCAGTCCATTCACGCAGCTCGCCAGACTGGAAAGAGCGGGTTCGGCGCGAAGGGCACACCATCGCGACTGACCGCAAAGGAACGCTCCCATGCCGAGACCGCAGATTCGCCACATTGCCATCTTTGCCGACGACACCGATGAAATGGCAAAGTTCTACGTCGACGTGTTCGAGATGGACGTCGTTCATCGCAGTCCGTCGGGTTCGGGTGCCGTTTTCCTGAGCGACGGCTACATCACGGTCGCGGTGCTGCCGCACGACGCCAACGGCCAAGCAGTGCGTGGTCTCAACCATTTTGGCTTCAAAGTCGATAGCAACGCCGAGATCGGCGAGCGGATTGCGCGGAAGGGACTGCGGGCGCCGACCAAACGACCCGCCGACCGACCGTACGCCGAACAACGTGCGCTCGATCCCGAAGGCAATATGTTCGATATCTCGCAGCACGGCTTCGAACGAGTCGAGACGGAAAACGAACGTTCGGCGGAGCCCGCCGTCGCTCGATGACCCCGCGTCTGAGTCGCGGCGCGTGGCTGGCGGGCACCGGAACTTCGATCGCGACGACGGCGATCGCGGGCCGGTATTCTGCGCTCGCGCAAACGGGGACCGTCGTTCGCATCGCCGGTGGCAGTACTGAGGGTCTCTGCGAAGCGTACTATGCTGAGGAGCTCGGGCTGTTCAAAAAGAACGGACTCACGACTGAGGTGCGTGTCCTCGCAAGCGCTGCGCCGATGGCGTCCGCTGTAGCATCGGGTGACTTGCACATCGGCGCGAACAACGTGCTCTCGATCGGACAAGCTTATGCACGCAACATCCCGTTCGTAATCATTGCGAGCGCGAGCGTTCACGATAAGCGTTACCCGAATAGCCAGGTCGTAGTCGCGAAGCAGTCGCCGATCGCGTCACCGAAAGACCTGGGCGGGAAATCCGTCGGCGTTTCGACGCTGAGCGGACTCGAGGCGCTCTCCGTGCGGGCGCTGATCGACCAAAGTGGCGGAGATCTGTCGACCGTGAAATTCGTCGAGATGGGCGCGCGCTTAGTGCCGGAGGCGATCGTCGCGGGCCGGATCGACGCGGGTGTTCTGGCCGAGCCGGATCTCTCTGCCAACAAAGACCGAACGCGCTCGATCGGCAGCGGCGACGACGCGATCAGCCCCCACACGGTGCAAACGGCCTGGTACTGCATGCGACCGTGGCTCGATGCGAATAAAGAGGCCGCGCGCCGCTTCGTCGACGCGATCTACGCAGCGGGAGCCTGGGCTACGGCGAACCCCGAAAAAGCCGCAGTGGTGCTGAAGAAGTACATCTCGATCGACGAACCCCGCGCCTACGCCCACTTCTCGCCCAAGCAGGACGTCGCCGGCATCCAAGTCGTGTTCGATGCCGCCGCGAAATACAAATTTATGTCAGCCATCACCGCCGCTGACTTCACCTGGGACGGAAAATAGCTTCGCGGATGTCCATTTACCTATTGAGTTGGGACATCGTCTTAGGCATCATCTGCTATGGGGTGGTGTGGAGAATTTATCTTTACCGGCTGAATACCAAACCAATCTCGAACAAGACATGGTACTTGGTCGGAGCTGCGCTGGTATATTTGGGGCTGTTTGCAATGGTAAGGGTCGACCCTACATATATTGGATTTGGCACAATGTTGGTCGGCATCGCAGTTGCGTCGTTCAATCAGGGGAAACGATAGCGTAACCTCGAGCGCTTGTGGAGTTGCCCTGGCGATCCGGCAAGATGGTGGCGCGTTCCTCGACTACGCTCGGAATGACACCGGAGGGACGTGTGCCTCGACGAAGTCGGGATGACGCCGGAAGAAACGTCGCTGCGAGAAGCCGAGCGCGAAGGCGCGAGGTGTTTTCCCTTGCGCTGGGATGACACTGCAATGTGAAACTGGAAAGAAGAAACATGAATCGACCTTCTTTTGTTGCCGGTCTCTTGGGAAGTGCGGCGCTTGGCGCTGCGCGGCCGGTTCGGGCGCAGTCTGCTATGACGGTGACGGTGGGGACTCTGCCGTCTAGTGCCGAGATTTGGTATGCCATTGAGAATGGGTTCTTTGTGAAGCATAGGCTTGATGTGCAATATCAGATGCAGAATAACGGGGCGGCTGGGGCGGCGGCGATGATCGGCGGGTCGATTGATATTAGTGAGTCCGATACGGTTACGATTATCAAGGCGCACGATAAGGGGTTGCCGTTCACATCGCTTGCGCCGGGGTTGCTCGATGCCGTGAAGGCGCCGACCGTCGCGGTTGTCGTGAAAGATCCGGCTCTGCGGCTTGGTAAGGACTTTAACGGCAAGACGTTTTCCACCAACTCGCTCCAGAATCTCGGCACCTTGCTCGCTGATGCTTGGATCGACAACAACGGCGGCGATTCGTCGACGGTCAAGTGGCTAGAGTTGCCGTTCCCTGCGCTCTCACCGGCGTTGCAGCGCGGCACGATCGACGCCTACATCGCGCCCGATCCGTTCGTAAGCAACGGCATCAAGGATGGTGGGCGCGCCATTGTGATGGACAGCAAGCCGCTGGCGCCCGTCGTCTTGCAAGGTGCGCTCATCGCGACGCGCGACTGGGTGGCCAGTCACCGCGATGCTGCGCGCGCCTTTACCGCGGCGATATTGGAAGCCAACGACTGGGCCAACAAGAACAAAGACGCTGCCGCCGTGATCCTTTCCAAGTACAGCAAGATTCCGGTGGCCGTTATTCAGTCGGCGCAGTTTCGTGGCGAGTACGCGCTGAAGCTCGATCCCGCGACGATTCAGCCGCTCATCGACGGGTCGTTGAAGTACGGCATTATTTCAAAAGGCTTCCGGGCGAGCGAAATAATCGCAGGATGACCCATTCGCGGCGGGCGAGGAGCGCGTCGAGCGAGATGCGGCCCGGTCCGGCGATCAGCAGCACGATCGCGGCCGTCAGCAACAACGCCGGAATTTCGTAGGAATCGCGGCCGACGAAGGGGCGGTGCTGCATGATGCCGACGCCGATCACCGCCGTGCTGAGATCGCAGACGATAAAGAACGCGAACACGCGCGTCAGCAGTCCGGCCATAATGAACAAGCCGCCGATGCCTTCGGCAACGGCGACGATCGGTTCGAGAAACTCGGGAGCGCCGGGGACCGCTGCATGCAGCGAGGGGCTGTTGTCGAGCCAATGCAGCGGGTCGCCCAATTTCGGTGCGCCGTGTAAATGCAGCGACCAGCCCACGACCAGCCGCAAGATCAGCAGCGCGATCCCCGTCCGCAGCGTGGTCTTGGAAGTCAGCGTTTTCAGGAAACCCGATTGCGTCATGACGATCATCCTCCCCGACTAGCCTAGGAGATTCCATAGACGAAAGTAAGTTGCGCATATGACGCTAGGTAGACAAAGCACCGGTTTGCGGTTCGGGGCTCGGCTATTGCTCGCCGTGATGCTGCTGGCCCCGGCCGGCTCGCTCGCGGGCGCGCAAGAAGCGGGGCCGCGGCTCGTGCCCGACCGGATCGTCTCGATTCCGATGAGCGATGGGGTCAAGATCGCGGCGGCGCTCTATCTGCCGCCGCAGGCGCACGGGCGCTATCCGGTGCTCTTGGCATCTTCCGCGTACCGCTTCGACAACGATGCCGTGCCGGCAATGGCGATCTACCCGTTCATGGAACTCGGGCCGGTGCGCTATTACACGCAGCACGGCTACATCTACGTGCACATGGACGCGCGTGGGACGGGCCGCTCCGGAGGCACGTACACCTACCAGTCGAAGCGCGAACAGCGCGACCTCTACGAAGTGATCGAGTGGATCGCCAAACAGCCATGGTCGACCGGAAAGATCGGCGGCGTCGGCCAGTCGTACTACGCGCGCGCGCAGTGGTTCATGGGGATTCAGAATCCGCCGCACTTGGCGTGCATCGCGCCGTACGACGGGAACACCGACACCTATCACGCCTCGGCATACACGGGCGGCATTCCGGGCGATTATCCCGCCTCGTGGTACGAGGGCGTGCGCAGCCAGAATCTTTATCCGCGTAACGGGCCGCCGCGCGAGATCGCCTACGACTACACGCTCGCGGCGCAGCGCCATCCGCTCTACGACGCGTTCTGGAAAGAACGCACCGCGGCCGATCGGTTGCCGTCGGTGAAAGTCCCGACGTTCTCGATCGGCGTGTGGGGGAAAGTCGATCTCCATCTCAACGGCAATATCGTCGGTTTCCAGCGCGTCAGTGGGCCGAAGAAACTGCTGGTCTTCGGCGGCAGCAACGTCGAGGAGGCCGTCGCTGATTATTCGAGCATCGAGTTTCACGAGACGTATCTGCGGCCGTTCTACGATTGGTGTCTGAAAGGTCAGCAGACCTCATACGTCCAGGCGCCGCCGGTGCGCTACGTCCTCACGAACGCGGGCGGCAAGATTCTCACCGCCGACACGTGGCCGCCGGCCGGCATCTCGTATCAAACCTGGTACCTGAACAACGGGCCGTCGGGGAGCGTGGTGTCGCTGAACGACGGACGGCTCGACTTGGCGGTGCCCGACGCGTCGGTTCCGCCAACGTTGTTCACCTATCCCAATCCCGGTTGGACGAACGGCGTGGTCGGCCGCGGGCCGGATGGTCGTCCCGATCCGGCGCGCCGCGTGCTCACGTTCGTCACGCCGCCGCTCGCTGCCGACACGCAAGTGGTCGGTCCCATCGAACTGATCCTCTATGCTTCGTCGACGAACAACGATACGGACTTCTTCGTGAAACTCTCCGATCAGTTGCCGGGCACCGATGAAGAGCAGAAGGCGGGGCTCAACCCGCGCTACAGCATCGTCACGAAAGGGTGGCTGCGCGCGTCGCACCGCGCGCTCGATGCAAAATGGTCGCTGCCGCACGCGCCGTGGTACAGTGACGCTGCGCTGCAGTTGCTGCACCCGGGACAAATATACCGGCTTGACATCGCGGTGATGCCGACCGCCCATCTCTTCAAGAAGGGCAGCCGCATTCGGTTGGAGCTCGCCAACGGTGACTCGGCGGTCACCGATGCGCCGTTCACGCACCGCTACGGCCCCCGCAAACTCGGTACCGACACGATCTATCACGATACCCTCCATCCCTCGGAATTGCTGCTACCGCTCTTACCTGGGAGCACATCGCCATGACAACTCGCGCTCTTTCCGCCGCTTTCGCTTGCGCTGTGCTGGCGCTTGCGGCCACGCCCGCCCGAAGCGCCGACGTGTATCAGACCCACCGGCTCTCGGCGCAGCTCGCGACCGACATCGCGGTCGCGTCGATCGCTGCGTGCGAGAAGATGACCTATAAGATCACCGCGGTCGTTGTCGACTCCGACGGCGTCATTCAGGCGCTGATTCGTGGCGACGGCGCCGGCATTCACACGATCCAAACGGCGCAAGACAAGGCGTTCACGGCGGTAACGTACGGCCGGCTCGGAAGCGAAACCGGCAAGAGCTACTACGACAACCCGACGTCGGGCGTGATCCTCAAAGAGCCGCACCTGCTACCGGGCGACGGCGGGATGCCGATCAAGATCGGTAACGAGGTTGTCGGCGCGCTCGGCATCAGCGGCTCCCCCGGCAAAGACGAAGTCTGCGGCAACACAGCGCTCGACTCGGTGAAGGGCCGCCTGAAATAGGTCTTTCAGTGTCGAGGGACGCGCCGGCGCGGCTTACACCAGGTCGAGGTTGAACGTTAGGCCGAACGGGTCTCGTAGGTAGCAGCGCGGGATTGATGGGTTGTCTTCGACTACCACGCAGCCGGCGGCGAGCAGCTTGGCTTTTGCCGCTGCCATGTCGTCGGTGAGGAAGTCGAAGACTTGGCCGTTCTCGTCGCCGAGTTCGAAGTAAAGCGTGATGGCGCCCGTGTCGAAGCCGACGAGCCGTTCGGAGTCGGCAACGAGCGGTAGGCCTAGGACGTCATGATAATACGCCTTCGCTGCCGCAAGGCTGTGCGTGCGTAAGATGACGTCGCGGGTCGACTGCAGGCTCACCAGAAGCGCATTTTCTTGGCGCAGAGTTCGGCGTAGCGCGGGTGCCAGCGTTGGCGGCGGTCGGTGGCTACGGCTTGTTCCGCGGCGGCGATCTCGCCGGCAAGGAACGCGCAGCGGGGGGTGTGCGGGCGTTCGTTTAGGGCGCGGTAGGCCACGACCGCATCGTGCTGCTCGCCGAGCACTTTTTGCAGCGCCTCGACGTGTTTGGCGAACTTACGGGCGGAACGGCCGACGATCGGTTCCAGTGCCTCGGCAGCGTAACGCACGTGCTTTGCTTTGATGCGGATGCCGTGCAGGTCGTGGTCGTGCGGCGATCCCCCGGCGCGGCGCACGCGCTTGTGCAGCCGCTTCCATACGGGTTCCATCAGTTCGTCGACGAGCGGGCGCGCGCGCCCGTACGCCGGCAGCATGAATTGGGGAGCGCGGGCGGCCGCGATCAGGGCATCCATCAGCGACGTGTAGCGCGGTGAGCGCAGGACGGCTTCGACGGCGGCGTACGCGTCATCGCGCTGCTTGCGGTACGGCTCCAACAGCGCATCGACGTGGCGGCGCTGGCCCGGCATTGCTAAGGCCCGCTTCGTAATGTCGGCGATCAGCACGTCGGCATCGCGGGCGCCGGCGAGCACGTCGTTCAGCCAGCGCAGGCGTTCGCGCAGCTGATCCGCCCACGGTCCGTGCAGCAGCGGCCGGAAGGTGCGCAAGTGCGAGCGCAAACGGCGGACGGTCACGCGCGCATCGTGAATGCGTTCGATCGTGGGCTCGACGCGTAACAACGGGTCCATCCGCACGACGCGGTGCACTCCGGCCGCCAGCGCGGCGGTCACGACGACGCTGGCGCGGGCATCCCGGTCGACCATCGGGATCGGGAGTTCCGGTTCGGGGGCCCGCTTGCCGGCGGCGCGTACGTTGGGCATCGGCTCCGGCCGGACGCCCCGCAGCACGGCGGCGACGAGATCCAGGGCCGCCGGCGGAACGATGCCGGCCTCGCCCGGAAAGGTGTGCTCGTTCCGGAACTTGCCGTGTTTCCGGTCGAATTCCGGCAGCTTCACCGTCCAGCCGCCCTCGGGCCGGTACTTCAGGCTCACCCCCCAGCGCAGCAGGCGGAGGTCGGGCGAATCATAGGACACGACGTTCGGGCGCCGGAGCGGGGTCGCGTCGGGATACGGTTCCAGGGCGACCTGGCGCAGGGAAACGCGCATGGCTCTCGCTTCGGCGCGTAAGGCGGCGAGCCCTGAGTGGCCCGCCGCGGGTGTGATTTAGGACGACCAGTAGTAGGGCGAGTCGTAATAGTCGTTGATTTCGCGTTCGCTGTCGCGATCGTACCAGTCGTCGTCGTTGTTGCGTCCCACGTCGGGCGAGCCGCGCAGCTGCGCTTCCGTAATATCGGTGACGAAACCGCCGAGGCTCGTGTCGTAGCTGAGCCGGTTCCACGGGATCGTGTACTCATCGCCACCCATTCCGAGAAAACCGCCGAACGAAGCAATCGTGTACACCACACGGCCACTCAGTTTGTCGAGCACGAGCCGGCGAATTACGCCGATGTGTTTGCCGCTATCATCGTAGACTTCGGTGCCTTCGACGCGTTGGCTGTCGATCAATGAAGAATTGGTGGAACGGTCTGATGCTTTAGGCATGGGCATACCCTCCATGCCGCACTCATACCGCACGCTCGCCGTGAAAAAACCAGCTCGCCCCGTGCTCGGGCAAGCTTGAACGAACTAGCTAGCGGTGACCGGCGTCGAGGCGTCGACGAATTTCGCGCCCTTCGGTTTTTCCGTTAGCCAGCCGCGCGAGATGTCGAGCTTGACGCCCAAATACGGATCGGTGACGAACGTCTCGGCCTGACGCCCGTCGCGCGGCAAGTCGTATTTCGGCGGATTGGCACCGGCGGCCAAAGCGGTTTCCAGCGCCGACTCGACATCGTCGACGGCAAAGCCGAAATGGTTCACGCCCAGCGGCTGCTTGATGGGCAGCAGGGCCAGGTTGAGGTAGCCGTCGGTCAGGTAGATCGCCCACTGCGGGGCCGTGTCGTTGTTGCGGCTGCGGAACACTTCTTCCAAGCCGAACGCCTCTTTATAGAAGGCGGCCATCTTTTCCGAATCCTCGACGACGACGGCGATATGCCGGATCTTTGCCATACGAATCCCTCCAGATAGCCGTTATTTCGTGGTGCGCGCGCCGGCCGCCTACCGCTTGCTCGCGAGTAACCGGCGCTACAGATTTGATGAGAGAGGCAATGCTTTGGAACCTGCCGGCGTTCGTTGCTCATGATTCATCCCATCGCAGTAAGGGTAACCTTGCTTCGAAGATTGGAGACGATCGTGCAACGATCTAATACATTCACGAAATTATTGGGAACCTTCCTCGCGGTTGCGATGCTCTTCACGGCAACGGCCTTGCCGCGTACGGCGAGCGCGCAATCGATCGGCATCAGCGTGAGCTTCGGCCCACCCGCGATTCCGTATTACGTCCAACCCGCAGCGCCGGGACCGAACTACATCTGGACGCCCGGTTACTGGGCGTACGATCCGAATAACGCTTGGGGTCCGAACAACGGCTACTACTGGGTCCCGGGCACATGGGTCTATGCTCCGCAGACCGGCTTGCTCTGGACGCCCGGATACTGGGGTTGGAACGGCGTCGCGTTCATCTTCAACTCCGGCTTCTGGGGAGTTCAGGTTGGCTGGTACGGCGGCGTCAACTACGGCTACGGCTACTATGGCCGTGGTTATGAAGGCGGCAGATGGCAGGGCCATGAGTTCGTCTACAACGTAGCAGTGACCAACGTCAACCGCACGTACGTCCACAACGTCTACAACGACCGGTCGGTCGTGGTGAACAACTGGAACCGTACGAGCTATAACGGTGGACGCGGCGGCGTCGCTATGCGCGCGCCGGCCAACGTGGCTGCCATTCGCAACCAGCGTTTCTCCGGCCCGACCAACGTTCAGGTGCAGCACGCGCACTACGCCGCGACCAACCGGGCCAACTTCGTCGCCCAGAACCACGGTCGTCCGGCGCAAGCAGCGATGACGCATCCGATCCAACACGCGTATGCCCCGGCGGCACGTAACGCCGCTCCGGCACAGCATGCGTATGCCGCTCCGCAGCAGCACGCCGCTCCGATGCAGCACGCCTACGCTGCGCCGCAACAGCACGCCGCTCCGCAGCAGCATGCCTACGCCGCGCCGCAACAGCATGCCGCTCCGATGCAGCATGCCTACGCCGCTCCGCAACAGCATGCCGCTCCGGCCCAGCACTACGCTGCGCCGCAACAGCACGCTGCTCCGCAAATGCAGCACGCTGCACCCATGGGCGCGCCGCACGGCGCTGCTCCCGCTGGCGGCCACGCGCAGCCCGCGCAAGGCGGTCACGACGACCAGAAACAGCACCCGTAGGTAGAACCGATCGAGCGCTCGGGGTTTAGACTCCGGGCGCTCGCAGTTCGGCGGCGCTGAACGTCTTCGGCAAGAAGTTGTAATGTGCCATGAGATCGATCACGGGCTGAATAAGCCCGGGGTCGTATTTCGTTGCGAACGGGATGCGTGGATACGATGCGATCGCGGCCGGATCGAGCTGGGTCAGTTGCGCGAGCAGCGGGATCATCAGGTTCGGATTTTTGTTCGCCCACACGGCCGTGCGCGCGATGACCTGCACGACCTTGTGCGCGACATCGGGATTCTGGTCCACCCAGGCTTTGTTGCCGATGAGGCCCGCCGTTTGGAACGGCTTGCCGTTGTTCACCACCTCGTAGGGGAACCCGAGCACCTTGTACTGATCTTTGGTGGCCGAAAACGTCGGCTCGACGATAATGGCGGCATCGATCCGTCCGACCTGAATCGCCGCCGACATCTCGGCCGCCTTGATCTCGAACCACTTCACGCTGTTTGAATCGCCGCCGTGCTTATCGAGCCAGGCCATCCCGGTGGCCTGAACCATATCGTGAAGCGTGGTGACGCCGATCGTTTTCCCGGCCAGTCCCGCGGCGTTCGCGATCGTCGATGTTTTGGCGACGACCATATGCGCGATCGGCGAGTTGCCGCTGTAGACCCCGCCGGGGAAGAGCCAGTAGATCGGCAAGCCGCGGGCGAGCGCCGACGACATCGAGCCGCTGTTCGTGATGCCGACGTCGATCGCGCCCCCGAGCACGGCTTGCGTGACCAAACCGCCGCCCGGGATCACGCTCACGTCGGCGGTTATGCCGGCGTCGCGGAAGAAGCCCATCTTATCGGCGTAGTACGGCTGGGCGAACTCTTCGACCGCACCGGTGGCGGCGCGGAGCGTCGCGCCGGCAGCGCGTGCGGGCAGCGCAGACAGCGCCGCGGCGGCGCCGGTCGAGGCAACGAACAGCGAGCGGTTCACAGCAGGATACCTCCCCTCCGCGTGGCAGGGTTTCCTATATGTCGCAAACGCTTGATCCATCCTCTACCGCGTACGCCGATCTCATCGCCCGGGCCGTGCGCATTTGCAATGCCGCGTTGGTGATGGACCGCAACGGGCACGTCAGCCAGCGCGATGCGAGCGATCCGAACGTCTTTTGGATCAACAACCGGCACGCGAGCCGCTCGACGCTCACGGCGGCCGACATCGTCCCGTTCGATATTCGCGCGGGGCAGCGAATCGGCGACGGTATCGAAGCGCCGAGCGAGTGGCATATCCACCGCGAGATCTACCGCCGCCGGCCCGACGTCAACGGGATCGTGCACTCGCATCCTGAGTACATCTTCACGCTGTCGGCGGTGGGTCAGAAGCTGCGGCCGATGATTCCGGGCGCACCGTTCATTCCGGAAGACGGCGCGCCGGTGTTCGACTCGGCGGTGCTGATCAACACGGAGGTGCGCGGTAAAGCGCTGGCCGACGCGTTGGGCGGCGCGCTCATCGTCGTGATGCGCCAGCATGGCACCGTCGTGGTCGGCGGTTCGGCGGAAGAAGCGGTCGTGCGCATGATCAACGCCGAGGAAAACGCCCGCATTCAATACCACGCGCTGCAGATCGGCACGCCGCACTACTTCAAAGGCGAAGAGCTCGCGATGATGGCCAGCGAACAAGGCGGCCCGCACGGCGTCCGCAAGTCGTGGCACTACCACGAAGAAACCGCCGCCCGCGCCGGCGCGCTAGACGGTCTCGGCTAGCGCCCCTAATACGATCGAGGCGTTTTCGTCGGGCGGGAACACCGGGTAGAAGACGCGCTCGATGACGCCGTCGCGCGCGATCCACGCGATGCGTTTCAGCAGGGTTAGGCCGGCGACTTCCATCGTTGGGAGGCGCAGCGCGCGGGCGAGTTCGAGGTGTTCGTCGCTGAGGATTGGGAACGGCACCTCGAGCCGCTCTACGAGTTCGCGCTGATACGCCGTGTCTTGGGTCGAGAGACCGAACACCGACACGCCGAGCGCGGCGAACTCGGGATACACATCGCGGTAGCCCCGCGTGTGCGGCGTGCAACCGCGCGCGCCGGGAATCTCGTCCCAGTGCGCGACGAGCGGCTCGACGCCCGGCTGGCCGCTGCGCGGATAGGCAAATACAACGGCCGTTCCCGGGATCGCGGACAGATCGATCGCAGCACCCGTCGTCGCGGGTAACGCGATGTGCGGCAGACGCATGCCGGTCAAGTGGGCGGCAGCGCCGTCGTCCTGCGGAACCGGAAGATTGTCAGGCAAGATATCCGGGTTATGCATACTGTGCGTTCCTCAGGGCCACAAAAGACCGGCGGTGTATACGCGCGCCGTGCCGTCACGCCGCGTGCCGGCGACGATTCGGAGGTGCGCTGCAACGGGGACGCTGACATCGCCTTCCAGTTTCCCACTGCGCCAGATCGCATCGACGCGCAGCACGTTGCCGGCCGTGAGCCAGCTGACGTTGCGATCCAGGTTCATCGTTCCCGGCGCGAATGCGGCCGGCCCGCCGTAATACTGGTCGTAGTCGGCCGTGTACCCGCCGCTGTTGCTCGAGATCAGAAACCACGAGCGGAGCGCAAGCGACGGCGCGATCTGCCACACCGACGACACGCCGCTGCCGGCCGTCGTGCCGTAGCCGCCGCCGCTCACCGTTTGCCGAAACGCCATGACGTCGATGCGCACGCGGTTGCCGTCGTCGAAACCGATGCCCGCGTCGAGCAGCTGCGACCGCCCCATCGCGGTGCCGTTCGGCTGCGCGTACAGTTCGTATAACGGTGCCGCCAACAGCGCGGCGACGCTGTCGGCGTGCACGGTGAACGCCGGCGCGATCGGCGTTGCGACCGAGAGCACCGGCAACACCGCGCCCAGGGCGGATGAGCGGCCGAACAGCACCTCACTGCCATGTGCGGCCGCGAGCGAGGCAAAGACGTGCGTGCTGCCGAGGTTGAAGCCGGCTTGCGCGTAGGCGCGCAGATCGTCTTGCGCGCCGGTGCCGTACAGGACGAAACCGGTCGTGCGTTGCCCGCGCACGCCGTAGGTGATCGCGCCGGCTTGCAGCGAGAGCGCGGCAATGGCGTCGTCCTCCGGTCCGTTGATGTCGGCGGTACGCGTCATGCTCACCGATGCCGCGAGCGATGCGGCGCGCACCGGCACGACGAACGAGGTCGCGAAGCCGTCGCCGTTGGCGCCCATCCCGGTCGCCATCAGCGCGCGTACGTCGAGCGTTCCACCCGCCGCGGGCAGCGTTCCGTCGAGCACGCCGCGGGTGGCCGCGTACGCGCCGCCGTTGGTGGCGAACGACCCGCGTACATCGTTGCCGCCCCGAATCGCGACGTCGGTCGCCGTGCTGCCGTCGACGCGGGCGAGGCCCGCCGTCTGGTCGAGCGTGTCGATGGAGAACAGGCCGCCGGCGCTGTTCGCGTCGTAGGCGTTGGCGACCGTCGGATCGCTCTCGGTGATCGTCGCCGTGTCGTGGTCGGGAATGGCCGTGCCGAGATCGACGCCGTCGCTGGTCCGATAGAGCCCGAACCCATCCGAGACGACGCTGCCGCGGCCGCCGGCCAAACCGCGGTCGCTGATCGTCCCGCCCGTCGCCACCACGAACGGCATGAGCGCCGCCATCGCGCTCGCCGAGCCGTACGGCAGCACGCGCGCGTCGGCCGCCGAGATTCCGCGGTCGCGCAGCGCGGCGAAGCGCCGCACGATCGCGAGCACCGGCAGCCCCGGCACGCGCGTCACGGTCATGCCCAAGCAGTAGGTGCAGCGGATGTCGACCGACGCCGCGTCGGCGCTCGACTCGATGGCGAAGGTCCCGGCGCCGTCGGTCCGGCCGCTGCCGGCGGGGCCGCCGCCGGCCTGACGAAGAATTACTTGGGCTCCAGAAACGGGCAAGCCGTCGGTGTCGTGCACGACCCCGACGATCAAGTCGGCCGCGCCGGCGAGCGCCGGTAGGATCCAGAGGGTGACTGCCAGCGCCAGAGTCTTCAGAATTACCTTACGTTCCCGGTGTAGGATAGGGGGGTGCAACGCCTTCTCTCGCCGGCAGTCCTCCTTCTGACCGCTCTCCTCACCGGGGCCGTTGCGGCCGGCATCGCCGTCGCCGCCGAAGGTTCGCTCGACGTCGCGTCCGTGCTCGCCCCGACCGCCCCGGCCGGCTTACTGCCCACGATCACGATCGAGGGCCGTAAAGGCTGGGCCTGCACTGCCGAGCGCAATGCCATGGCAACAACGCTGTCCGACGCTGCACTTCCCAACGCGCACTAATGCTCTTCCGGATTGCTGCCTGCGCGCTGCTGACGGCAGCGATTGCACCGACATCGGGTCTCGCGCAAGCCTATCCGGCCCCGACGCCGGTGGCGCGCACGGTAGCGCCGGCCCAACTCGATGCGATCGCGCGCGACCGTGAGGTGGCCGAACGCTTCCGGCGCGGCCTCGATGCGGCGTCGCACGCCGATTGGCGCACGTCGGCGGCGTAATTCACGCGGGTGGTGAGCCTCGATCCGGCCGAACCGCGCGGTTCGACCGCCCAGTACGATCTCGGCATCGCGCTCGCACACATCGGCAGCTATTCGGCTGCCGAAAGCGCGTTCGATGAGGCGTTGCGACGCGATCCCGGCTTCGCCGCCGCGGCGGCCAACCTGGTGGAGACGGCGCTCCAAGCCGGCGAGTTCGATCGCGCGCGCCGCGCCGCCGACCGTTTCATCGCGATTGCCCCGTCATCGTTGCGCGCGCACTACAGTCGCGGGCTGGTGGCGCTGCAGCAGAACGATCTCGCTACGGCTCGCGCCGACTTTGCCGCCTTGACCGCGGCGTCGCCCAGCTATGCGCTCGCGCACTACGATCTCGCCGTGGTGG
>DASYOE010000161.1:0-20213 GCA_036008105.1 Candidatus Lustribacter sp. | reverse complement strand
CGCCCGGGAGATTGTACCAGCGGAAATCGTTGAGCGTTTGCGTGTACGGGACCACTGCGAACGGATGACCGTTCGCTTGCACGATGTACGGTTCGTCGCGGCTGTAGTCGTCGATCGAGTAGGTGAATCCGAGCTCTTGCAACAGTGAGATCGTGTTTGGACTGCGGTTCTGTCCCGGCGCGTTGTAGCCGATGGGCTTCTTCCCGGTCGTGCGCACCAAACTGTCGACGTTGGCGGCGATGAACGCGCGCTCGTCGTCCCGTGAGAGCTGGTATTCCTGGGAATGCGTCTGTCCGTGGCCGGCGCACTCGTGTCCGCGCTGCGCGATCTCACGCGCCAGTGCCGGATGCAGCGTCGCCGATTGCCCGCAGATGAAGGCCGTCACGGTGATGCCGGCGCGCCGGTAGAGCTCGAGCATGCGCGGAATGCCCTCGAGCGTCGCGTAGTCGACCGCCGTCGCACCGGCGAGATCGGGATAGCGGACCGGCGCGCCGGTCGGCGGCGCCGCGCCGGGCGCGGGCAGCGTCGGCGCCGGATCGGCACCCGATTCCCACACCATCGAAACGAGCACCGCCAAGCGCGCACCGCCGGGCCAAAAATGCGCCGGCGTTTGCGATTCGACCGCCCGCGGGAGGCCGAGCGCAACCGCGCCGGCCGCCGCACCCCCGATGAACGAGCGCCGTGTACCGGCGCTCGCCCCTAGCGTGATATCGCCGGCTCCGGCAGCGGCGGCGTCGGTATCCCGTATTTGTCGAATTCCGGCGTCACGCCGTTCTTGCGAACCTCTTCGAGCCAAATCGCGTGCACGCGCGGATCCTGATCCTCGTACTCGACCTGATCGCCGCCCTTCTTGATGCTGGTGGCAACCAGACCTTGCGAGCCGTCATCCTTGGTGATCTGCTCGCGCTTCTGTGCGGTGAGCGGATAGCGTGCATTGCTGCCCGCGATCGCGGCGAGGTAGCGTGACGGCACCTCGCTCGTCGCGAAGTGCTGATGGAACTGCCGGTCGATCGGCGCGAACATCCAGCCCGGGCTCCAGTCGACGCGCTGGAAATCTTTCTCACCCTCACGCCACAGCAGCGAGTAGCCCTTGCCGGTCACCGTGAAGATGTGCGCGCCCGCGCCATGGCGGTGCGCTTTCTTGTACGTTCCGGTTTGAATCTCCGAAATGTGCGCGTGCATGTTGCTGTCGGCCAGGATGAACATCAGGTTGGTGGCGCCGGCACCACGCTCTTTCCAGTCGGTCAACTCGATCGCACCCAGATCCGGAACGAAGTTCGTGTACCACATGTTCTGGCCGCCACGAACCAGCTTCAGATCGCCTTCGCCGCTGTAGTGTTCGTCCTTCCCGACGCGCCCTTTGAAATAATGATCGTTATCGAAAATGAACGAGTCGTCGTGAAACAGCTTGAGCATCAGCGGTAAATCCGTCACCGATGCCAGCAGCGCGCGCTTCTGACCGTCGCCGTTGAAGAAGCGGTGCTTGGCGTTCAGCGGCATCGCGAACATGCTGCGCGGCTGCCACTCGAAGCTGTGCTTGGTGCCATCCGGCAGCTCGATGTGCGTGCTGCCGCGTCCTTCGAGAACGTAGACGACCTCTTCGTACAGATGGCGCTGCGGGTCGGTCGATCCGCCGGGCGGGATGTCGATGAGGAAGCACTGCGCGAAATCGCCTTTGCCGGTGAGATGCACCGCGGCGCCCTTGACGCCGTACCGCGGCCAGGGCTTGGTCTCGACCCCGGGCATGTACACGCCCACGCCTTCGGCGATGGCCATGCCTTCGTTTGCAATCCAGTCGTTGTAGGGTTCGAGATAGAGACCGGCGGCTTTTGCGGCTTGTTTTGGGTCGAGAGTCGAGGTCATGATCGTGTCTCCTTCAACTCGGTCGCCGTTCGAAGGGCGGGACATTTTCCCCTCGGCACAAAACCGCGCCGCAATGGGCCCGATTTCCCGCCGCTCGGCGCTCGCGGCCGGCTTCGCAGCCGGGGCTTCAACTGCGCTCGGAACGCCCGCACGAGCGCAGAGCCTTCCAACCGTGCGGATCGCCTACCAGCCCTTTCAGTACAGCGCCCAAGTGCTCTACGCCCAAGAGCTGGGCTTCTTCAGCAAAGCCGGAATCGCGGTCGAGCTGCAGCAGATCGCGTTCGGTTCGGCGCTCGCGACCGCAGTGGCCGTCGGTGCCGCCGACATCGGCATCGCGACGATCGCGACGATCGCGCTCGCGCATCACAAGAACATCCCGTTCGTTCTGGTCGCGCCGGCCGCCGAGTACCGGGCATCGGACAAACCGAAAGCGTTGTTCCTGGTCGGCAAACAAACCGCCATCTACACCGCCCGGGACATGAACGGCAAGACGGTCGGCACGCCCGGGCTCGCGACGATGGGCGAGTACGGTGCCCGCGCGTGGGTCGACGCCAACGGCGGCGACGCAACGACGCTCAAGTTCGTCGAGCTGCCGTTCTCGCAAATGGCGTCGGCGTTCGCGTCGGGGCGCATCGATGCGGCCTCGGTCGGCGAACCATTCCTCAGCGATTGCCTGAAAGTCGCGCGCGTCCTCACCTCCAAGATGGAAGCCACGCTCAGCCCCAACTTCGTGATCACCGCGTGGTTTGCGATGGCGCCGTGGGCGACCGCGCATCCCGACCTCGTGGTCCGGTTCGCCGCGGCACTGCGCGACGCGACGACGTGGGCAGCGAAAAACCCGGCGAAATGCGTCGACATCCTGGCCCGCACGTTTCACCAAGATCCGGCCTCGATCTCGCCTGAGTTGCTGTCGGCGTTCGGGCAGCGGTTGACGCCCGCGAACGTGACGCCCGAAATCGCGGTCACCGCGCGCTATGCAAACTTCCCGCCGTTTCCGGCCGAAGAGCTGATCTACACGCCGCGCTAGCGCTCAGCCTAGCTGGAGCGCGTTGGTCAGGTCGGCCGCGGCCGCATCGCGCGGACCGAGCGGTTCGAGGCCGAAGCGCGTTTCGATCAACTTCAAAATCGACGTCGTGTCGTACGGCGTGTGGTCGACGAAGCGCTTCTTCGCTAACGGGGAGATGACGAGCGCGGGGATGCGGCGGCCCGGACCCCAGCGGTCGACCCTGGGCGGAGCGACATGATCCCAAAAGCTGTGGCCCTCATCGTAGGTCACGATGATGACGCTGCTTTTCCAGTACGCGCTGTCTTGCACGGCCCGCACCAGAGCGGCCGCGTGCCGGTCGGCATCGAGCAGCCCCTTCATTTCCTTCGGGTGTTCGTTTTCGGCCGGCTTCACGATTGCCACGCGCGGCAGCGTCCCGGCCTTGAGATCGGCAACGAACACGTCTTCGTTATCGCGCACGTTTTTGTGCCAACCCTCGGTGCCGGCGGCAAGGTCTTTCCACAACAGATGCGGCCGCGACGACGGCGTGTTGCCGCCGGCATACCAGGCCCAGCTGATGCCGGCCGCGTCAAGCCGGTTCCCGATGTGCGGTGTGGTTTGCAGCGGAACGCCCGCCGCAATGTCCTGCGTGAGGTTGTTTACGATGAAGCCGTCCGGCGTAACGAGGCCGTCTTTGATCAGCGTTCCGTCGGGCGCAAGCTGCGCGACGTACTCGGCCGGCGCGTTGGGCCACCGGGCGAGGCCGCCGGAGAACAGGAACGCGTGGTTCATGCCGGTTCCGCCGAACGCCGCTTGAAAGAAGCGATCGGCCAACACGAACTCTTTCGCGTACTGCCACATTGGAAGCGAGCTGCCGTCGTAATAGCCCATGACCGGGCTACCCGACACCGCAACGTAGCCGTCCATCTTGCCGCCGTTGATCGCTTGCTGCGCTTGATAGTAGTTGTTGGCTTGTTCGAACGCCGCGTTCAACGGCAGGTCGATTGCGACGAACGAAGCGAGATCGAACGGCTTGTTCGGCAGCGCGGGGAGCTCCAACGACGGCCGCAGGACGTCGAGTGGGCGATTCTTGAAGGCCGGCAACGATGCGTACGGTTTGCCGGCCGCATCGGCTTGCGGCGCGGCGCCGCCGGCATGCGCGAGCCCATCCGCACCCGGAAACATTCCGTAGAGGTGATCGAAGGAACGGTTCTCGAGATAGATCACGATGATGTGCTCGATCTTGTTCAATCCCGGCACCGGCTTCGGAACCGCAAAGGCCGGCAATCCCATCGTGCCCAGGGCCGCACCGCCCGCGAGCAGGGCTGATGCGCGTGCACGAGTGATCATGCGTCTATGCTAGCACACGCTTTGCGTCGCTGTCTCTGCTACGTCGCCGGCTGCGCCGCGCTGCTCGCGGCGGCGGGGCCGGCCGTTGCCGACACCACACCCGGTGCGACGCCGGTTGAAATCCACGTCGTGTTCAGCCTCACGGGATTCGGCGCATTTCTCGGCGCCGGCACGCAACAAGCGCTCACCGCCGCCGAAACCGCGATCAACAAGAGCGGCGGGATCGCCGGGCATCCGATCAAGATGGTGCTGCACGACGATGGCTCCGCGCCGCAGCAAGACGTTCAGTTGGTGAACCAGCTCGCGACGCAGCACGTTCCGGTGATCATCGGACCGGGGCTCGTCGCGTCATGCGGCGCGATGGGCCCGCTGATCGCGTCCGGCGGTCCGGTCGACATCTGTTTCTCGACGGGCGTCCATACCGATCCCGGCGGGTATCTGTTCTCGATGGGCGTGCCGAGCTTGGACCAGCTCACCGCGGCGGTGCGCTATATGCGCGGACGCGGCTGGAAGCGCTACGCGGTCATTCTTCCGAACGACGCCACGGGACAGGATGCCGGTCACAACATCGATACGGTGTTCGGACTTCCGGAGAACAAGGATCTCACGATCGTCGAGCGTTCGTCGTTCGCCGCGGCCGACACGAGCGTCGACGCGCAGGTCGCGCGCATTCGCGGCAGCGGCGCGCAGGTCGTCATCGCTTGGGCGACCGGGACCCCGTTCGGCACCGTGTTGCACAGCATGCAGAACGAAGGCCTGAGCTTGCCCGTTCTCGGCAGCCCGGGCAACGTAACCTATGCCGCCGCGAACGCGTACGGACCGATCATGCCGCCCGAGACGTTCTTCCCGAGCTTCACCGGCGTCGTGCCGCCGGAGACGATCGACAACCCCGACGTGCGGCGCGAAGTCGTCGCGCTGCGCGCCGCGTTCGGCAACGTCTTGCCCGACATCGGCGCCGTCCCGTGGGACGCGGGCAAAATCGTCGTCGCCGCGTACAAGAAGTACGGTCTCGGACTCACCGGCACGCAGATGCGCGAGTACCTGAACGGGCTGCGCTATCACGGCGCGTTCGGCGACTTCGACTTCGTCCGATATCCGCAGCGCGGCTTGAGTACGTCGAGCGCCGTCATGGTGCGCTACGATCGCGACAAAAAATCGTTCGTTCCGGTGAGCAAGATGGGCGGCGAGCCGCTCCAGTCGCGCTAGCGGCCGGCCTAACCGCCCGCCCCGACGGCGCCCGCGTAGCCGTCTTGCCGCGCCGTCTGGTCGTGATACAGCGACGGTGCTACGCCGGTTTGGGGTGTCCAGTTATCGCCGCCGGCGTTCTTCTGCCAGTCGCCACCGACGATCCGATAGACGCCGTCGTCGGCCGCGTAGACGTTCGTGTTCGGACCGGGCGTCGTGCGCGGACCATGTCCCGGCATTTCGAGCGTGGCCGAAGCGCGGTGCGGATCGGTCGCGTCGGCCGCGCGCTGTTGACGCGCGAACGTCGTATCGTCGTAGTTGCCGTAGGTCGGCGGGTTGGTGGAGTAGAGGGTCACGCCGATGTAGCCCGGGTTGTAGTAGCCCGTGCCGCTCGCGTATCCACCCCAGCTCGGCGCGTAGCCGCCCATGTAGCCCACCGAACTCCCGTAGAAAACACCGCCGCTATAGCCGTTGAGATAGGCGGCGCGAACGCCGGCCGAGAGTTGCCCCGCACCGAAATTCGCGTAGGTCTGGCCCGGCTTTGGTGCCGGCGGTGACGTCATCGCGACGCCTTGGTCGTTGTAGACGTGCACGAACGTCAGGTGATACATCGGCGAGCTTGCCGGAATCGTGTACACGACGTCCGGCACGTAGATCGCCGGCGCCCAGGCTCCCTTCGGCGAAGCACTGGAGTACCACACGCCGTCGCTGCACGCATAATACAGGTTCGCGTTGATCGCGAGCACGTCGGTCCGGGTGTTCGCGGCGTACTTGAGCGTCGTGCCGGCGATCGGCACGAACGCCGGCGAACCGCCATCGTAGGCAACGGTCAGTTTCGGAGTTGTGGTATCGAGCTTCTTCACTTGCGGAACTTGGGCGGCGCTGGCCGCGTAGAACGCCTGCGTCGTTCCCGGCACCGAGACGAGTACGCGAGCGCGCGGGCTTCCCTCCGGAATCATTTTGAAATCGGGCGGCAACTGCGTCGACGCGAAGCTCCACGGCCCGTTGAGGTTTGCCGCGCTAAACCAGCGGCCCGACAAGAGGATGTACCAGAGCGTGGTGTTTCCGGAGAAGAACACGTCGGAATCCGTGTTGCTCACGTACTTGAGCGACGTTCCGGGAATCGACGCGAACTGGGTTTCTCCGGCAATGTCGATCAGCGCCGCCGGGACCGTGCTGACGATGACGCGGGGAACCGGAATCGTCGGTTTCGGCTCGCTCAGCGCCTCTTTTATATGAGCGGACTTCGGCCCGACGGGAATGGCTGCGAAGCTCGCCGGCGCCACCGCCGGAACGAATGGCCCCGCGGCGCCCGGCGAGGAGAACCAGCCCGCACGCGAGTGGATGAAATAGAGCGACAAAGCCGGATCGTACACGATCGCCCAGTTCGTGTTCACCGCATACGTTAAGGCGGTGCCCGGGATCGGCTGGAACGACGGCTTGCCGTCAAAGACGATCAGCACGGCCGGCGTTTTGCTGACGTAGATCACCGGCGGATTCGTGCGCAGCGGAACGGTATGCGGCCGATCGGCCGGCGGAATGCTGGCCAGAAACAACGCGAGCGGCAGCAGCGGTTTGCCTTGCAGACGCAGATTCGCCGTCAGGAACGCATCGAGCTTCGCGACATCGGACGGGCTCGCGGTCGGCCAATGCGTGGCATCGACCTTTGGATTCACCAGCGACACGATCCCCGACGGCACGTCGGCCGTCGCGAGCGAACTAAAATTGACCGTCCCGTAGACCGGAGCAGACGCTCCCGCCAACGTGACGGCGACCGCGACGACGCCGGTCATCCGGGTGAAGTTCGGCCACGTGCGTACTTGCGGTTCGTGGACCACGATCGTGCCCGCGGCCGTCGTGACCGTCATCGGCCAAACGATGGGCGCCGTACTTGCGGTGCTCGCCGGTTGTGCGTGAAGCGGAGTTAGCGCACCCGCCACGAGAGCGAGGAGTGCGAACGTGGCGATGGCGCCGCGGTGGACGGCCTGCAAAATACGCATGTTGCACGTCCGTTACAACGGAAGCAAACGAGCGCCTCCCTTAAGGGCGGAATTCCGGCCTACGTCGTGTACCGCGCCGCAACGTCGTCGTAGTAGGCCGCCGCGCCGGGATGCAGCGGGGCGCCGGCGTGCGGCGCGTGGCGCGTGCTGTAGAAAATATCCTCGCTGACCGCGTGGCTCGCGCTCGACACGTCGAGTGCGCGCGCAAGGCGTTCGACCACGCCGGCCGGCAGGCTCTCGCGCACGAGAATCGAGTAGCCGGGGTTCGCAAGCGTGATCACCGGGCGGTCTTGCCCGCGAAACGAACGTGCCGGCACTTCCACGACGTCCAAGCAGTACTCGCTCGCCACTGCGTCAGCGACGCTGCGATCGAGGGACAGAAACGCGAGATCGTAGATCGTCGACGCCTGGCCAACCGCTTGAAAGCGCGTGTTCTCGCGCATCAGCGCGTTCGCGCGTCCGTCCATCCACTGCCCGGTCGACTCGCGCATGACGTTGAACATCTCGCCGCCCCACGCCGGGATGTCACGGTCGACGTCGACGCCGTAGTGTTTCAGATACGCGCGCGTGATCTGGCCCGCGATGAAACCGGGCGAGGCGATGCACAGCCCGAGCTTCGGTTTTACGCGCGCCAGGTCGGCGAATTCGCGCACGCCGGTATCGGCCTTCACGATGTTGTGGAAGTAGTGACCGTAGTGGATCATGCCGGCCAATCCGCGTACGCCCTGCAGCGCTTCGCCGCGATACACGCCGGTCGACTTGTCGGCCATCGCCGAGGCGGCGGTCAGGCTAACGGTGACGTCGGTCTCGCCGCCGGCAAGCCAACGCACCGTGTCGATGCCGTCGCGGCCTTTCCGTTCGAGCTGGGTGTCGAAGCCGGCCGCGCGGAACGCCGCGTCCGCCCAGCGCATGATCGTCGCCCAGTTCTCACCCATGCCCTCGATCGAGCGCAGTCTGATCTTGTCGGTCACGCGGACTCTCCTATAGCAGCATGGTGCGGGCGTCGAACGTCTTGGCGATCTCGCCGTACTTCACCGCCGCATCGATCACCGGCTGCATCAAGGCGCTATCGAACGACGGGGTAGCGAGGACCGGTGTCATCGTGCGCAGCGTCTCCGGCGAAAGCTTCGAGAAGCTCGAGATGAGCGGGATCAACTCGGCGTAGTGCGTGTTGGCGTAGGGGTAGATACCGGTGAGCACTTCGGCAAACCGCAACGCGGCGGCGCGGTGGTCCTTCGACCAGTCGGCCACCGTAAACCACGCGGTCGGCATCCAACGCGGCGCGATGGCGTCAAACGGCGTGCCGATCACCTTCGCGCCCTGCGCCATCATCGAGCCCGTGTACGGCTCGAAGATGAACGCGGCATCGAGCCGCTTCGAAGCGAGGCCCGGCATCATCGAGCGCGGGGGCACTTCCACGAACTGGACCTTCGTGCGATCGACGCCGTTGCGGTCGAGCCACGCGAACATCGCCAGCGCGAGCAAGTCGTGGAGTTGATTCAACCCCACGACCTTCCCGACGAGGTCCTGCGCGCCGCGCACGTCCGAATCCGCGGCGACGAGCAGCCGCGCCGTCGGCGTCGTCGCGCGATAGATCGTGCCGGGCGCGACGAGGCGGATCGGTACGCCCCGGCTGAACGCCTGCGTCAGCGTGAAGAAGTTGGCGTACGAGATGTTGATCGAACCGCCGATCGCGGCCGCGATGCCCGAACCGCCGTTGGCCACCGCTTGAACGTCGAGGTCGAGGCCGGCATTCTTGAACGTGCCCTGCTCGATGCCGCGGTAAAACGCCGCCATATCGGGCGAGGTCCCTGGGCCGACGATAATGTGCACCGGCGGCGCGGCCGCAGCCGGCGTTGCAACGGCGACGGCCAGGGCGCCGAACGCACGCAGCGCACCCTTACGATTGACGTTCATTTCGCCGAGCCGATCCGGGCGACGGCGACGAACTGCGCTTTGTCTTTGTCGTATCGCAGCACGATGTCGCTGCGCCCGTCCAAGCCGCGCTGACTGCCGTCGCGGAAATCATATTCCCCGGATGCACCGAAGTAGCCGTGCAGGTTCTCGAGATACTGTTTGTATTCCAACGGCGTTTTGTCAAAGCCGACCGCTTTGAGCATGCCGACGACGATCACGCCCGGATCCCACGAAAGCAGGTAGCCGGCATCCGCGCCGAGCCCGGCGGCTTTCAACGTGTTGTAGTAGTAAGCCGCGGCGGTGCGCAGCGCACCCGGCGGGAACGCGTCGGGCGCGATTCCGGGAACGTTCACGAAGTAGAGGTTGGACGGCAGAATCGAGCTGAACCGCTTCATCGTGTCGTAGTTGAGGTTCGCACCGCTGCTGCCGGTCGGAATGTCGAGGCCGGTGTCCACCATCGCGTGCAATACCGTTCCGAACGGCGTGCCGACGGCCCACGCGATGATCGCTTGCGGAGCGGCGGCCTTGATGACCGCGATCTGCGCGCTGACGCTGGTGTCGGCGACGCCGAAGCGCTCCCGCGCAACGAGTACCATGTCGCGGTTCTCCGGGAGCGCGAGCGCCGCATCCAAGTTTCGTTCGAAGTCCTGGCCGGACGCGTCGTTCGTAAAGATGATGCCCAGCCGCTTCCAGCCGCGGTCACGGTAAAACTTGACCTGCAACCGCACCGTCTCTTTGGTTGGAACCCCTTCCGAGAACATGTATGAATCTTTGGGCGGATACATTCCCGACGACAAACAGTAGGTCAGCGGCCCGGTCGTTTGCACGAGCGCAAGCACCGCTCCGCACGACCCGGTGAGCGTCGGTCCCAGCACGATCGACGGGTGCTTGGACGCGACCGCATTCATCAGTTGAACGGCCACCTGGGCGTTCGATTGATCGTCTTGGATGTCGAAGGCGATCTGACGTCCGCGCACCCCGCCGGCGGCGTTGACGGCATCGGCCAGCAGTTGCAGCGCTTTGGCCTCTTCCGTTCCGCTGGCGGTGGCCGAGCCGGTCAGCGAAAGGATCGCCGGGATCGTAAACGGCGCTTGCGGTGCCGCCGAAGCCGTTCGGCAGCAGAGCGTAGCGACCGCGAAGACGGCGATGGTGACGGCACGTTTCATCCTAGCCTCGATTGAAGCCGAAGAGATGGAGCACCTCGTTCAACAGAGGACTCGATCCGGGCACGCCGATAGAGTCTCGAAGGTGGAAACGCTCGACGAACTGTACGCGGCGGTCACGCCGCTCTCGATGGATGCCGGCTGGCGCCGCACGCCGGGCGGACGCGCGTCGGGGACGTTCGAGCCCGCGCATTGGCGCTACCGCGATGGCCATGCCGCGCTGGAAGCCGCCGGCCGGCTCGTGGGCCCGGATCTCACCGAACGCCGCAACTTGATGTTGATGAATCCGGGCGGCGGCGGCAGCACGCTCGCGACGCTGGTCGCGGCCTACCAATTGGTGCTCCCGGGCGAACGCGCGCGTTCGCACCGTCACACCGCCGGCGCGTTGCGCCTGGGACTCGACGTACCGCCGGGAACCTACACGATCGTCGACGGCGTCCGGCTCGACATGCATCCGAACGACGTCGTGCTGACGCCGAGCTGGTGCTGGCACGGCCATCGCAACGACGGCGACGCGCCGGCCTACTGGCTCGACTACCTCGATTCACCGTTCTGCCGCTCCGTCGATCAGTACGTGTTCGAACCGTTTCCCGGCGACTACGAAACGGTCACCGCCACCGCCGTCGATTCACCGTACGTGTATCCGTGGCGCGAACTGCAACGCGCGCTCGCCGTCGCGCCGGCCGATCCGTCGGGACGTCTCGGACGCCCGGTCGTCCTCGACCGCTTCCCGCTGCGCACGATCGGGCTCACGATGCAGGCGCTCGACCGCGGGACGCGCACCGTTTCGTTCGCGACCTCGGCCAACAACGTGTACACGGCGGTCGCGGGCACGGGGCGTTCCGTCATCGACGGGCACGTCTTCCGCTGGGAGCGCGGCGACGTCGTGATCGCGCCCGCCGGACGACCGCAGTACCACGAGGCCGATGAGGATGCGGTGCTGTTCTGCGTGAGCGACGCGCCGCTGCTTGAAAGCGTCGGTTTGTTCCGCGGCGAAGACGCTCAACGCGCGAAGGAGAATCCCGTTGGCAAAGACCTCTGAGCAAAACGACCGTCTCACCCGCGTCGGGCCGGGGACACCGATGGGCGAACTCCTGCGCCGCTATTGGCACCCGGTCGGGACGCCGCTCGAACTCGACGAGAACCCCGTGCGCAAAGTGCGCGTGCTCGGAGAGAACCTGACGCTCTTTCGCTCGGAGTCGGGCGAAATCGGCTTGATCGGCGACGTCTGCCCGCACCGCTGCATGGCGATGTCGTTCGGCGTGCCCGACCCGCGCGGGCTGCGCTGCGGTTATCACGCTTGGCTGTACGACGTCCACGGGAACTGCCTCGAACAGCCGTGGGAAGACCGCATTCAGCCCGAAGCGAATTTCCGCGACAAGATCAAGATCAAAGCATACCCGGTGCAAGAACTCGGCGGCTTGATCTTCGCGTATTTGGGACCGCAGCCGGCACCGCTGCTGCCGCGCTGGGATCTGCTCGTGGTCGACGACGTCGACCGCGCGCTCGAAATCCAACCGATCCCGTGCAACTTCTTACAGTGCATGGACAACTCGTTCGATCCGCTGCACTTCGAATTTCTGCACGCCGGCTTCGGGAACTATCAATTCAAACGGCTGGGTCTGCCGCCGGGCATGACGCCGGCCAAACACGTCGACATCGCTTTCGACGTGTTCGAATACGGCGTGTACAAGCGCCGGCTGCTCGAAGGGCAAGCGCTCGAATCCGCCGATTGGACGATCGGACATCCGGTGATCTTCCCGGCGCTGCTGTCGATCGGTGACGGTAACCGCAGCGGCCTCCACTGGCGCGTTCCCACCGATGACACCCACACGACCCAATTTCTGTATTCCACGCGGCGCCGCCAGCCGGGTGACGCACCGAAGCCGATGACGGTCGAAACGCAAGTCCTGTTCAACGAGAACCGCGAGCTGGTCGACCGCATCGACCAAACGATCAAGCAAGATATCGTCGCGTGGGTCGCGCAGGGACCGATCTCCGACCGCACGCAAGAACATCTGTCGCCGGGTGACAAGGGGATCATCCTCTATCACAAGATGCTCAACGAAAACATCGACCGGGTGGCGCGCGGCGAAGACCCGATGGGCACGATCCGCGACGCGGCAAAGAACGAACCGATGATCGCGATCAAGCGCAGTCGCGAACACGATCGCTTCTTCCAAATTGAAACCCGCATGGAACCGCAGTTGTGGCAGAAAACGGAGGAGGCCGGAGCCGCGACCTGATGCGCCTCGGGGTTGCCGGCCTCGGCGTTGCGAGCACGCTGTTCTTGCCGGGGGTGGAGCTGCATCCGCACACCGGGATCGTCGCGGCGGCCGACGTCCGCCCGGCCGCGCTGGAAGCATTTCGCCGGCGCTACGGCGGCCACACCTACGCGAGCGTCGAGGAACTCTGCGCGGATCCCGAGCTCGACGCCGTTTGGATTGCCACGCCCAACGAGTTTCACGCGCGGCACGCGATCCTCGCCGCCGAGCACGGCAAGCACGTCATCTGCACGAAGCCGATGGCGCTCTCGGTCGACGAATGCATCGCGATGTGCGCGGCCGCGAGCGCAAACGGCGTGCAGCTCGTCTGCGGGCAAACGTTCAGCATGCACCCCGACATTCACCTGATGCGCGAGATCGTGGCGTCGGGAGAGTTGGGCCGCACGATCGCCATCAACAGCTGGCTGTCGACGGATTGGCTGCTGAAGCCGCGCGTGGCCGAAGAGCTGGATGAAGCGCGCGGCGGCGGCGTGCTGTACCGGCACGGTCCGCATCTGATCGATACGGTGCGTTTGCTGGGCGGCGGGCGCGTGCGCAGCGTGCGCGGCAGCGTCGGCCGCTGGATGACGGAGCGGCCGTGTGCGGGCAATTTCTCCGCCTTCCTCGAGTTCGACGACGGAACGCCGGCGACGATCAGCTACAACGGGTACGGGTATTTCGACACCTCGGAGTTGACCTGGGGTCACGGCACGCGCATGTACGCCGACGACGAACGCGTTGCGGTCCGCCGTGGGCTCACCGGCGCCGCCGGCGGCGAAGACGGCAAAGCGCAGATTCGTTTCGGCGTACGCGACGTCGCGGCGCGCGAGCTCAGCTGGTTCGGCCTCACGGTCGCGAACTGCGAGCGCGGCGACGTGCGCCAGTCACCGCACGGCGTGTACGTCTACGACGCGAACGGGCGGCGGGAAGTCGCGAGCACGCGCGAAGGGCGGATGGGGATGCTCGAGATGAACGAACTGCACGCGTACCTGACCGACGGGCAGCCGATCGTTCACGATGGACGCTGGGGCCTCGCCACCCTGGAAGTATGCACGGCGGTGCTCGAGTCGAGCCGCGCACGTCGCGAAGTCACGTTGATGCATCAAAACGCCGTGGCCGGCGAACGCGCCGAAGCCTGAGAGGAACGAGGATGGAAACCAAAACGCAGCCCCGCTACGGGATCAATTCGTATCAAGACTGGGTCGAAAAGGAAGGGCTGCGGGTCGCGCACGGCCTCTCGCTCGATTTGTTCGAGGTCGAAACCGCCGATTGGCCGCGCTTCGGCGTCAAGGGCGCCGCCGCGCACTTCAACGGCAGCGGCGACTACTGCAACATGTTCCTCTTGGATATCCCGGCCGGCGGCTCGACCCTACCGCAGCAGCATCTCTACGAGGAAATCTACTACGTGCTCGAGGGCAGCGGCAGCACGCAGCTGGAGCTAGGCGACGGCAGCCGGCGCAGTTTCGAGTGGGGACCGCGCAGCTTTTTCGGGATACCGCTCAACGCCAAATACCGCCACTACAACGCGAGCGGAAAAGCGCGTGCGCTGATGGTCTCGACGACCACGTTGCCGATGATCATGAACATCTTTCACAATGAAGAGTTCATCTTCGGCACGCCGGGTGCGTTCCAAGATCGCATCGGTCAGGAAAAATACTACCGCGGCGAAGGCGACCTGCACCTCATGCGCGCCGGAAACGACGTGTGGGAGACGAACTTCGTGCCCGATCTGGCAACCGTCGAATTGACACCGTGGGAAGATCGCGGCAAAGGGTCGATGAGCATCAAGTTTCTGCTCGCCGACGGGATCATGCACGCCCACATCTCGGAGATCGCGGCGGCGACCTACAAGAAAGGTCACCGGCACAAAGCCGGGACGCACGTCTTGACGCTCACCGGCGACGGCTACTCGCTGTTGTGGGACCAGGCCGGCGGCGACTTCACGCGCGTCGACTGGAAGCACGGCGTCGTGTTCCCGCCCTGTGAAGGCCAGTTCCACCAGCACTTCGTCACGAGCAATCACGCGTCGCGCTACGTGGCGACGGGTCTGGGGAACATCCGCTATCCGCTGACCGAATCGGGACGGCGCCAGTCCCTCGCCACGGCCGAGCGCAAGCAGGCCACGTCGCGCAGCATCAAAGAGGGCGGCAATCAGATCGAGTACGAGGATCAGGATCCGCGCATCCATCCGATTTGGCTGGAAGAGATGCGCAAGCGCGGCATCACTCCGCAACTCACCTTGCCCGTCGCGTGACCGCACCGGTGACGCGCGGGCGGGCGCTTCTCGCGGGGGCGGCGCTGGCCGCTTTCCCGCTAGCAGCCCGTGCGCAAAGTCTCATACCGATCGACGCGGGCGGCGTGCCCGAAGACGGCATGACGCCGGCGTTGTACGCGCAGGATGCCGGCATCTTGCGCGCGCACGGCCTGGACGTGCATTTCGCCGCGCAGCGCTCCGGCTCGGCGACCACCGCCGCGGTGATCGGCGGCGCGTACGCGCTCGGGAAAGCGAGCGTCATGTCGCTCATCAACGCGCACGTGCACGGCGTGCCCCTCGTGCTGATCTTTCCCGGCGGCGTCTACAAATCCGGCAGCACGCACAGCGGGATGATCGTCCGGTCCGACTCGCCGATAAGAACGGGCGCCGACGTCAACGGCAAACTCGTCGCTGTTTCAGCCCTGAACGACCTCTACACGATCGGGGCCTATGCCTGGGTCGACGCGCACGGCGGCGATTGGACGAGCTTGAAGCTGCTCGAGATTCCGATCTCGGCGATCGCGGAGGCCGTCGTGAGCGGGCGCGTCGACGTCGGCAACCTGACCGATCCCTTCTACACCAGCGCGCTCGACACCAAGAAAGTCCGTCTTCTCGCCGATACCGATGCCGCGATCGCGCCGCAGTTCGCGCTGACCGCGTGGTTCAGCACGCGCGATTACGTGCGCGCCAATCCGGGCATCGTCCGCGCGTTTCGCGCCGCGCTGCACGAAGCGGCCATCTACGCCAACGATCACCACGCCCAGACCGTTGATGCGATCGCGAAATTCAGCGGCCAGGATCCAAGCGTCGTCGCCCGGATGAATCGCATGGCCTACGGAACGGAGCTCGACCCCAAACTGATCCAGCCCCTCATCGACGACGCCGCAAAATTCAAAGTGATCCCAGCCGCTTTCGACGCCCGAGATTTCATCGCAACGAGCTAGCCGCCCGCATTGTGGTGTTAGGGGGCGTCGGGGTTTACGCCGGGGGTGGCGACGCGGCGTTCGGCGGTTGCGTTGAACCAGGCTTCGTTGGCCGGTACGAGCACGGCGTCCGAGCGAACTTGATACCAATTCGGGTTGGCGATTTCGGCCGGCACGATGCCCTCGTCGCGCAGCTCTTTCGCGGCCGTCAGCAGCCGTTTGCGCACGGCGATGATGGCCATGTCGCTGGTGCCCAACGCCTCTTGCGTTCGATCGCAGATCGGGCCCATGCTCACTTGCACCGAGGCGTCTTGGGCCCAGAACTCCGGAATGCCCGAATACGTCTTGGTGCGTTGCACGTCACGATCTTGGAAGAAGTCGTTGTCGATCGATGCGAGCGGGCGGTAGCGGCCGAACGGCTGCGACGTCACCGGCGCCCGCAGTTCGGGCGCGATGTTCTCGACGCTCGAGCGCGCGAGCGCCGACGTGCGTTCTTCGGCGGTCAGCGGACGGAGGGGATGATACCGCAATCCGAGGACGACGACGGTCGTATCGTCCATCGGCACCCACGCGCGCCACGGCCGCTTCGGGTCGCGGCCATAAGGCCCGGTCTGCGCGAAGAACGGCATCGAATGTTGCGAGATGCGCCAGTAGCGCTGATCGCCGGGGGCTTCACGGCCGGCCGCGATGCACGTGCCGTACGGCATGTTGATCACGTCGAAGACCGGATGCCGGTCGGCGGAGCGAATGCTGTCGACGAGCGTGCGGTCGTGACCGGCCTCGACGTTCAAGCTGCTGTGCAGATACGAGACGTGGCTCTGGTCGAACTCGCCTTCGAGCGCCTGGAGCCAATTCGTGTACTGGACGCGCATCGACGCCACGTGATGCGTCTCGGGCAGATCCATCCATTCGAAGCGCGGCAGTTCCGGCGCCGGCAGCGGGCCCATGTACGTCCAGACGAAGCCGCACTTCTCCACGCACGGATACGACGTGATCTGGATCTTGTCGCGAAAATTGCTGACGTCGGGTTCGCTGGGCAGATCGACGCAGGTGCCGTGGACGTCGAACTTCCACCCATGGTAGATGCAGCGCAAGCCGCATGCTTCGTTGCGGCCGAAGTACAGCGACGCGCGACGATGCGGACAGTGCTCCTGGATCAGGCCGATCGCACCGGCGCTATCGCGAAACGCCAGCAAATTCTCGCCCAGCAGCTTGACGCGTTCCGGCTTGCCGTCGGCATCGAGATCGGCGCTGAAGAGAAACGGCATCCAGTAGCGGCGCAGCAGGTTGCCCATCGGCGTTCCGCGTCCGACGCGGGTGATGAGTTCGTTGTCTTCGGCGCTGAGCATAGGTGTGCTATATTTAGGCGCATGAAAGCGATTTCCCGGGCCGGATCGATCGCGCTGCTCTCTGCGCCGCTAGCGGCGGCCCTGCCGTTTTCGGCCGGCGCACAGGCCGGCGCGAAGATTCGCATGGGCGCCGGGCTCGGCGATACGCTGAGCGAACCGTACTACGGCCTCGAAAGCGGAGCGTTCGACCGGGCCGGCGTGAGCGTCGACGTGTCGACGTTCGCAACCGGCGGGATCATTCTTCAAGCGTGCGCCGGGGATGCCATCGACGTCGGGCTCGGCGACGTCATTCAAGTCACCAACGCGATCAACGCCGGGGTTCCCTTCGCGATCTTTGCGGCCGCCGCGTTGTATTCGAGCGATGCGCCGACGACGGTGCTCGTCGTGGGTAAAGACGGCCCGATTCAAACCGCTAAAGACTTCGAAGGCAAATCGATCGCCTTGAATTCACTCAATTCGCTGACGGAAATATCGACCCGCGAGTGGTTACGCCAGAACGGTGCCGATCCCGGCACAACCAAGTTCGTGGAGATGACCGGCTCCGGCATGATCGAGTCGCTGCTGCGTGGCGCGATCGCCGGCGCCGTTGCCGGCGAGCCCCACCTCTCCGTCGATAAGGACAAGCTGCGGTTCGTCGGCAAACCCTACGACGTGGTAGCCAAGTCGTTTCCCCTGACCCTGTTCTACGCCCGGCGCGCGTGGCTCGCGGCCAACGCCGACGCCGCGCGCCGCATGACGCGCGCGATCTACGAAACGGCGCGCTGGGCGAACGCGCATCACGACGATACGGCGCGCGTCGTCGAACGGGTCTCCAAGCTCGAACCCGCAGTCGTGCAAAAGATGACGCGGGCGCGTTACGCAACGAGCCTCGATCCGCAGATGCTTGCGCCGATCATCGCCATCGCGACGAAATACAAAGCCGTCAAGCAGACGATCGCCGCGAGCGATCTGATCGCGAGCCTATGAAGCGCGCGGGATTCGTAGCTTCGATCGGTGCGATCGGCGGCGCGGCCGCGCTGCTGCCCGTGGCGGCGCGAGCGCAGACGCTCACGCAGATCACGGTCGCGTCGGCGCCCAACGACGACCTCATCGCCCTGCTGTGGGGCATCGAGAGCGGTGCCTTCCGCAAGGCCGGCCTCGACATCGTGATTCAGAAGGCGTCGAGCGGTTCGGCGGTGGCCGCCGCCGTCGCCGGCAATGCGGTCGACATCGGGAAATCGAGCCTGGTCTCGATCCTCGCCGGCCGTTCGAAGGGCTTCCCGTACGTGCTCGTCGCACCGGCCGGGATCTATTCGGGCGACGGCCCAACGTCGGGCCTCGTGGTCGCTCCCAACTCGACGCTCAAGACCGGGAAAGATTGCAACGGCAAGATCATGGGCGTCGGCGCGCTCAACGATCTCACCGCGCTCGGCACGATGGCGTGGGTCGATGCGACCGGCGGCGACTCGAAAACGCTGCGCTACGTCGAGATTCCGGCATCCGCGATGGCGGCGGCGGTCGAGGCCGGCCGCATCGATGGGGGAACGATGCCGAACCCGCAATTCGGGCAGGCGATCGCGAGCGGCAAAGTGCGTTTGCTAGCCAACGCCAACACCGCGATCGCACGCCGTTTTCTCCAGGCGGCGTACTTCGCGACCACCGACTACGTCGCCAAGAACAAGGCGCTCGTCGCGACGTTCCGGCGCGTCATCGACGAAGCGGGCGCGTACGCGAACGCCCACCGCGCTCAGATGATCCCGATCATCTCCAACTTCACGGGCGTCGAGCCTGCCGCCATCCTCGCGCAACCGCAGCAAATCGTCGCCACCTCACTCGACATCCGCCTCATTCAACCGCTGGCGGACGCCGCAATGAAGTATAACATCGTGGTCGCGGGGTTCGATCCCCGGACGATGATCGATAACTGACCGATTACTGCGTTGGTTCGACGCGCACGATCGATGCGCCGTGGTTGTTTCCGACCCACAGCGTCACCGGGTTCGTCGTGTTGTCGACCCACACGCGACGGATGTTCGTGTCGACCGGAAGCTGCCACTCACTGAAGTGACCGGTCGCCGGGTCGAGTCGCGACACGCGGTCGGTGACCATCGACCCGGTCCACACCTGACCGTTTTTGTCCGAAACCACGTCGTAGGGCGAGTCGAACGGCGTCGGCAACTCGAACTCACGGATGGTGCCGTTGTCGGCCTTCGTGTCGTACATTCCGATGCGATTGCCACCGTATTCGGCGAACCAGAATAGCCCGGTGCGATCGTCGACGCGTCCGCGCCGCGGACGAGCGAGCGCCGTGGGCGTCGGCATGATCTTGAACGTGTTGGTCGCCGGGTCGAAATGCGCGATCGCCGTGCCGCCAAAATCCATCAGCCACAGCGTGTTCGCTTTGTCCGAGACCATCCCGTACGCGTTGAACGTATGCGTCGTCGAGCCGGGGTAGTAGTAGGGACCGAACGAATCGAATTTTCCGGTCGTTACATCGAGGCGCCGGAACGAGTGATCGTCTTGGTTGTTCGTCCAAACCTTGCCGTCGCTGCTGTGCACCGGCATCACCATCGACTCCTGAGTGAAGTCGGGATGCTCGGCTGCCGGCACGGCAAACGTCGTAAACGTTTTCGTCTTGGGATCGAAGCGGTCGATTTGCCCCTGGAACATGTTGGCGAGCCAGAGGTTATGATCCGGATCTTGGTCGAGCTCGAGTCCGCCGGTGATGTAGCCGGGTTTGAGCGCCGGCACCGGATACTCCGTCACCTTACCGGTTTTCGGATCCAGCATGCCGAGGAATTGCTGGCCGAAGTCCGAGTACCAGATCATGCCGTCAGGCGTGCCGATGACGTCGTGCGGCTGATCGAGGCGGCTGGGCAGATCGTATTGGGTGATGATGACGTGCGTCGCTGCGCCTTTGAGGCGCGGCAACTGCTTCAACGGCCATTTCCGCGGCCCGGCGCTCTGGTTGATGCTGGCGA